>RXJW01000117.1 GCA_003963005.1 Burkholderiales bacterium
TCGACGGCCTCCAGGCGCTGCACCTCGGCCTCGGCGCCGGCCAGCCGGCCCTCGGCCTTCTTCTGGGCATCCTGGGCTTGAGCAAGCGGCTCCGCAACGGCAGCATTGGCAGCGCGCACCGCGTGGGCATACAGTCCTTGGACGAACGTCCGTCCGCGGGCCTCGACCTCCGCCGGAAGCGCCGTGGACTGGGCCTCGCTCTCGCGTTGATCTAGCCACTCCTGGAGGTAGCGCTTGACCGTCGTGTACGAGCCGCCAGTTCGCCGTTGGACCTCAGTAAGGGTGGGCTCTTTCCCTTCGGCCAGGATGCCCATCGCGGCGGATGACACGGACTCGAAGGTGGCGAGGGGCTTGGCCATAGTGAACTACCGTAGTGATTACGGTAATTATCATAACCTCGATTTACGGCAGCGCGCGCAACCGGCCTGGAAGCCGAGTGCCGTCGCGCGGTAACCAGCAGGCGTTCGCGTCACGCTGACAACCTGGCCGCAGGTGCGGCTCTCCGCTGGGCAACTGGCTTCTGCGTACCCTCGTCGCCAGCCACACGGCCAGCACGCATGAACCCCGCCAGCCTCGTCCAGCTCCGCACCGACGCATCCGATGCCATCTACCGCCAGGTCATCGAGCAGGTGAAGCGGCGGGTCGCAGCAGGACAACTCAAGGCCGGGGACCAGGTGCCCTCCGTCCGCGAGATGGCCAAGGCCCTTGCGGTGCATCACATGACCATCTCCAAGGCCTACTCCATGCTGGAAATGGAAGGCGTGCTGCTGAGACGGCGCGGCCTGCCCATGGTGGTGGCCCCGCAGCATCGCGTGGCCCAGCCACCGGCAGATCGCGCCGAGCTGCTGCGCCCCGCACTTCAGCGCGCAGCGGTCGAAGCTAGGCAGTTGGCACTGCCCAAGCCCCAGGTCCTGCAGCTCTTCCGAGCCATCCTGGACGAAACCCTCTGACGGGATCGGGTCACGGGCCGCCCAGGCTGGCACGTCGCGGATCTCTCGTCTCTCGATCCCCGGCCGCCGTGCGCCGGCCTCGAAGCGGTCGCATTCCAGCCGCACACACGTAGCGCCCCCTGAGCTGCCCGCCCAAGCCCTGGTTGACGCGGATCTGGAAGCGGCTTCACCAAGCCGTGCGTCAAGCGCACGCATGTCTCCGTCAATGTGTGTACTCACTTATAGCGTGCAACCATCCCGGTGCGCGGCCATCATAGGCCGTTCGGCGCTTTAATGCAGCATCACGATAAGCATAGTTATCGGGTTTCTCTTTGGCGGCACATAAATAAAAACGGCCTGTTCGGCCGCCCGGTGGGGTCATTTCAGCCGGTCTTGCGGCGCAGCGCGACGGCCGCGGCCGTCGATGAGAGGCACTTTGCGGCACCGTCTGGCGGATGTCCAACCGCCGGCGGGCCCATGGTCCCCATCGCCTGCTTGCAATGCTCGACTAATTCAGGGCTCTTGCCTTGAGCCGCACCCCGTCCAGGTCGAGCAAAAGCGCGACGGCGGGCGAACTGGAAGGCGGTAGCCGCGACCACGCCCTGCAGTTGCTCGCCGCCGGCGCGCTCTAGGTAGTCGATCGAGGCGCGGTCATCTACAAGGGCACGGTCTAGTCGTCCTCGCGCTCCGCCAGTCCGAAGAACGCCTCAATGTCTTCGGCGCTCAACCCTGCGGCGCCTGCTCGGCCGCCCTCGTTCACCGCTTCGATGTCGTCGAGCTTGCGCTTCGCGATCCGCTTCACGCCCTCCTCTACGCTGCCCGGAACATGAAGCCGAATCACGCTGATCGACTTGTCACGCTCATCCCGCCGCAGCCGCCCCACAGCCTGCTCGATCTTCTTCTCATTCCACCAGGGCTCGGCGATGACGATCGCGTCGCCTTCCGGCAACTCGACGCCCTCCGCGAAATTCAGCTGGATCAACATGACCATGGCCTCGCCCGACCTGAAGCGGTCGATCTCCGCCTTGCGCTGGGGGCCCGACAGAGTCCCGGTGAGCGATGCGGCCACGATTTCACCCGCACGCAGGTCGTTGGCCATGAGGTCCAGCCACTCGGTCCACTCGGACACAACGACAACCCGCTTGCCGTCGGAGGTGAGCTCCTCGCATATCTCCCGCAGTGCCGCCTGCTTCCCGGACGGCTCACTCGAAGTGAGCGGCCCGATGCTCTTCACGAGGCGAGGATCGCAAGCCGCTTGACGAAGGCCCAGCAGCACCCCGAATACATGCGTCTTGTTGGCCGTCACAGCGGGGTCGGCGGCGACGAGCGATTCAAGACGCGCCTTGGTGCTGACGCGAAGTCCTTCGTAGATGATGGCTTGCCACTGCGGCAGCGCGATGCGGCGCTCGGTGGACACGATCGGCGGCAGCGAGCGGCCCAACTCCTTGTTCGTGCGGCGCAACTGAAAGGGGCTGATCATCTTGCCAAGGCACATCAGGCGGGCCCTGTTGGCCTGCTCCGCCTGCGCGACCTGCTCGGCTTTCCCGCTGGCAACGGAATCGGCGCCAAGCGTCGGAATCGCATGGAGCCGCGGGAAAGCCTTCTTGAACCACGCCTGATCGCGCAGCAGCCCCGGGACGACCAGGTTCATGATCGCCCACATCTCACGTGGCGAGTTCTGCATGGGGCTGCCGGTGATCGCCAGCTTCTGGCGTGCCCGCTGCAGATCTGCCGCACGGTATACCTTGGTCGTCGGGTTACCTAGCCGATGAGCCTCATCGAAGCCGATCACGTTCCACGCGATGGCCGCGAAGGCCTCCGCATGTCGAGCGAGGACATCGTAGGTGGTCACGACGACATGCGCGCCTTCTAGAGCATCGAGACGCCGAACGAAGCGCCCGGCCCCGATCTCCACTGCACGCATCTCCGGAAGGAAGGCGCGCAACTCACCTTGCCACCTGCCTTCAAAAAACAGCGTCTTGGTCACCACGATCAATGAAGGGGTCGGGGCCTCGGTCTCTTCAATTGCGTCGTGCACCGTCAACAGCGTCTGAAGGGTCTTACCGACGGCGTACTCGTCGGCTATGACACCTCCGAGGCCCAGCGCCCGGCGAGCCGCGCACCAGCCTGCGCCGACCGCCTGGTAGAGGCGAGCCGGCCGCTCGAGTGCCCAGACTGTTCGGTCAGGCAGCTTGCATGGGGCAGCGGCCAGCTTCTCAGCCATGTCAGCCAGCGCCGAGCTGGTGCCCAGCCGAACGTCGATGGCGGACTGAGCCGACCCAAGCGCGCCGACGTCGAAACGGGTGAGTCGTGCTTTCCCTGTCTGCGCGTCAATCCGCAATGCCTTCAACAGCGGGAGTAGACCTGCCAGCTCCGTCCGCGTCAGTTCGACCCAATACCCGTTGTCGACTTTGAAGGACCATGAGCCCGCCGACCCGTCGGCAAGACTGGCCAACACCACGTCGTCGTCGAGGATCTTCATCAGCACGTCGAGCATGTTGATGACGTAGCCGTCGACCTTGGCGGTCATGGAGAAGTCCAGCCAGCCCTTGACCTCGTCGCCGAATTGCGTCTCGAACTCGACAGGGCGTACCGTGCGCCCTGGCCACCACTCGCTCAACAGGACACGCCAACCGGACTCGACGAGCACTGGCACCGACTGCCGCTGGAATCGCACGAGGCGGCCCACGGCGTCTTCGTCGAAGTAGTCGACTCGGCCGAGGTCGATCGACAGCCCCGCCGTCTTTGCACGGCCACAGGCGTCCTTGAGCGTCTTCAAGCAGGAACGCTCGAACTTCCCGTCGCGCTGAAAGACAGTCTTGGTGTGACCACTCCACCGTTCAACAGTGGAGCCTGTCTGATCCCGCACTGCCACGCCACCATAGTCGAAGTGGAGCAGCAACTTAGCCCTGCCCTTGCCGCGATGACGGAAGCTACGGGTCGCGTCGAAATGCTCCTCGTCCGGCACCCACGAAAACTCTAAAACCGCCTGCGGCTGGATTGCCCCGCCGTCGACGACGGTGATCTCTGGGGGAGCAATGGCGTGCATTGCCCGCTGCACCAGGTGCGCTCGCACGGCAACCAAGTCACCGTCCTTCAAACCTTCGGCGTTCCGGATGAGAGTGCTGAGGCCCTTCGACCACTCGCCGATCACCGGCCCGGTGACGCCGCCTCGCACGTACTTGAGCGGCGTGGTCGGGACCAGCAAAGCACCACCGTCCAACGACGAGCTGAGTCGCCAACGCCCTTCCAGTGAACGGCTCCAAGCGGTCTGAAGGCCAAGGATCGGGCCGGGCTCCAAGGCGCTTGGGGCGGCGTCTTCGATCTTGAGCCTGCCCGAGCGGGTCAACAGGTCCCACCAGCCACCAGCGTCCAACCCGTGCAGCGAGATTCCCGCAGTCTCACCGAGCGCGCCAGCAAGAAAGAGGTGACGCGCGATGCTGACGTCGACAGCCTGCGCATACGCCTTCAGGTCGCCGTCGTAGTCGTAGCGACCTGACTTGTGGCCACGACCGATGAGGTCCAGAAGCACCAGCGGCAGCACCGGCGTCTCTCGGGCGGCCGAGAAACCGCCAGACTTGAGGATGGGGGAGATGGTGACCGTGAGAATCGACAGGATGCCGTTGGCATCGCGGGCCAGTCGATACACCATCGCCTGGTCTAGCTCGGGCGTGATCTCGGTCTCAGTCAACGGTGTGTCATCGTCGAGCCCTTGCAGGAGCTGAGCCGCCGTGGCGGACACACGATACGGCGCCACCGCCACCTCGTCGCTGAGGAAATCGCGCAGGTCAGGCCGAAGTCCGCACGCCAGCTTCACAACAGCGTCCTGTGCATGGCTGCACGGCGAGGGGGTACCGCAGCCACACTGGGATGAGACTCGCAATCCGCCAGCAGGGCTTCTGATCAGGCTTGCCGACACCTCAGGCGCAAGAAGCGCGGGGTAACCGGTCGGCCTACGCCAATAGGTCGACGCGCCATTGACGGCGGCTCTCGCGCTGCCTGGTTTGAATCGCGCATAGAGCCTGCCGGAATCCAGTATTTTGAGGTCGACAATCGCGGCTCCGGAACGACCAACGTGGGCCAGTGCAGAGCTCTCCGGAAGAAGAAGAAAAAGCTGCTGCGCCAGGTCGTGCAACTTGGTGTCGCGAATCCACTGCTCCCAAGAGATCACCACGGCGCCGACCTTAGCTGGGGGGCCGCTCCAATCCGCACCCATGTGCTGATGTCTTTGAGGCTCGCGCGATAGCTCTGCACCTGAGTAAGCGCCAGGGTCGACCATGCATCCGCCTCCGCGGCGTCATGAACGCGATCGGTCATGAACTCTCCTTTGTACGGTTTGAGCGACCCGGTCAGGGCTTGATCCCCACCTGCTCGTAGAGGAACCGGAAGGAAGCGGGCTTCCGGCCGTCTCGCCTGGCAAGCTCAGCTTCGTTGCTCACGTAGAGCCCCAGCACGCCACGCACGCGTTCCTGGCCTTCTCGCGTCGCGCAAGCTTCGGCAGGGGTAAGGTTGTCCAGCATAGGAAGCGGAGTGGTAGACCAGTCCGCATAAAGGGACTCGTTCGAAGCCTGGATGACCGCGGTCAGGTTGGCGGGGTCGAGGCCGATGCGATCACGCTCTGCAGCCATCTCGGCCTCGTAGCGACCGGGGTTTGCGCGCATGTCCTTGGCTAGTACGCCGGGGTCCTGTCGATCAGTTGCAAGGAACGACGCACAAGGGCCGGCAACGTGCTCAAACCAACGGCGCCCATCTGCTGCCCACTTGTCGGACTTGTAGAAGATGAACAGCGTCCCTGGGGCCTTTGCTTCCTCATAGATCGAAGCCAGCATGCCCTGGTTGCTGTTCTCGGACCCAATGCGGTGGGTAGAGAGCACGCGGCCACCTGACGGGATCTCCGCCGGTTTCATTCCCGGCGGAGAAAGGCGAATCCAGCCGAAAGCGCTGGTCCGTTCTGTGTCTGATCTGGTGTTGAGGCGGGCTGCTAGCTCCTGCCGATTCAAGATCTTGTACGAGTCGGTGATCAGCATCAGGGGCTCGCCGGTGACATCGTCGAACATCGGGACATCTGCGGGCGCAAGCATGTCGGAGAGCCACCACTGCGCGATGATCCGGGCCATGGATCTGTCGAGCGCCCAGTCGCCATTTTCCTGGGCTGCTTGCTCAAGGTGATGCATCAGCGGGCCGGCTGAAGATGGGTGGATCGGCCAGTACCCTTGAGCAAGGACTCTGTGAGTCGAGAGGTCCAGGACGCGAGCGCCGATGAAGTCCCCTGGGGAGAGTTGTCGGGAGAGCGTTTTCTCAACGACCGTGACCATGGGCGAGGTCCGCGAGTACACGTCAACCAGGGTGACTGAGCTCCCGGGATTCACGCGCGTCGCCTGGTATAGCCGCATTGGCGTTCCGGAAAGACGACGAAGGTACACGCGCTGCTGCGGAGAGAAGTGACCAGGCGCGGCTATGGCGAGATCGACGAGGCGACCTTCGTCGGACTGCGCCTCAGGATCAACGACGAACTCGATCAGAGCAAGTTCCTGAGCATTGAACAGAATGAATCGATTCAGTGAAGGCGAGTTCTCGGGGATCTGCTGGTTTTGCGGCAACAGGGCTAAGACTGCCGCCTCAAAGACAGACATGGAAACGTCCTCGTGATGCTCTCGTAGCCATTCCCAGGCACGCTCCGTTGCGCCGGAATCGTTGGTGTCGGATGGAGCTTGAAACTTCAGGCCTGTGTCCATTGAAGTTCCTCAACGAAGAACGGCAAGAGAGGTGTGCATCAGCTTGATCTTGTCGATCGCTCGAAGGAGCTCTGCAGGATCAGCGCCGACCCTCGGAGGCCCAAGGCTTTCATGGGTTTCAACAGCGAGTGACACGACCACTTCGTCGAAGGGAATCGCCATCATGTGGGCGGCCATGCTGTGACTTGCAGCCGTGGCTCGAGGCTGAAGGTCACATTCCTTGCGGGTGGCGAAGGCCTCACCGATGGCCACGGCGATGGAGAAAAAGGACTCCGCCTTCTCGAGTCCGTGCAGCCTGGGGAGCTTTGCTTGCTGGAGTTGGTGCGAGCCATCCCTGCCCTTGGCCACGCCGAGGCCGTCGACGATGGACGGATGCTGAAGCGTCACCCAGGGCATGTCGCCGATCATCAACACGAGGGCCGGAAGACCTGAGTCGATGTCTTGTCCAACGAAGCGCACCGAATCGGCGGGGCCATACACGTCAAGAATCATCCGGGCTTCTTGCAAGAACGCATGCAGTGCGAGTTCCCGCGTCGGCGCAAGCGCCACGGTGGTCACAGTGGGGTATTGAGAGACGATTGCAAACTGATGTGCACCGGACGGCTGTCCGGGCTGGTGCTCACGGAACGGTTCCGGAGCCACGTCGCCAGCAAGGAGGGCGCGCCAATCCTTGGCCCCGTGCATGCAAGCAATGGCCTGGAGCGACGTTGTGTGTTTGAGATCTACGCCGGCCGACGCGAGAAACTCGCGCAGCCGTTCGGCTTGAGCTTTGAAACGCTGCTCACGAGCGTCATCGTTCGCGGACATGTCAAATCCTTCAGGTTGTCTGGGGCCTGATTTCGGTGTCCGCATTGCCGACCAGGCCATCCACAACGGAAGGGCGTGACAGTCGAAAGCTATAAAACTCAGGCAGAGCCGCGGTGTGACTGCATCCAGGTACCGCCAGGACTCTTTGCCAGCTCGATTTGCCGTAGCTGCATATTTCGGTCCCATCTGAGCACCCAATCCAGTGAGTCTTGTGCACCCAGCCCGATGCTTGCTGAGCACCTGATCCGGCGGCGGCTCGAGC
>RXJW01000139.1 GCA_003963005.1 Burkholderiales bacterium
GCGGCCGTGCCGACCGCGCGCTGAACATCCTGAAGGCCGCGCCGCCGGACGTGATGAACCACAACCTCGAAACCGCGCCGCGCCTGTACAAGGAAGCGCGCCCGGGGTCGGACTACGAGTTCAGCCTGAACCTGCTCAAGCGTTTCAAGGAAGAAGTGCCGGGCGTGCCGACCAAGAGCGGCATCATGGTGGGCCTGGGCGAGACCGACGACGAGATCCGCCAGGTCATGCGCGACATGCGTGCGCACAACATCGACATGATCACGATCGGCCAGTACCTGGCGCCGTCCGGCCACCACCTGCCGGTGCGCCGCTATGTGACGCCCGACGCCTTCAAGCAGTTCGAGAAGGAAGCCTACGAGCTGGGCTTCACGCATGCCGCCGTGGGCGCGATGGTGCGTTCCAGCTACCACGCAGACCAGCAGGCCCACGCGGCGCTGAACCCGACTGCGGCCTGACCGCGCCGGTCAGGTCTCGGCGAGCAGCTTTTCGATGAGCCCGTGCAGGGCCGCGAAATCGGGCTCGCCGACGTAGCGCTTGACGATCTCGCCGCGCTTGTTGATCAGGAAGGTCGTCGGCGTCATCTGCACCGGGCCGAACGCGTTGGCCACGCTGCCGGTGTTGTCGATGGCCACGCCGAAGGGCAGCTTGCGCGTCTCGGCGAAGCGGGCGACGAAGGCGGGCGGGTCGTAACTCATCGCCACCGCCACGGTGTCCAGGCCGCGGGCCTTGAACTTCTCGTGGGTGGCGACGATCTCGGGCATTTCCTTCACGCAGGTCGCGCAGCTCGTGGCCCAGAAGTTCACGATCATGACCTTGCCGGCCCACTGCTGGGAGCTGACCTTCTGGCCGTCCAGCAGCGTGTACTCGACCGCGGGCGCTGCCTCCCGGGCGCAGCCGGACAGCGCGGCGGCGCAGATCAGGGCGAGGGCGAGGGCGGGGGCGAGGAGGCGGCGGGACAGCATGGGCTGCATTCTAGGAAATCGCTCAAGGCCTGCGTGCCAGCTCGAACATCAGCAATGACGGCAAGGCGTCCGGCAGGTGGCGGCGCGAGATGCGGGCCACGCCGTCGCTCGTGGCGGTGGAGAGCTGGGTGCGGTGCTCGCCATCGAACATTTCCACGAAGCAGAAATCAGGGGCATCGCGGCTGATGCCGGCGATCAGCGCCAGCAGCGGCTCGCTGCGCAGCGCGGCGTCGAAGATCAGCACGTGCGGCAGGCCCTCCTCGCAGAACTGTCCGGCCTCGGCGACGTTGGTGACGGTGTCCACCAGCATGCCCATGTGGCGCACGGCGTTCTGGGCCTCGGCACGCAGCTCGCGGTTGGCGGACAGGATCAGCAGCTGGCAGCCCGCCAGCGGCCGGGAGTTGCCGCCCAGTCGCTCGGCTTCGGCTTCCAGCTTGGCGTGCGTGCTGTCCACGGCAGCCGGCGCCTCCTCGTCGGGCGCGAGCTGGTTGAATTCCAGCGTCAGCAGCGTGATCCCGGCCTCCTGCTCGCGCAGCGGCAGCACGCCCAGCGTGATGGCGGTTTGCTCCAGCAGGCGCCACGCCAGGGAGTCCAGCCCCGGCGTCGCATCGGTGTGTTCGCCGTCATCGCCCAGCAGCTCCAGCGAGCGGTGGGCGAAGCGGCAGCTCAGCCGGGCCTTGACCGGCCAGGGGGTCAGGTCCAGCCGGAGGTCCACCGAAGAATGCGTGTTCGCCAGCGCCCAGTCCATCAGGGCGTTGAGCAAGGCGAACAGCAGCGAGCCGTCGGCCCAGATCTCCACCGGCTGCAGCGACTGGCGCACCTGCACGCCGCGGGCCTGCGTCTCGCGGCTGCGCTGGGCGAGCACGCTGCGCAGCATCTGCGTGAGGTGCTGGCGCTCGCGGTTCAGGCGCAGCCGGCCAGATGCGAGCCGCGCGAGTTGCTGGCCGAGCATGCCGGCGGTGCGGGCGTCATCGACGCTGCGGCGCAGCAGGCGCAGGCCGCGTCGGTCGATCTGGCCGGTGGTGGCGAGGTTCTGGATCTGTTCCAGCGCCGCGCTCAGCGGCCCGGCGATCTCGGCGCCGAGCTGCTGGACGATGTCCGCCCACTGGACCGGCGTCGGCTCAGGCATGACATCGTTGGCGGCACTCGCAGGCGCTGAAGAAGGTGGTGTGGACATGACCCGTGGACGGCGGACCCGAGGCGGATGGTTCTAGGTGGTTGGCCCACCTCGGTGCGTGGACGCATCCTGAGGACAGGCGACCCCCGCCTCCATCCCCCGGCCAGGGGGAAACCCTTGGTTCAGGGGTGGGTCAACCCTCACGCGATCACGCCTGCCTGGCGCCAAGTCGTGATTTCCTCCGCAGAACAGCCGGCTTCTCGCAGCAACTCGTCGCTGTGCTGCCCGAGCAGGGGCGGCGCATGCCGGTAGGTGACCGGCGTGGCGGACAGCTTCATCGGGCTCGCGATCAGGCGCAGGCCAGAAGTGAGCGGATGCGGCATCGCCACGACCGCACCGCGCGCCTCGGCCTGCGGGTCGGCCAGAGCCTCACCGATGGAATTGATCGAGCCGCAGGGTACCTTGGCGGCTTCCAGCGCCGCCAGCCAGTCATTGCGGGGGCGCTGGCGGATCGCGTCTTCCAGCATCGGCACCAGCACTGCGCGATGACGCACACGCTCGGCATTGGTCGCGAACTGCGGGTCGGCGGCCCAGGCCGGATGCCCAGCGATTTCGCAGAACTTGGCGAACTGCCGGTCATTGCCCACGGCCAGGATCAGGTGGCCGTCACTCGCCTCGAAGACCTGGTAGGGCACGATGTTCTGGTGCGCATTGCCCATCCGGCCCGGCGCCTTGCCGCTGCAGAGGTAGTTGCTGCCCAGATTGGCCAGCATGGCGAGTTGCGTGTCGAACAGCGCCATGTCGATGACCTGGCCCTGGCCGGTGGCGTCCCGGTGGCGCAGCGCCGCGAGGATGGCGACCGTGGCGTACATGCCGGTGAACAGGTCGGCCACGGCCACGCCCACCTTCTGCGGGCCGCCGCCAGGCAGGTCGTCGCGCTCGCCGGTCACGCTCATCAGGCCGCCCATGCCCTGCACGGCGTAGTCGTAGCCCGCGCGCTCGGCATACGGCCCCGTCTGGCCGAAGCCGGTGATCGAGCAGATGACCAGGCCCGGGTGTTCGGCGAGCAGGGTCTGCGCATCCAGGCCGTAGCGGGCGAGGTCGCCGACCTTGAAGTTCTCCACCAGCACGTCCACCTGACCGGCGAGCTTGCGCACGATGGCCTGGCCTTCCGGCCGGGACAGGTCGACCGCGAGCGAACGCTTGTTGCGGTTGGCGCCCAGGAAGTAGGCCGCCTCGGACGTGTCTTGCCCCGCGGCGTCTTTCAGGTAGGGCGGGCCCCAGGCGCGGGTGTCGTCCCCGCTGCCGGGGCGTTCGATCTTGATGACGTCAGCGCCCAGGTCGGCCAGCGTCTGGGTGCACCAGGGGCCGGCAAGCACCCGGGAGAGGTCGAGCACGCGCACGCCGGCGAGTGCCTGGGAAGGGATCTTGTCTTGCATCGCGAGATTGTCGGCGGCTCGCTGCCGATAATTCAGCCATGCGCCTGAGCCCCATTGCCGGATTTGCCCTAATGCTGATGAGTCTGCTGGCGGCCTGCCAGCCGTCGTTGAACTGGCGCGAGGTGCGCCCGGCCGGGTCGGGCGTGGTGGCGATGTTTCCTTGCAAGCCCGACGTCGAGCAGCGCCAGGCGATGGGCCTGGCCCAGTGCGAGACCGGTGGCCGGGGCTTCGCGCTGTCGTGGGCCGAGGTGCCCGATGCCACGCAGGTGGCTGCCGCCCTGAAAGCCATGCCGCAGGCCCTGGCCACCAAGCTCGGTCGTCCGCTGCCGCCGGGCGTGGCGCTGCAGGTACCGGGCATGACGCCCCTGGCCGAGGCGGCGCAATACCGTCTCGAAGGGACGGACGCGGTGACCCGCGTGGCCGTGTTTGCGCACGGCCCGCGGGTCTACCAGGTCCTCATGACCGTGCAGAAGGACGATCCGGCGGCCTGGGACACCTTCCGCGCCGGGCTCGCCATCGAGGCAGCCCGCTAACATGCGGCCATGCCCCACCTGCTCGTGATCGCCCACGCCCCGCTGGCTTCCGCCCTGCGGCATGTGGCCGAGCACACCTTCCCGGACTGCGCACCCACGCTGGCCGTGCTGGACGTCGAGCCCGGCATGTGTGCCGATGATGTCGAGACTGCGGCGCGCGCGTTGATGGCGCAGTCAGCCCAGCCAGACTGGCTGGTGATGACCGATGTTTTCGGTGCCACGCCCAGCAATGGCGCCCAGCGCCTGGCCGGGGAACAGGTGCAGGTGCTCAGTGGCGTCAGCGTGCCCATGTTGTGGCGCACGCTGTGCTACGCCAGCCAGAAGCCCTTGACCGAGCTGGCACGGCGCGCCGTGCAGGGCGCGGACGCGGGCATCGTCGCCACGCCCCCCTTGCCTCCCGACGAATGATCAAGTCCACCCTCACCATCAGCAACAAGCTGGGTCTTCATGCGCGCGCCTCGGCCAAGCTGACCAAGCTGGCCGGCAGCTTCAAGTGCGAGGTCTACATGAGCCGCAACGGCCGGCGTGTGAACGCCAAGAGCATCATGGGCGTGATGATGCTGGCCGCCGGCATCGGCGCGACGGTGGAACTGGAGACGGACGGCGACGACGAACAGGCTGCCCAGGAGGCCATCACGGCCCTGGTCAACGACAAGTTCGGCGAAGGCCAGTGATCAGGCGCCGGTCCGGCGGAACCGTGCCGGCAGGTCCGCGGTGCGCAGCATCAGCGGCAGGTCGGCCGTGTTGAAGTCCGGGTCCCAGGCGGGTTCGCCCATCAACTGGGCGCCGCAACGCAGGTAGCCGCGGATCAGGGCCGGCGGTTCGACGACGAGGTCCTGGCGCAGATGCTCGATCGGCAGCGGCAGGCGCGGGCGCACACGGCAGTCGATCGGCGCCAGGTGGTCGGCAGCGATCTGCCGCCACAGGCTGGCCGCGACATGGCCACCATCGCGCATGCTCACGCTGGCGCAGCCGATGACGGTGTCCAGGCCATTGCGATTCATGAACTCCGCCAGTGCGCTCCAGAGCGAGAGGATGGCGCCACCACTGCGGTGGTCGGGGTGAACGCAGGAGCGGCCGATTTCTGCCAGGCGCGAGCGCATGCCGCGCAGGCGGGTCAGGTCGAACTCGGTGTCGCTGTAGAGGCCGCCGGCTCGCTTGGCGGCGCCTGGCGTCAGCACGCGGTAGGTGCCCACGACCGGCCCGGGGTTGCCGTCGGCGTCGCCGGCGCGCACCAGCAGGTGCTCGCAGTAGGCATCGAACAGGTCCACATCCAGCCCGGCAGGAACGCCGGGAGGCGTCGGCAGGCGCGCGCCCATCTCGGTCGTGAAGACCTGGTAGCGCAGCGCCTGGGCTTCGCGCACCTCGGCCTCACTGCGTGCCCAGCTCACGCTCAGACGTGAGGCTGCGGCCCGCTGCGGGCGCTGGGTGAGGGCGGGGGCATGCGAGGCGGCATGCGGCAGGAGGATCTGACTGCGGTTCATGGCCCGTCATGCTGGGCTGCTGGTTTGACGAGGCCGTGAACTCACCATGAAAAAACGATGACGCACCGGCGCACCCTGACGCGCTACATTGGCTGCTCGATCTGCGGAGAGCGTCATGAGTTTTCAGGTCTTCGGCATTCCCGTCTCGCGCGGTGTGGCCATCGGCCGTGCCGTGCTGGTGGCCTCCAGCCGCATCGACGTGGCGCATTACTTCGTGGCGCCTCACGAGATCCCGGGCGAGGTGGACCGGCTGCTTCGCGCGCGTGATGCCGTCGCCCTGGAGCTGACGACGCTGAAGGACGAACTGCCCGAGGATGCCCCGCACGAGCTGGCGGCGCTGCTGGATGTGCACCTGATGCTGCTGCACGACGAAGCATTCACCGGCGGCGCCAGCCACTGGATCGTCGAGCGGCACTACAACGCCGAGTGGGCGTTGTCGGCCCACCTCGAAGTGCTGGCCCGCCAGTTCGACGAGATGGAGGACGACTACCTGCGTGAACGCAAGGCCGATCTGGAACAGGTGGTGGAGCGCGTGCTGCGGGCGCTCGCCGAGGCCCAGGGGGATGCGCCGGCTTCCGTCACGCCGCGAGACTTCGCCGGCGAAGACCCGCTGCTGCTGGTCGCCGCGGACATCGCGCCCGCCGACATGATCCAGTTCAAGCGCAGCGTGTTCCGCGGTTTCATCACCGACATTGGCGGCAAGACCTCGCACACCGCCATCGTGGCCCGCAGCATGGACATCCCCGCCGTGGTGGGCACCCGGGAGGCGTCGCGGCTGATCATGCAGGACGACTGGGTCATCATCGACGGCGACGCGGGCACGGTCATCGTCAACCCGTCGCCGATCGTGCTGGAGGAGTACCGCTTCCGCCAGCGCCAGAGCGAGCTGGAACGCGCGCGACTCAGCCGCCTGCGGCACACGCCAGCCGTGACGCTGGACGGCGAGCACATCGAACTGCACGCCAACATCGAGATGCCGGCGGATGCCGAAGCAGCCGTCGAAGCCGGTGCGACGGGTGTCGGGCTGTTCCGCAGCGAGTTCCTGTTCATGAACCGCGGTGGCGAATTGCCGAGCGAGGAGGAGCAGTTCGAGGCCTACAAGGCGGCCGTGATCGCCATGAAGGGCATGCCGGTCACGATCCGGACGGTGGACGTGGGCGCCGACAAGCCCCTGGACCGGCTGACGGCGAGCGAGCTTCGCCACGAGCACGTGCTCAACCCGGCCATGGGCTTGCGCGCCATCCGGTGGAGCTTGGCGGAGCCGAGCATGTTCCGGCAACAGCTGCGCGCGATCTACCGGGCCAGCGCTTTCGGCAAGGTGCGCCTGCTCATCCCGATGGTGGCGCACCTGTCGGAGGTGCGGCAGATCCTGGAAACGGTGCGGCGTGTGCAGCAGCAGCTGACCGATGCCGGCCATGCCTACACGCGGGTCGAGCTGGGCGTGATGGTGGAGATCCCAGCGGCGGCGGTCATGCTGCCCCTGCTGCTCAAGCACGTGGACTTCGTCTCGATCGGCACGAACGACCTGATTCAGTACACCTTGGCCATCGACCGGGCTGATGAGGCCGTGGCACACCTGTACGACCCCTGGCACCCGGCGGTGCTGCAGTTGATCAGTCAGTCGATCGCGCAATCACGTGCGGCCGGCAAGAGCGTGAGCGTATGCGGGGAGATGGCGGGCGACCCGGCATTCACGGAGTTGCTGCTCGGCATGGGCTTGCGCAGTTTCTCGATGCATCCCTCGCAGATCCCGGCCGTCAAGCAGCGCGTGCTGCGTGCCGATGCCCAGCGGCTGGCAGCCGCTTTGCCGGTCATTCTTGGCGGTGACGACCCGCAGTCGGTGGCCGAGAAGGAACTCGCGGGCATGCGCGCCAGGGCGCCGTCGGTTCACTGACCCCGGCGCATCGCCCGGTACGGCTGCGCGGAATGACGTCTGGATGCGTCGATGCGGTCCCGTGTCCGGTGTGAAAGGCGCCGGTTGGGTTGGGTGGACGGCACGCCATCAACGCCGGTGCTTGAGTAGCTGCCGCAGCCGCGGGTGCTGGCGGCGGACTAGCCGCTGTTGCGTGTGATTTCTGCAGAAGTCTTGCGCGTCTCGATTTTCTTGTGCTACAGTCGTGGGCTTCGCTGATCACAAAACGCAGCGCGAGCCAGAAGCGGCAAGTGTTGTGAGTTGGGATGAGCGGGC
>RXJW01000042.1 GCA_003963005.1 Burkholderiales bacterium
AACAAAGTAACTGCAAACGACTCTACGTTCGCACTCGCCGCTTAATTGCGGTTGAGCTTCTCAACGGCAGGCCGATGGGCCGGGCTGAGTTCCGCAAGGGGCAAGGCTGAGAAGTCACTCACATCGGCTGGCGTCGAACCGGGTCACTCGGTGCGGCGCGAGATTTAGTGACTGGCGGGAAAGCTAGCGTGCCACTGCGCGAGTTGACCGTGAGATTCAAATCAGCTGGCTAAGCATGTAGATCTGCCCGGTGATGGCTTGCGGACGGGGGTTCAATTCCCCCCGGCTCCACCACTAAAGAAGAAACCCCGTGTCCCTGACACGGGGTTTTCGCGTTTCTTGGCCCTCAATCAGTTGAATCCTTGCCCGCGGATCAAACCGACGGCAAGGCCTTCGATGCTGAAACTCTCGCTGTGCTCGTTGATGACGATGGGCTCGAAGTCGGGGTTCTCGGGCAGCAGTTGGATGCCTTCGGCGCTGCGCTTGAAGCGCTTGACCGTCACTTCCTCGCCGACGCGAGCGACAACGATCTGGCCGTTGCGGGCTTCGCTGGCGGATTGCACCGCGAGCAGGTCGCCGTCCAGGATGCCAATGTCTTTCATGCTCATGCCCTTGACCTTGAGCAGGTAGTCGGGCTTGCGCGCGAAGAGGCTGGGCTCGACCGCGTAGGTTTGCTCCACATGCTCTTGAGCCAGGATGGGCGCACCTGCGGCAACGCGACCGATCAGGGGCAGGGTGAGTTGGGCCAGCGCAGGCAGTGGCAGGCTGAATTGACGTGCCCGGTTGACGGCGCTCAGGGTGTCGGACTTGAGCCGGATACCTCGGGACGTGCCGCCGACCAATTCGAGCATGCCTTTGCGCGCAAGCGCTTGCAGGTGTTCTTCGGCCGCGTTGGCAGACTTGAATCCCAGTTCGGCGGCAATCTCCGCGCGGGTCGGCGGTGCGCCGGTACTTTCAATCGCGTTGCGGACCAGGTCGAAAATCTGTTGCTGGCGGGCGGTAAGCTTGGGTCGGTCTTGCACGGGCGGCCTTTTGAGGTGGCTGGCAATTTGTCCAGCACCTGTATTTTCATCCAGGAATTGAAGAAATTGCAAACTCCAGCGGATCTTGTCGTCATTCTGGGCACGGGCGGCACGATTGCCGGCACGGCGGCGTCGGCCAGTGATGGCGTCGGTTACACCGCCGGACAACTGCGCGTGCAAGACCTGCTGGCCGCCGTGCCGGCGCTGTCGAGCCAGCGGTTGGAAGCGCATCAACTGGCGCAACTCGACAGCAAGGACATGGATGTCGCCACCTGGCAGCGGCTGGCCGCGGAGGTGGCAGCACACCTGGCACGGCCCGAGGTCGCAGGCATCGTCGTCACGCATGGCACCGACACGGTCGAGGAGACGGCTTATTTCCTGCACCGCGTGTTGGCACCGTCCAAGCCAGTCGTGCTGACCGCGGCGATGCGTCCGGCCACGGCGCTGGCGCCGGATGGCCCGCAGAACCTGTTCGATGCCGTCCAGGTGGCGGCCGCGCCAGGCGCTAAGGGCGTCGTGCTGGCCTTCGCCGGTCGCGTGCATGACGCCGTGCAGGTGCGCAAGGTGCACAGCTACCGGGTCGATGCGTTTGAGTCGGTCGACGGCGCGCTGGTGGCGCGTGTGGAAGAGGGCCGGTTGCGGGTGGTCGGTCGCTGGCCTGCCGGTGAGGCGCTCGGCCTGGAGCGTGTCACCCGACCCGCTGTGCAGTGGCCGCGAGTCGAGATTGTGATGAATCACGCGGGCGCCGACGGCGCCATCGTTCGGGCACTGCAGGCCGTCGGCGTCGATGGCCTCATCGCCGCAGGTACGGGCAACGGCACCTTGAGCCGGGCGTTGGACGCCGCGCTGCGGGAGGCTGAGGCGGCAGGCGTGCGCGTCTGGAGGAGCACCCGTTGCGACGCGGGCCCCGTCATGGCGCTTCCTGGACTGCTTCCGAGTGCGGGTGCACTGAGTCCGGTCAAGGCCCGGATCGAAATGATCCTCAGCCTGCTGGGATCGACGTCGAGCTGATCAGCTGCGGCGCTGGCGCCGCACCAGACCGATCAGTCCGAGGCCGCCGAGCAACATCGCGTAGGTCTGCGGCTCCGGAACGGCTGCCACGTAGCCACTGATGTCGGCCGTGTAGGCATGCAGCACACCGGGCAGCAAGGCGTAGTCGGCTGTCAGCGTTGCGGCCGTCGGCGTCGCGTTGCCAGCGGTGGCGGTGGTGAAGCAACCGGTGGTCTGGCCGACGGGGCACTGGATGGAGGACGCATACGGATCGGCATCGGTCATGCGCAGGTAGACGTCGTACTGGGTTCCCGAGCCGCTTTGGGTGACGCTGTAGTCGTTGTCCGTGCCGGCCAGGATCAGGTACTTGCCATTGGGCAGTTGGGGGCCGATGGCCAGGCCTTCCCATTTTTCGGGCGACTTGTTGCCGAGCGCGGCAAGCGTGTTGGCGTCCAGGTCCATGACCTGGCCGCTCTTGGCGGCAGCCAACACGCCGGCGGGCAGAGCGCCGCTGGCGGGGAGGTTGATATTGGTGACGTCGCTCGCGTTGCTCAGGTCGACTTCGAACACGTTTTTGTCGGGTGACGCCAGCGTCGCACCGATGCCGATGCCCCGGTTGTTGCGCTCCAGGATCAGGAATCGGTTGGCGTCGATCGCGACGAGCGCCGAGATGCCACGACCCTGGCCCGAACTCGCAAGCTGGTAGGCGTATTGACCGACGGCGGTGCCCGTCTGGATGTCGTACTTGATGATGCGGGTGTACTGGCCGCGAGTGTCCGTGGTGGCGTTGTACCCGTCGGTGATCAGGCCGTTTTGCAGTACGGCGAAGGCGTACCGGCCATCCGGCGTGATGGCGAGTCCCTCCAGGCCTCGATTGCCCTGCCGCCCGGCGATCAGTTGCGGCGTGCTGCCGGCGGGGGCCAGCGCGTTGTAGTCGGTGCCGCTGGCGGTGCGGGGGATGAGGTTTGCCGGTGTGTTGAACGTGCGCAGCAATTGACCGTTGCGGTTGAACTCATACAGCGATGGGCCGTATTCATCGCTCACCAACAGATTGCCCGTGACCGGATTGACCACGATGCCTTCGGGATCGAAGGCCTTGCCGAGGGTGCTGGAGACGGCAGGCGCCTGACCGTTGAAGGCCACGCCACCGTCGGTGAACTTCACCGTCTGGAGGATCTGGAAATTGGAGATCGCACCGTTGGCAGGATTGATGTCGATCGTGAAGCGCTGCACCCGCGTCTCGTAGGGCAGCAGGCCGCCGCCGGGGCCCCGGTCCGACAGGCCCCACCATTCGTTGCGGTTGCGGTCGTAGAAGATGTCGGAGAAGAACCCGACGCGACGATCGAAATCGCTGCCCGTCGACAGGTCCAGCAGGCCGCCAGGGATGGCGATGCCGTTGACGAAGCTGACGTTGCTGACCGACGTGGCGGCCATGGCCGAGGCGCTGGCGACCGCAGCCAGCGCGAACAGGGCAGAGCGAAGAAACATGGGGCCTCCTGGCAGGTTGTTCATGCGCAAAACAACCTGCGAGGCTAGGAACGCCCCATGACAGACCCGTGAAGGGGCACGGGCTCACCCCCGATTGGAGGGTGGTGGAAAACCCGCGCCGTGCCGGGGCTCCAGGCTCAGACGATCGTCAGGCTAACGTCGACGTTGCCGCGCGTGGCGTTGGAGTACGGGCAAACCTCATGGGCCGTGGCGACGAGCGCCTCAAGCTGGGCGCGGTCCATGCCCGGCACGGAGATCTTCATCGCGACCTGGATGCCGAAGGCGCCCGGCTTGTTGGCGTGCGGGCCGATGGCGACATCACTCGTGATGCTGACCTCTGCCGGCAGGCTGATCTTCTGGCGGGCCGACACGGCCTTCATCGCGCCGATGAAGCAGGCGGAATAGCCGGCTGCGAACAGCTGCTCGGGGTTGGTGCCCGCGCCGCCGGCGCCGCCGAGTTCCTTCGGGGTCGACAGGGCGACGTCCAGCACGCCGTCGGACGACTTGGCGGTGCCGGTGCGGCCGCCGGTGGCCGTGGCGGTGGCGGTGTAGAGGGCTTTTTCAATGGCCATGGTGGGCTCCTGGGGGTGGGAAAACAGAGGGTTTGGGGTCAGGCCGACCCGGAGGCTGCAGCCAGCTGGCTGCGGAGTTCATGAAGACGTTGCGTGAGCTCGGCGAGTTCCTGCAGGTCGCACGCCGCCGCGCAGGCCAATTGGCCGGGAATGTCCAGCGCCAGCCGACGCAGCTTGCGGCCGGCCGGCGTCAGGAAGATGTCGACGCGCCGTTCATCGTCGGGGGCGCGGCGGCGCTCGATGTGGCCCAGCGCTTCCAGACGCTTGAGCAGTGGCGTGAGCGTGCCGGAGTCGAGCGACAACCGCTGGCCGAGTTGGCCGACGCTCAGCGCGGACTTGCCGTCGGTCTCCCACAGCGCGAGCATCGCGAGGTATTGCGGGTAGGTCAGGCCCAACGGGGTGAGCAGGGGCTTGTAGAGCTTGGTCATGGCCAGCGAGCTGCTGTAGAGCGCAAAGCAGAGCTGGCGGTCCAGTTGCAGCCACTCATCGCGCGCGTCAGCGGGCGCAGCAGCGGAGGCGGTGGCGGGCTTTCTGGAAGGCATGGGCAGTAATGTAGTTGGCAATTTAATTGCACACAATTGAAATGGTCTTTCTGGTGACAGCCGACGAGCGCGCCTTCTGCCACCATGCGCGTCCATTCGACAACGAGAGGAGAGGGCCATGCAGACCCTGGCTTTGGTGCTCGCAACGCTGCTCGCGCTGCTGCACGTCTACATCCTGGTGCTGGAGATGTTCTTCTGGACCAAGCCGCTGGGCCGCCGGGCCTTCGGCCTGAAGGCCGACTTTGCCGAACAGAGCAAGGCGCTCGCCGCCAACCAGGGGCTCTACAACGGCTTCCTGGCCGCGGGGCTGGCCTGGGGCGTGATCCAGGGGGCGGCGCAGGGGCGGCCGTGGATGCTCTTCTTCGCGGGCTGCGTGGTGGTGGCCGGGGTGTTCGGCGCTGCCACGGCGTCGCGCAAGATCCTGTTCGTGCAGGCCCTGCCCGGGGCGCTCACGCTGGCGGCGACGCTGGCCGCCTGAGGATCGCCCCGATGCGCGCCCTCAGGCGCTCATTGACTCGATCTGTTCACCCAGCGCCAGCCAGCGCAACTCGTCGGCTTCAAGTTGGTCGGCGATGGCCTTGAGCCGGCGGCCCATCTCGGCAATCGCCGATGCCGCCGCGCCCTGCGCCAACTGGGCCTCGATCTCGGCGCGCTCCTCGGCCAGCGCATGCAGGCGCTTGTCGATGGCTTCCATCTCCTTGCGCAGCGGCCGCGTCAGGTCGGCCAGCTTGGCACGGGCCTGGCCCGAAGCCTTGCGGTCCTCGCGCGAGGCAGGCGCAGGTGCCGGCACGGGCGCGGCCACGGCTGCCGCCGGGGCAGGCGAGGCAGCCGGTGATGCGCCCTTCTTGGAGGCCCGTGCCGCTTCCTTGCTCTGGTCCAGCAGCCAACGCTGGTAGTCGTCGAGGTCGCCATCGAAGGGCTTGACCACGCCGTCGGCCACCAGCCAGAACTCGTCGCACACCTCGCGCAGCAACGCGCGGTCGTGGCTCACGAGCATGACGGTGCCCTCGAACTCGTTGAGCGCCATCGACAGCGCCTCGCGGGTGTTCAAGTCCAGGTGGTTGGTCGGTTCGTCCAGGAGCAGCAGGTTGGGGCGCTGCCACACCAGCATGGCCAGCACCAGGCGCGCCTTCTCGCCGCCGCTGAGGCTGCCCACGGCCTGGTTGACCATGTCGCCCGTGAAGCGGAACTGGCCGAGGAAATCGCGCAGCTCCTGCTCGCGGCCTGGCGGCCCGACCTCCCGCGCGAGGCGGACCATGTGTTCCAGCGGCCCTTCGTCCAGCCGCAACACGTCCAGCTCCTGCTGGGCGAAGTAGCCGATGGACAGGCCCTTGCCTTCGGTGAGCTTGCCGGCCATCGCCGGTTGAGCGCGGGCAATCGTCTTGACCAGCGTCGACTTGCCCTGGCCGTTGGCGCCGAGGATGCCGATGCGCTGGCCCGCGAGCACCGAGCGGTCCACGCCGCGCACGATGATCTTCTCGCTGTCGTCCGTGCGGTAGCCCGCGGACAGGTCGTCGAACATCAGCATCGGGTTGGGCAGGTTCAGCGGCTCGCGGAACTCGAAGTTGAAGTCGGCCGCGGTCAGCACCGGCGCGAGCTTTTCCATGCGCTCCAGCGCCTTCACGCGGCTTTGCGCCTGCTTGGCCTTGCTGGCCTTGGCCTTGAAGCGGTCGATGAACTTCTGCAGGTGGGCGACCTTCTCCTGCTGCTTCTCGAAGGCCGCCTGCTGCAGCACCATGCGCTCGGCGCGCTGGCTCTCGAAGCTCGTGTAGTTGCCGCCATAGCGCACGAGCTTGCCTTCGTCCAGGTGCAGCGTGACCTTGGTGATCGCGTCGAGGAACTCGCGGTCGTGGCTGATGATGATCAGTGTGCCGTCGTAGCGCTGCAGCCAGGCTTCCAGCCAGACCAGGGCGTCCAGGTCCAGGTGGTTGGTCGGTTCGTCCAGCAGCATCAGCTCGGCCGGGCACATCAGCGCCCGGGCGAGTTGCAGGCGCATGCGCCAGCCGCCGGAGAAGCTGTTGACGGGCGCGTCGAGCTGTTCGGTCTTGAAACCCAGGCCCATCAGCAGGGCCTGCGCACGCGCGCGTGCATCGAAGGCGCCGGCATCGGCCAGCGCGGCATGCGCCTCGGCCATCGCATGGCCGTCGTTCGCCTTCTCGGCTTCGTCCAGGGCCACGCGGGCGGCAACCAGCGTCAGGTCGCCCTGCAGCACGAAGTCGGTCGCGCCGTCTTCCGTCTCGGGCATGTTCTGGGCCACTTCGGAGCGGCGCCAGTGCCGGGGTACTTCCACGTCGCCGCGGTCGTTGGACAGGCGACCGGTCAGCAGGGCGAACAGGCTCGACTTGCCCGCGCCGTTGCGGCCCACCAGGCCGATCTTCTCGCCCGGTTGCAGCGTGGCCGAGGCTCCGTCCAGCACCACCTTGACGCCGCGTCGCAGCGTGATGTCGCGCAGCGTGATCACAGCAGCTGGTCCTTGGTGACGAGCAGCACCTGGTCGGCACCGGAGGAGGTGTCCATCCAGACCACCTCCAGCGTCGGGAATGCGGCCTCGAAATGCTCGCGCTCGTTGCCGATCTCCAGCACCATCACGCCGGTGTCGGTCAGCGCGGCAGGGGCATCGCGCAGCAGCGTGCGGATGAAGTCCATGCCGTCGCTGCCGCCGGCCAGCGCCAGTTCGGGTTCGGCGCGGTATTCGGCGGGCAGGGCGGCCATACTGTGGCTGTTGACGTAGGGCGGGTTGCAGAGAATCAGGTCGTAAGGGGGATGCGCGCCGGTCAGGCCGTCGCCCTGCAGCAGCCGGATGCGGTCGGTCAGGGCGTGTCGCTCGACGTTCAGCTTCGCCACGGCCAGGGCATCCGTGCTGAGGTCCAGCGCATCCACCTCGACCTCGGGCCAGGCCATCGCGGCGAGCACGGCGAGGCTGCCGTTGCCCGTGCACAGGTCCAGCACGCGGCGGCTGTCGGGGTGCAGCCAGGGGTCGATGCTCGCGTCGGCGATCAGCTCGGCGATGAAGCTGCGCGGCACGATGGCGCGCTCGTCGATCGTGAAGGGCACGCCCTGCAGCCAGGCCTCGCCGGTC
>RXJW01000103.1 GCA_003963005.1 Burkholderiales bacterium
GTTGGTGGGTCGCACCTCAACCTTATCCGGGACCACGATGGCCACCCTCTACGGGCCGCCTCGCCTAAAAACTTACACCACCTCGCGGGGCATCACCCCGTCCGCGTGGAAATGGGTGGTCAACGTTGTTCTCAGTGCGCCAGCGGGGGTCAACGCTGTGCGGACTGCCGACGGCGTGCAGGTCTGCGCGACGGGGCCGGCGCTGAGGACAGGTCTGTGCGACAGTGCCAACCAGCTCACCGGGCCGTACGCTAACGTTGGGCGAAACGGCCACAAGTAGGTGAAGGTTGGACAGGACGACCACGCCCAACGTTGCTGTCATATCGGCGGCCACCGCCGGTAAACGTTGGGCGACGGATCCAAGGCCCCCACGGCGCATCATCAGGCGGCTCCGCCGGAGGACATCGGTACAGGGATCACGTTGTCCAGCCAGGGGCGGGCGGGCTTGTGCACGCACCGTTCCGGGTGACTTCGCAATCAAATTTAATATTTAACATAATGCACATTGTCGCCAGCACAAGCGCGCTCGCCAGCCTCGACAGTATTGAGGATTCGTCCCCAAGACACCTTGGGTACAACGAGGCGCCATGAACAACACCGAACGCATCGGACGGCTGCGTGTCTGCCTGCTTGCTGCCGCCGTAACGACGACGGGTTGTGCCTCCGTGCGTGTCGACGATGCCGGTCGCACGCACATCGCCGGACTCGTCTGGATGACCCTGCCACCAGCGCCCGAGGCCGGTGCGTCGGCCACCAAAGCGGCAGATGTCGTACGCGCCCGTACCGTGGGCCTCACGGTCCAGCGCACGCCTGACGGCAGTGCCGTGGTGCTTGGCTACAGCGATGCCACGCTCGCCACGGTCTACAACAACAGCAGCGTGCGGTTGCCGCTGGATCAACCGAACCCCAAGAAGGTGGACTGACATGCGCCACGCCCTGATCCCACTCCTCACGAGCGCTGCGCTGCTGGCCGGTTGCGCCAACAGCCAGAACGTGGTCTTTCTGACAAAGACCTCGATGGGCATCGACGTCAGCACGGAACCTTCCAGTGCAAGCATTGGCTACGACCGCTTCGAGGGCTATGTCGGGCCACGCTTCGACAATGGTGCCGTGCCCCCGGTAGCAGCAAGTTTTGAGACCAACGGCCAACTCTTCGGCCGGGCGGTGCGTCAGGTGTACGCGACCGGCGAGGCGGCACGGGTCGTGACTTCCGCGGGAAGCGCAGCGCCAGCACCTGCGCCCACGGGCGACCACAAGGTGATGTTCTTCAGCACGGCCACGACCGTGGGTCTGAAACTGGGCTTCGGCAGTACCGGCTCCACTGACAACTTCACGTTCGGCTACAAGCGCCGCGAGGCCAGCGTCATTCCCATCACGCAAGGGCAATTCCCCGCCGTGGTGGCGACCATCCAAAATGATGTCACGGCGGATACCCGCACCGGCACGGAGTTTGGCGTTCAGCAGTACTTCGCCACTGGTGATGCAGCGGTCGCCGTCGCAGGCTTGAGGCCGGTCAAGGGCATGTTTCTGCGACGCTTCGACGCGCTGGATCAATCTCGCCACGCCCTGGCCGCAGCGTCGTGCCTGGCAGCGCTCGGCGATGGCGATCTGCCGCGAGTCTGGGACAACGCCGACAGGCGCAAGCTTCTCAAGGCGCCTCTGGATGCCTCAGTGCTGAAATCAAGACCCGCGGCCCAGGCACGCGATCTCTACATCACCGCCTTGGCCACACCCAACGAGGCTGACCAGGATTGGACAGATGCACTGGGTCGCCACAAAGATTTCGTCTGCGCGCTGGCGGGCCGCTGACGCGACACCGGGGAACTGTGCATGCCCGTCATCCAGACGCGACTGGTATCTTGCTCGGACTGCGCGACCGAGACCGAATTCCTTCGCAACCTGGGGCTGACCGTCCTGGGCTGCAGCCCGACGGGCGGGCCGGGCGAGTGTCAGATCAGCTTCTTCGACCCTCGCCTCGCATCGGCAGAAGGCGCCGCCCTGCCGGCGTCGCCGGACGCCGCCGCCCTGCCCGGCGCCGCAGCCCTTGCGACTGCCCTCCCCGGTTCGCTCACGCCAACGCAGGCGCGGACCTGCAAGGCGATCCTGAACCTGTTCGAAACCGGCGATGTGGTCGGTTTGTACGGCAGTGTCACGGTGCTTCCGGGCGACACGGGGCAGTTGACGTTCGGCCGCAGCCAGACGACCCTTGGCAGCGGCAATCTGGCCCTGCTCATCGAGCGTTATGCGGGCAATCCTGCGGCCCGCTTCGGGCGGCGGCTGGCGGCACTGCTGCCACGACTGCAGGCGCGTGATGCCTCGTTGAATGACGACGAACACCTGAAGAACATCCTTCGTGCTTCGGCGGACGATCCGGTGATGCGAGATGTGCAAGACGACTTCTTCGACGACCAGTACTGGCAGCCCGCGCTGCGGGCCTGCAAGAGCTTGGGGATCTCGACCGCGCTGGGCAGTGCTGTCGTGTACGACAGCCACATCCAGGGCTCCTGGAAACTGATCCGGGACCGCACGACGGCTGCGCTGGGCGGCGCGCCACAGCAGGTCGGTGAACAGCGCTGGATCAGCGGGTATGTGCAGGCACGTCACGAATGGCTGGCGACGCACAGCAACACCTTGCTGCGCAAAACGGTCTATCGCATGGACGCGTTCGCCCGCCTGATCGCGCTGGGCAACTGGGGCCTCGCGCTGCCGATCGTGGTGCTCAATCGCGAGGTCTCGCTGCAGACCATGTCGGGACTGCCCCTGGACGCCTTCGACAGCCCCGCGCCCGGTACCCGCCCACTGGCCCTGGCCAGCCCGATGCTCAAAGGCTTGGACGTACGCCTGTTGCAGCTCGGCCTGTCGGAGCTCGGCGTCGACGTGCGTGCCGACGCCATCTACGGACAGGCCTCGCGTGATGCCGTGATTGCCTTGCAGCGACGCCAGGGCCTGCCGGCCACCGGCACGCTCGATGCCGCCGAGGTGCTCAGACTGGCCGCCAAGTAGGCCGTCCGTGGCATCCGCGCAGTTCCTGCATATCCTGCGAGCTATCCGGGCGGGGCCTGCATCAGCACCAGGTAAATCCACACGGCCAGAGACACGGCGCCCACGCTGCCCAACACGACGGCCAGGCACACCAGACCGGGGCCGGAACATCGCTCGGCCAGCAATGCTGTCAGGGCCGCTGCCGACCAGGTCAACAGCCAGGCCGTTCGCCACCAGAAGGCTTGCACGTGGGCTGGCCGTGTCGTCGAACTGCTCTCTTCAGACGTTTCTTGCATGCTGCACGTCAATCGGCGGAATCGACTCGCCCATCGTCAGCGCGCCTTCCTGCCCGTGCGGTGCGCTGGCATGTCGATGCAGAGCGACATTCAGGTGCTTGAAGAGCACGACCGGCCGGACCGGCTTGTGGAGCATTTGGGCGCCCGAGGCGTGGACCTTGGCAAGTTCGTCGGGGCTGGTTTCACCCGACACGATGAGCACGGCGACCCGCGCGGCGCTGCCAAAGCGCAGGCTGCAATGCGCCTTGACGCAGGCGACGGCCTCAAGCCCGGTGGCCCCTTCAAGACGGTAGTCGGAGACGATGGCTGCCGGACAGGCGGCCACGGCGTCCAGGGCCTCGAGCGCCTCGTCGGCATCGTGGCCCACCACCACGCGGCATCCGAAGGCTTGCAACGTGGTCTCGGTGGCGCGCAGGCTCATGTCGTCATCGTCGATCAGCACGATCAGCGCATCGGCGACGTGGTTGCGCAGGCTGGCCGCGTCGTCCGTCGTGACGGGCGAGCGGGCATAACGGCGCCGATCAGCACACAGCGGCAGGGTGATGGTGAAGATGCTTCCGCGCCCGACGCGTGAGGTGAGACGCAAGCCCAAGCCGAGCAGCTTGACGTGTTCGCGGACGATGGCCAGGCCCAATCCGAAGCCCAGTTGCCGGTTGCGGCCCGGATTGCCAAGCTGGTAGAAGGGTTCGAACACCCGTTCCCTTTCTGCCCGGGCAATGCCGCCGCCAGTGTCGGCGATACGAATGCGCACCAGGCCCCCTCGCCTGCCCACACGCACCACGACGCGCCCGCGCGCCGTGTAGCTGATCGCGTTGTGCAGAAGGTTGCCGATGACGCGATCAAGCAGCATGCGGTCCGTCCGGACCAGCAGATTCGGCTCGATGCCGACATCGAGAACCAGGCCCTTGGCCACGGCGAGGGGCTCGAAATAAGAATGGCGGCGCGCGCCCAGATCATCCAGCGAGAACACGTCCGGCTTCGGCGTGACGGCACCCGACATCAACTTGCTGATTTCGAGCACGGCCTCCAGCAGCTTGCCCATCGCATCAACGGCCTGACCGGCCCCGGTGATGCTCGCGTCGAGCTTGGCGTCCTGGTTGTGCCGCGCGATGGCGGCGAGGTACTGCGTCACGGCGTGCATGGGCTGACGCAGGTCGTGGGAGGCTGCCGCCATGAACACGGTTTTGGCGGCATGGGCACGCTCGGCTTCTTCACGGGCCAGCACGGCTTCCTGCCGTGCCGTCTCGGATTGACATTGCTCGAGTTGCAGTCGCTCCACGAGGGACGCGATGCGCAGTTGTCCGGCGATCGCGCTGCTCAGGGCGGCCTCCTGGCGGTGCGCGCTGAAGATGGCGGTGGCCCCCAGCAGCAGGAAGCCGAGCGCGCAGACCACATACTCGGGCTGCCAGGTGCGCAACAGGCCAGCCGAAAACACCAAGGCGATGAGGCTCACGTGGATCGTGACCAGGGGTCGGTAGCCCGCCAGCGCTGCAGAAGCGCCGAGCAGCACCATGGACATGCCCACCAGGATCACCACGACGGCCCAGGGCGCCGGGGCAGGAATGAGCACCCAGCCCGCAGCGCCCCACAAGACCGCGCACAAGTGCGACCCCCAGGTGTACTGGCGGGCCAGCCACGACGACATGCCGCCGGACGGGCCCGTCTTGCGGCCCGCAAGCGAGGTGTGCAGTCCGTGCGCCAGAACCAGGGTGACCACGCCGACCCAGGTCCAGACCAGTCGGCGGTGGCGTGCGTCAGCATCGTCGTCCCCGGAACCCCAGGTGGCGGCGATGGCCAGTGTCAGAGCCGCCAGCAAGCCCAGGAGCAGCGTCCGAGGTGTCGCATCCACGACGCCCTGAAACAGGCGTTCGTTGACCAGTTGGCGCTCCGTGCCGGGATCCAGTTGCAGAGACACGCCGCTCCCAGGCCCTGGTGCCTCACCGGGTGCGCCATCAGGCCAACTGTGGAGACGGTTTGAAACGGTCATGTGATCGCTGGACGTGGGGCATGACGCGGCGGCTTGACCCCGGGTGCGATGCCGCCGTGCTGGCACCACCCCCGTGCAAGGCCAGGCCTGTATCCGGGGCTCCGCGCATCCCACGCTGCTCGGATGGCGCCGGTTCGACCTTGCTGCGGCCGATCGTAGGAAGGCACCCGCAGGTGGAACCTTCTTGCGACGAGTCGCCCCAGGTTGGAACGAGTTGCCGCTACGAAGCCACCAATCGCCCAACCGGCGATTTCAGGCCGGGATATGCGGCCCGTCATCGCTCCATGCATGGCGCGCATAGGGTTTTCCCTTGTATGTCACAGAGTAAACCCTAATATGAGCCTCTCCAAGACACCGAAGGGAACCCACATGGAACTGATGATCACCACCTTGATCCTGGCCACCCTGGCTACCGCCGGCCATCTTCGCGATGCGATGGGCCGGGGCTACGGCAAGCCCACGCGCTGACGGGCGGCGCCAAGGCGCCTCGCGCACTCGCCGGCCCGCTGGTTGCCGCATGCCGCGTGCACGCCGTGCCCGCTATCCTCGCAGCGGATTCGCTCAACGAGACCCCCGCATGACGCTCCACTGCGATGTCGCCATCATCGGCGCTGGCACAGCCGGCATGGCGGCCTACCGCGCCGCACGAGCACACACCGACAAGGTGTTGCTGATCGAATCGGCACACTACGGCACGACCTGCGCCCGGGTGGGCTGCATGCCGAGCAAGCTGCTGATCGCTGCCGCCGACGCCGCGCAGGCGGTACGTGATGCGCCGCGGTTCGGCGTCCGCACTGAAGCGCCGAAGATTGACGGACGCGCCGTCATGCAAAGGGTGCGCAGCGAGCGCGACCGCTTTGTCGGCTTTGTGCTGGACACCGTGCAAGCATGGCCATCGGCAACGCGGCTGTGGGGCCGCGGCCGCTTCGAGGCGCCGGGCCTGCTCGACGTCGATGGCCAGCGCGTGCAAGCCCGGGCCGTGGTCATCGCAACCGGCTCCCGGCCGTTCGTTCCCGCCGGCTGGCGTGAACGGCTGGGCCGGCAGCTGATCGTCAACGACGATGTCTTCGATTGGACGGACCTGCCGCGCTCCGTGGCCGTGGTCGGCGCCGGCGTGATCGGCCTGGAGCTCGCGATGGCGCTCCACAAGCTCGGCGTGCGGGTGCGTCTGTTCGGGCGCAGCCGGCGAATCGGTCCGTTGACCGACCCCGAACTGCAGGAACTGACCCGCCAGTTGGTCGCCGAAGACCTGCCGGTGACGCTCGATGCGTCGGACCTCGCGCCCATGCTGGACGGGGATGACGTCGTCATCGGCAGCGAGCGCTTCGAGCTGCTGCTTTGTGCCGCAGGCCGCCGCGCCAATCTGGACGACCTCGGGCTCGAACACCTGGCCCTGCCCCGCCGCCACGACGGTCAGCCGGACATCGACCGGCATACCGGGCAGTGGGCTGCGTCGCCGGTGTTCGTGGCAGGCGACGTCGCAGACGATCGGCCGCTGCTGCACGAAGCGGCTGATGCAGGACGGATTGCAGGGGACAACGCAGCGCGCTGGCCGCAGGTTCATCACCGCCCTCGCCGTGCGCCGCTGGCCGTCGTCTTCAGTGATCCGCAGATCGCGATTGCCGGCGCCAGTCACGCCGAACTCACGGCTGCCGGCACCGCCTTCGACATCGGCCGCGTGAGCTTCGCCGACCAGGGGCGCAGCCGCGTGATGGGCGTCAACCGTGGCGGGCTGCACGTGTATGCCGAGCACGCGACCGGTCGGCTGCTCGGCGCCGAGATGATCGGCCCCGCCGCCGAGCATCTCGGCCATCTGCTGGCCTGGAGCGTCCAGCGAGGTGACACGGTGCGCCAGATGCTGGATTTTCCTTTCTACCATCCGGTCGTCGAGGAAGGCCTGCGCACGGCGCTGCGCCAGCTCAGCAGTGACCTGCACCTCCCTCCCCCACCGCCGGAGACCGGCCTGGACGGTGATACCTCCGCGGAAGCCGGTGCATGAAAAGCTAGGATGGCGCGCATGAAGAAGTTCGCCACCTGGAATGTCAACTCTCTGGCCATCCGCCTGCCACAGGTACTGGAGTGGCTGGCCGCGCATTCGGTCGATGCGCTCGTCCTTCAGGAAACCAAGCTCACCGACGACAAGTTCCCCACGGCCGACTTCGGCGCCGCGGGCTGGCAGGTCCAGTGGTTCGGGCAGAAGACCTACAACGGCGTCGCCCTGATCAGCCGTGAACGTGCCAGCGACATCGTCAAGAACATCCCCGGCTTCCCGGATGAGCAGGCCCGCGTCATTGCCGGTACCGTGGACGGCATTCGAGTGATTGGTGGCTACTTTCCGAACGGGCAGGCGCCCGGCAGCGAGAAGTTCGCCTACAAGATGGCCTGGCTCGACGCCCTGCGCCTGTGGCTCACCGATGAACTGCAAAAGCACCCGCAGCTCGTGCTGATGGGCGACTTCAACATCGCCCCTGAAGACCGCGATGTGTACGACCCGGTGGCCTGGGCCGGCCAGATCCATTGCACCCCCGAGGAACGCCAGCACTTCCAGCAATTGCTGGGCCTGGGACTCAGCGACGCCTTCCGCCTCTTCGAGCAGCCGCCCAAGAGCTGGAGCTGGTGGGATTACCGCAACCTCGCCTTCCGCAAGAACCAGGGTCTGCGTATCGATCACGTGCTGGTCAGTGAGGCACTGAAGCCGCGCGTGGCGGGCTGCGAGATCGACAAGCTGCCGCGAAAGAACGAGCGCCCCAGCGACCACGCACCAGTCATCGTCACGATCGACGCCTGAAGGCGGTCAGCGATGGCGACGCGGGAATGAGCTGAGGATCAGACCGGCAATGCCTGCCAGAGCCAGCCACTTCACCGCGCTGGAGGCCGTCATGGCCACCCGTGGCAGCCACAGCCAGGCAGCATCCGGCGCGGCGCGCAGCGCGAGCAGGCTGAGCGCCGAGAACAAGTCCTCCAGCAGGTCTGCAGCCACGGCCAGCGGCAAGGCCCATCCGAGGCGGTTCAACCAAGCCGGCGGGGTGCTGCCCACGCGAATCAAGCCCGCGTGGCGGGCAAACGCACGGCAGACCCAGAGCGACAGCACCCAGGCCCAGGCGGCAATCAAGCCGATGTCAAAGAGCAGCGCCAGCCTGGGTCGCTGAAACAGGTGCGCCTGCGCCTGCCATTCGCTCATCGGCGCCAGGCTGAGCTGCCAAGCCTGGAAGGCGAAATTGGCGTCCATGAGCGCGCCGAGCTGATCCAAGCCCGGAAGCCAACCCGTCGGCGACCATTGCGCCCAACCCGCCAGCACCATGAAAGCAGCCACGGCGGCCAACCCCACCAGCAGCTTCAGCCAGTCAAGCACATCCCCGCGGTCGCGCCATGCGGTCTGATCCGGAAAGGCGTGCTTCCACTCGGCCACGCTGGGGTGCGCGTGCATCTTCACGGGGCGGCTCGGCTCCCCGTCCACGAGCGCACGGGCTGTGTCGCGCACCGTCAAGCCGGTCAGCGCCCAAAGCGGTGTCGAATGGGTTTGGCTGTTGATGCGGGCTGCCAGCCGCAGCGGTGTGGGCGGGTCGAGTCGGGGCATCACCTCGAAGAGGTCTGCTTCCGTCACGGGACCGGGATGCTTCACGGGCAACGGTACGCGCAGCCCGCACCGGATCGCCTCGGCCACCAGCCACGCGAAGGGTGCCCGGGACAACTCACTGAACGGATACTCGTTGCCACCCCCCACGTCGCAATGCGAGCCGCGGAACCAGCACTGCTGGATGTCGCCCGTGCCGCCGTTTTTCATCGGAAAGCTGCCGTCGTCCTGCTCGTAGGCCCGAGGCAGGAACTGCGCCCGCTGCTCATCCAGCGCCATCGCCTGGCGCACATGCCGAAAGTGTTTGCCCTCCAGGTTGGGCCGGGCCGTGATCTTCAGGCCAAAGGGCGGGAGCCCGACACTGGCCACCGTGTCCCACACGCCGACGAAATGCACCTCAGGCCAGTGCTGCGGCGTCAGGCCCTGGCCGAACAGGCGTGCCGCCTGCTGCGTGATGTCACTGCGTTCGGGCGAGGCCTTGGCGAAGTAGGTCGACACCAGGCTGGTCACCAAGGTGTCCTGGTGCTTGTTGATGATCCCGAACGCGTTGACGAGACCGGCGATCGAACGCGCCGTGAAGGCCCCTCGCGAGAAGCCGAAGATGTAGATCTGATCGCCGGGCTGCCAGTGCGACATCAGGAAGCGATAACCCTCCGCGACGTTGTCGTACAGCCCGCGTCCGAATGCGAGGCCATCGATGCGGTCCAGCGCCCGGTGGATCTTGTCCATCAGCGTCGTGCCAGGCAGCTGCTCGGGATTCCCGACCCCGGGGTCGTAGTACACCAGTCGCTGATCGTCGGAAAACAGCCGCAACAGCTCCACCAGCAGCACGACGTGCGTGTCCGAGTGCCGTCCACTCAGGTTGTTGTTCGTGCCGTCACACAGCAGGACCAGTTGACGTGGCGGGTTCATCTCACAAGCCTCCGGTGCAAAGTGCAAGTCTTGCATTGCCCCGCGCCCGCATCATCCCCATCAAGGTGGACGGTGTCAGTCCCGAAGGGGCGCAGGCTCAGATGCCGTCCAGCAAAGCCTGGAACCGCTCGAAGAAACGACCCACATGGACGCCGTCGCAAAGCGCATGGTGAACGTCGACGGCCACCGGCATCGTCAGCCGCTCCCCCAACACGGTGAAGCGGCCGAACGCGATCTTGGGTCGGTCGTCGTGCTGACCTCGCGCATGCGTGAAGGCCGTGAACGCGAACCACGGCAGGGTCGTCATGTGCACCAGCGTGGCCTCCCGCACGTCGCCCGGGGCATCCGCCGCGAAAAGGTCGCCCGTGGCCGCGCGCACACGCGGCAGGTGCTGGCGTGCCCGGGCCGCAAAACTTGCCAGCGACGGGTCCCGCGGCAGGGTCAGGAAGCCAAAGCTGCCGTCGTCGCGCAGCACCGTCGTGCTTGCATGAATGCAGTCGAACTCGACGACGGACCGCCCCTCGTCGATTAGGGACTGACGCATGCCGTCGACGCTGTTGGCCGCTTCCAGTGCGGCATGGTGGTAGGCCAGCCAGGGGGTCGCCCCGTGGCGGACGGCGCGTTCGCGCAGGCCGGTGATGTCCACGCCCACCGTGACGCTGAAGGCCGGCTGAGCCATGTGGCGGAAATGGGCCAGCGCGGCGCGGCGCGGCCAGGTGTCCAGGGAAATGACGCGGTCTTGCATGGGCGACATGCTCGCACGAGCCGCGGGCAAAAAAAGAGCCCGGGCGGTGAGACCCGGGCTGCATGAAGCGAATGACAAGAAGTGCGGGTTCAGTCGGCCGCCGGACCGGGGTCGCGAAACCCGTAATCATGAAGCGCCTGCCTCAGCTCGTGGGCGCGCTCATCACCCAGGTCGTCTCGCAGCCGGGAGGCAGGCACCGCGCGGATCTGCCCGACCTGGTTGTAGCCGAGGGTCTTGGCCGAGGCCAACGTTCTCGGGGACAGGGGCAAACAGTCCAGCGGTGCCTGGTCGGCAAGGCTGATCAGACGGGCGGAGGTCCGGGCCGAGATCGCCATGCTGCAACCTGTGGCGGGGTTCATGCGTTGCGGCAGTGTGCTGCAAGCCGGTGCGGCGAACAGTGCGGAGCTCGTGATCTGGAGCTGGTCACCGTCGCCATCCGTGGCTGCCATCAGGTTCGGGCGGTTCGCTTCGGCCTCAACCGCCAAAGCGGGGAATACCGAGGATGACGCAGATCAGGTCGATGATTTCCATGGGGGACTCCTGGCAACAAAGGAAAAACCGTCAACGTCAACTGTCCCCGTTTTCATCCCCCCAGAAACCTAGCAAGTCTTCCAGGTTTTAGAGACAAACCCGACTCTAGAAAACCCCTGCCGAAACGCACTTGAGCACTGCCTGGTGCTTGCTCGACACCTGCAGCTTGCGCATGGCGTTGCCAAGATGAAAGTTCACCGTCTTTTCGCTCATGCCCAGGATCACGCTGACCTCCCAGGCGGTCTTGCCTTGCGCGGTCCAGCTGAGCACGTCGAGTTCGCGGCGCGTCAGCTTGGGCAGCTCGGCGCTGCTGAGCTTGGGGCTGAGCAGGCGGTCTGCGGCAGTCAACGCATGCGCTGCCAGCAACTGCAGGCCGGCGACCATCTGCATCAGCTGCAGGCCGGCCTCGGGCAGGGGTTCCTCGCGATCCACGCCGAGGATGAAGTGCTTGTCGCCCGGCAGGTGCAACTTGACGGCGATGCCCGTCTTGTAGCCGTAGGGCGCCTGCATCTCCCAGAGTTCGCCCACACCCGCCTCCACGTAGGTGCTCTGGTCGTAGATCACCGGCGTCGTCTGGGACATCAGGCCCTCGATGACGGGATCGCGCAGGGCGTCATTGCGGTCCCGTGCCGCCTCGATGTGGCCCGCTGGCGTGTTCCCGAAGGTGGTCAGGCGCATGCCCGATTCCTTCAGCACACCGCGCGTGAGCATGCCCGAGATGATCGGAAAGCCCATGGCCTCCGCGGCAGCGACGAGCCGGCGCTCGAAGCTGGCGAAGTCTTCGCTCAACCCGACGTCGATCAGCTGCTGGTAGTCCATTTCGGGCGGCACGATACCTGACAACTCTGCCAGCTTGTTGGCGGATTCCTCGGATTGGAGACTGCGCTCCATTCGTTGCAAAGCCGTGAGGTCTTTTCATGCCATCCCTGCTCCAATTGCCTGAAGGCAGCGTCTGCTGGCCGGCGTCAGCGCTGTCCAGCGCTGCGATGGACGTCGTTCACGCCCGGACGAACATCCGCCGTCCGCGCGGCAGCACCCGAGGCGTGGGCGGCTCGACGCGCTGGGAGCGCCACTACGCCGATGCCACTGCCTGGGTCGAGTGGGACTGGGCCGAGATCGGCGAGGGCACGATCGTTCAGGCCGATCCGCTGAACGTCCGCTCCAACGTGCTGCTCCTGGACGAGCGCGGCCGCCCGATGCTGTCGTCGCGTCGACGCGCCACGCTGGCCACACTGGTCTACCTGCTGCCCTGGCAGGGGCCCGTGCTGGACACCCTGCGGCACTCCGAGGCCGGCGCCATGCCGCATGCGGCCGATCAACGCCTCGCGGCCTGAACACAGGCGACAGACGGCCCGGGCCGGCTTGCGCACAATCGGCGGCGTTGCTTGCCGAGACCGCCGACATGACCGCACCCACGCCCGAGAGCATCCTGGCCCAATGGCAGGCCGACGAGGCCGCAGTCCGCAGCCGTCAACGGCTCGCGCCTGGCGTGGCGACGCCTGAGCAGCTGGCGGGCAAGACGGGCCTGCAGCAGATGCAGGCCCTGCTGGACGGGCTTTCGCCGCGAGCGCCGATCAGCGAGACGATGGACTTCATCCTCATCGCGGTCGAAGACGGTGTCGCGGTATTCCAGGGCGCACCGCAGTTCAAGCACTACAACCCGCTGGGCGGCGTGCACGGCGGCTGGTTCGCGACGCTGCTCGACTCCGCCCTCGGCTGCTCGGTTCACACCACGCTGCCGGTCGGGCGGGGCTACACGACGCTCGAATTCAAGGTGAACCTGGTGCGAGGGCTCAACGAGCGCGTGCCGCTGGTGCGCGCCATCGGCCGTGTCGTGCACCGCGGTCGCCAGGTGACGACCGCCGAGGCGGAGCTGGTGGGGCACGACGGCAAGCTCTATGCGCACGCCTCCACCACCTGCCTGCTGTTCGACCTGCCGACCTGAGCGCCGGCGCGCCGGGTCTCAGTGGCGCAGGGCTGCCGCCTCGGACGCCAGCCGGGTGATGCGCGCCCAGTCCTTGGCGTCCACCGCATCCTGCGGGGTGAGCCAGGACCCGCCGCACACCTTGACGTTGGGCAGGCTCAGGAACTGCGGCGCCGATTCGAGCGAGATGCCACCCGTGGGGCAGAAGGCCACGTCGGGGAACGGGCCGGCCAGGGACTTCAGCAGGTTGACGCCGCCGACGGCGACGGCGGGGAAGAGCTTCAGGAAGCCGAAGCCGGCCGCGTTGGCCTGCATGACCTCCGACGCGGTCGACACGCCCGGCAGCAGCGGCAGGCCTTGGGCCTGGCAGGCGGCCGCGAGCGCATCGGTGTAGCCGGGGCTCACGCCGAACTGGCAGCCGGCGTTCTTGGCGTTGATCACGTCCTGCGGCGTGCGCAGCGTGCCCGCCCCGACGATCGCCCCCGGCACCCGGGCCATGGCCTCCATCGCCTGCAGGGCGACCGGCGTGCGCAGCGTCACTTCGAGCACCTTCACGCCGCCGGCCACCAGGGCTTGCGCCAGCGGCACGGCGTCCTCCAGGCGCTGGATCACGATGACGGGGATGACGGGGCCGTGGCTGGCCAGGCTCAGGGTGTCGAGCATGATGGTCTCGGAGTTCACAACCAGGTGCAGGCGCCCTCTTCGGCGCTCAGGACGTTGCGGCGCAAGCCGGCGAAGAGATCGCGGCCAAGGCCGTGGGCGTTGACGTCTGCTTCGGCCGGGTCGAGCGTTGCGACGCTGCGTGCCGCCCACTCGGCCGCGTCCACGAGGGCGACCAGCGAGCCGGTGTTGGCGCAGACGCGCACCACATCGCCATCGCGCAGCCGGGCCAGCGGCCCGCCCGCGAGGGCTTCAGGGCTGACGTGAATGGCAGCAGGCACCTTGCCCGACGCCCCGCTCATGCGGCCATCCGTCACGAGCGCGACCTTGAAGCCCTTGCCCTGCAGCACGGCCAGCGGCGGCGTGAGCTTGTGCAACTCGGGCATGCCGTTGGCGTGCGGCCCCTGGAATCGCACGACGACGATCACGTCGCGCTCCAGTTCACCCGCCTTGAAAGCCGCCAGCATCGCCTCCTGCGTCGTGAACACGCGGCACGGGGCCTCGACGGTGTGGCGGTCTTCCGGCACGGCCGACACTTTGATGACGGCTCGGCCCAGATTGCCATCCAGCAGCTTGAGGCCGCCGGTGGCACTGAACGGGGCCGCTGCACCGCGCACGACGCTTTCGTCGCCGCTGGCCGCCGGCAGCGCTTCGCGCACCACCTCGCCGCCCTGCCCCACGCGCTGCGGCACGAAGGTGTAGGGCCGCAGGCTGGTGCCCGCCACGCTGAGCACGTCCTCGTGCATCAGGCCGGCATCGAGCAGCTCGCGAATCACGAAACCCGGGCCGCCGGCGGCCTGGAACTGGTTCACGTCGGCACTGCCGTTGGGGTACACGCGAGCCAGCAGCGGCACGACCGCCGACAGGTCGGAGAAGTCGGTCCAGTTGATCAGGATGCCCGCCGAGCGCGCGACGGCGACCCAGTGGATCAGGTGGTTCGTCGACCCGCCCGTGGCGAGCAGCGCCACCATGGCGTTGACGATGCAGCGCTCGTCCACGACGTGGCCGATCGGCTTGGCGGCCTGGCCGGGCACGCGGCCGCTGATCTGCAGCGCCGCGCCGACGGCCTCGCGCGTCAGCGCCGTGCGCAGGTCGTCGTGCGGATGCACGAAGGCGCTGCCCGGCACGTGCAGGCCCATGGCCTCCAGCAGCATCTGGTTGCTGTTGGCCGTGCCGTAGAAGGTACAGGTACCGGCGCCGTGATAGGCCGCCGATTCGCTCTTCAGCAATTCGTCACGGCCGACCTTGCCCTGGGCGTAGAGCTCGCGCACTTTAGCCTTCTCGCTGTTCGAGATGCCGGAGCTCATCGGACCGGCGGGCACGAACACGCACGGCAGGTGGCCGAAATGCAGCGCGCCGATCAGCAGACCCGGGACGATCTTGTCGCAGATGCCCAGCAGGAGCGCGGCATCGAACACGTCGTGCGTCAGGGCCACGGCGGTGCTCATGGCAATGGTGTCACGCGAGAACAGGCTCAACTCCATGCCCGGCAGGCCCTGGGTAACGCCGTCGCACATTGCCGGCACGCCACCCGCCACCTGCACGGTGGCACCCAGGCGATGGGCCTCGGCACGGATGAGGGCCGGGTAGGACTCGTAGGGTTGATGCGCCGACAGCATGTCGTTGTAGGCGGTGACCACGCCCAGATGCGGCGCCTTCTCCGCGACGATGCGCAGCTTGTCGTTGGCAGGCAGGGCCGCCACGGCGTGCGCGACGTTGGCGCAGCCCATGCGCTCGAAACCGCGCTGGCGGCCTTGCAGCTGGGCAATACGGGAAAGGTAGTCGCCGCGCAACTTCGAGCTGCGCTCCTGGATGCGCTGGGTGACGGCGTTGAGTGTCGCGTTCATGAACTGTCTCCGGCGGCCTGGTGACGTAACCGGCCCATGAGAATTTAGGTAACCATATTACTTCGCCCGAGGAGCGCGCGGGTTACGGCATGGGTACCGGATGCGACGTGCGGCATGCCAAGATCACGCCGATGTCGTCACAGGCCATCCACATTCCGCACGGACCGGCGCGCAGCGCCCACCTGCTGCAACGCACCCGCGCCGAGTGGCGCGCCAGCGGCGGCGACTTGCTCCTCTTCGCGTACGGATCGCTGATCTGGCGCCCGGACTTCGAGTTTTCCGAAGCCCTGCCTGCCAAGGTGCTCGGCTTTCATCGCGTACTGCGCATGCGCTCCCGCGTGAACCGCGGGTCGCACGAGGAGCCGGGCCTGGTGCTCGCCCTGGTCTCGGGGGGGAGTTGCCGTGGGCTGGTCTACCGCATCCCGCAGGCGCAGGGTGACCGGGTGCTGGACCCGCTGTGGGCCCGAGAGATGCCCAATGGCGTCTACGAGCCGCGCTGGCTGAACTGCGACACGCCCGCCGGCCGCATGAAGGCACTCGCGTTCACGCTGTCCCGGCACAGTCCGAACTGGACGGGCGATCTGCGCGAGCCCGAGTTGCTGCACATCTTCCGCCACGCCCGGGGCCGCTACGGCACAACGCTGGACTACCTGCTGCGCACGGTGCACGGGCTGCGCGCCCAGGGCATCCGAGACCGTGAACTGGAACGGCAGGCCCATCTCGCCGCGCGCCACGGGCTGTGTGCCCCGCTGGAAGACGCCTAGGCCCGCAGACGGGCGAGGTCTTCCGCCGTGTCGACGTCCACATGGACGCCCGGGTCATCGACCTCGATCGGCTGGGCGGCATAGCGCGCCACGATGCGGCGGGCGCCTTCGTCGCCCTGCAGGGCCATCAGTTCCGAGTACAGCTCGGTCCCGAAACCCACCGGGTGCCCCTGGATGCCTCGGTACTGGGCGTAGCACACCGGGTAGCGCTCCAGGCCGGCAGCCACGGCCAGGATGGTGTCAGGCTGCACCAGCGGCATGTCGGCCGGCAGGATGAGCCAGCCATCGGCGTCGCCGGTCGCGCCCACACCCGCCACGATGGAATGCCCCATGCCGATCGGCAGCGGCCGGCCCTGGGCATCGCGGTCAGGCAAGGTGACGACGTCCCGCGCGGCGATCAGCTTGTGCACGGCGGGGGCCAGGGTCGATGTCGTCACCACGACGACCCGCAGCCGAGTCGCGATGGCATGCCGCAGGCTCCGTGCAAGCACGGTGTCAGCACCGGGCGCGAGGCCCAGGGGCTGTTCGAGCTTGTGACCCTGGCCGCGGAAGCGCGAACCGCGACCTGCGGCCAGCACGACGACAGCGGGGCGTTGCCTGGTCATTTGCGCCTTGTCCCTTCCAAACCCACGTGCCGTGACACGGTCTTTGCCGTTTGCTGCACTGCCACAAGCATGCCGAGGGACACTCCGCTTGGAACTGGTACGTTCACCTAAGGGAAGGCCTTTAGGGGAAGGTGTGCATACTTCACAGATGAGCAAACTCAGCGATTTCCGGAAAAGTTACGAACTCGGCGAACTCGACGAGGAGCAGGCCGCCGATGGCCCCTTGGCACTGTTCAATCGATGGATGGACGAAGCCATCAGCCACGACGTGTCCGAGCCCACGGCGATGACGCTTGCGACCGTGGGCGCCAGCGGCAGGCCTTCGACCCGCGTCGTGCTCCTCAAGGGCTGCGACGAACGTGGCATGGTTTGGTACACGAACTATGACAGCCGCAAGGGCGAGGAGCTGGCCGTTCACCCGTTCGCGGCGCTGCAGTTCCATTGGGTCGAGATGGAGCGCGTCGTGCGTATCGAAGGCCGGGTCGAGAAGACCTCGGCGCAGGAGTCCGACGACTACTTCAAGAGCCGACCGCTCGATTCACGGCTGGGGGCGTGGGCGTCGCCCCAGAGCCAGGTCATCTCGTCGCGAGCCGTGTTGGTGGCCAATGCCGCCAAGGCAGCGGTTCAGCACGGCTTGAACCCGGAGCGGCCGCCTCATTGGGGCGGCTACCGGCTCGTGCCGGACCGCTACGAGTTCTGGCAGGGGCGCCGTTCGCGACTGCATGACCGGCTGCGTTTCAAGCTCGACGGCAGCCACTGGCTGCGTGAGCGTCTGGCGCCCTGAGCTTCAGTTGACGGCGTTGCCGTCTTCCACGCGGTAGTAGAGACCGTAGGGGTCGTCGTTCAACACCGCGAGGGTGCCTTCCACGACGACCGGCTCCAGCGTGTAGCGCACGGGCTTCTTCGTGCGCACTTCCACCAGGCCTTCCGGGCCGGCGGGCACGCAGAACGAGCAGGTCGTCGGCACCGAGGACAGCAGGAAATGCTGCTGCCGGTCGCCAGCCTCCAGCGGCATCATGAAGCCCTGTACCTTGACGGTCTTGCGGTCCAGTGCCTGCACCGCCGCCGGAAAGGTCGGGACGATCTTCTTCTTCTCGGCCTTGGCCGTGACCTGGGAGAGCAGCTTCCACGACACGATGTCGGCCCGCTCCTCCAGCGGCTTGAAGGGGCTGCGCGGGTCGTGATAGCCGGGACCCTGGCCGATGGCCGGCGGTGTTTGAGCAACCACGGCGGACGCCGCCAGGCACAACGCGAGCAGAGGTTTGAACTTCATGCGCCGCATTGTCGTGCTTCAGCGGGGCGCTTGCAGCAGCGTGGTCACGTCGAGCCGGTAGGCCCGCCACGCCGGCCATGCTGCGGCCAGCAGCGCCAGGCCGAACGCCAGCAGCGGCACCAGCCCTTCGGCCTCGCTCCAGCCGAGCGGGCCCAGGCGCAGCGATTGCCGTTGCGCGAGCAGTTCCGACAGGCCCAACACCAGGCCGTGCCCCAGCGCCAGGCCGAGCGCCGTGGCCATGGCCGCCAGCAGCAAGGCCTCCAGCGCGATCAGCGAGGCCACCCGGCGCGCCGGTGCCCCGAGCATTCGCAGCATGGCGAGGTCCGGTTGACGCGCCCGCACCGCGTGCAGCAGTGCGACCCACACCGACAAGCCGGCCGCCGCCAGCAGCACGGCGCCAAAACCCTTCAGCACCTCCGTGCCTGCGCCCACCAGTCGCATAAGGCGCGCCGATTCCAGCGCGGGCGCGGCCGCTTGCAGGCCCGCCTGCGCATTGACCCAGCGCGGCAGCATCGCCGCGGCCAGCGGGCTGCGGTAGCGCACGAGCGCCAGCGTGATCTCGCGCGCCTCGTCGTCGTGCGGCTGGGCGTCGTCGGCATGGTGGGCTTCGTGCACCTCCCACACGGACGCGAGATCGGTCAGCACGAGGCGGTCCAGCACGCTGCCGGAGGGCGCCAGCAGGCCGACGACCTCGAAGCTGTGGTCGCCGTGCGCACCGCCGCCCTCGGCCAGGCCATGGCTGCCTGCGAACCGGTCGCCGATCTTCAGCCCGCTGGCCCGGGCCACTTCGGCCCCCAGCACGGCCTGCATGGGCCGCTGCCAGGCGGCGCCCTGGGCGAGTTGTGCCCCGTAGAGGTCGAGATAGGCCGGTGTCGTGCCCACCACGCGGAAGCCCCGGAAGCTGTCGCCGAGAGACAGCGGCACCACCTCGGCCACCAGCGGTTGCTGCTTCAACAGCGCGAGCGTGGCCATCGGGATGTTGCCGGTGGGTGCATCGAGGTGAAACACGCCGGCGAGCATGATCTGCATCGGGCTGCCCTTGGCCCCGACGACGAGGTCGATGCCCGCGAGGTCACGCTTGAGCCCGGCCTCCACCTGGGCGCTCGCCCGCAGCACGAAGGTGACGGCGGCCAGGCCGAGCGTCAGCAGCAGCAGGTTGAGGGCGGTCGTCAGCGGGCTGGACCAGAGGTAACGCCAGGCGAGCCGGATCATGCGGCGCCTCCGTCGGTCCAGTCGGTCAAGCGGGTCATCGGCATGGTGCCACCGGCCAGCGCCCCGAGCTGGCTGCCCGGCCCGGCCGCCGGCGCGCGGCTGCGCAGCACGACTTCGGTGAAATCGTCGCGCGCCGTCAGCGCCTCGATGACGCGGGCATCGTGGCTCGCGATGACGAGGGTGCATTTCTCGCGCTCGGCCGCATCCAGCAGCAGGGCCAGCATGTGCAGCGTGTGCTCGTCGTCAAGACTGGCGCTGGGTTCATCGGCCAGCAGCAGGCGCGGCTGGCGCATCAGCGCCCGGGCCAGAGCCACGCGCTGTGCCTGCCCGACACTGAGCTGGTGGGGCCGTCGGTCCGCGAGCTCGGCGATGTCGAGTGCCGCCATCAGCGCCCGTGCACGCGCCGGGTCCGTCGCTTGCCCGGCCGCCAGCGCCGGCAGCGCGAGGTTCTCGGCCACCGTGAGGGCGTCGCTCAGGTGCAGGCGCTGCGGCACCACGCCGAGCGTGGCGCCGCGCCAGGCATCCAGCGCCCGCGGGGCCAGGCCGGCCAGGGCCGTGCCGGCCACCTCCAGCCCGCCCTGCTGGACCTTCAGCAAGCCGGCGAGCAGCGCCAGCAGCGTGGACTTCCCCGACCCCGAGGCGCCGCGCAACAGCAAGTGACGCCCTTCGCGCAGGGCAAAGTCGGCGTAGGCGATCTCCGCCCCATCGCGGTACCGGTAGCGCAGGCCGCTCCAGGCCAGCATCACTTCACCAGTCGCTTGAAGCTGGACAGGAACTTGTCCACCTTGCCCGCCACGACGAAGGCGCAGTAGCCCTGGTCGGGGTTGCGGGCGTAGTAATGCTGGTGGTAGGCCTCCGCCGGGTGGTAGTTGGTCTCCGGCAGCAGCTCGGTCACGACGCGGCCGCCGTGGTGGTCGTTGGCCTCCTTCAGCACCTCGGCCGCCAACGCACGCTGCGCGTCGGTGTGCCAGTAGATGCCGGAGCGGTACTGGGTCCCGACGTCGGCGCCCTGGCGGTTGAGCGTGGTCGGGTCGTGGATCGTGAAGAACACCTCCAGCACCTCGCGCAGCGAAACGACCGCCGGGTCGAAGTCCACCCGCACGACCTCTGCATGGCCGGTGTTGCCGCTGCAGACCTGCTCGTAGTTCGGGTGGGCGGCATGGCCATTGCTGTAGCCGTTCTCCACGTGATGCACCCCACGCACACGCTCGTAGACGGCCTCCAGGCACCAGAAGCAGCCGCCAGCCAGGGTGATGCGTTCAAGTTTCGGTTCGGTCATGGAAGGCCTTTCAGTGGACACCGAGGGAGAGTTCGACATGGGGGCGCCAGGTCTCATCGCAAGCCTGGTCGCACACCTTGGGCGCGGCCAGGAACACCCTCGCATTCGGCGCACCGCGGGCGAGCAGCGCATCACGCACCGCCGCGGCGCGGGCCACGGCGAGCTGACGCAGGGCCTCGTCGTCGACCTTGTAGCTGCCGAGCAGCAGGCCGCGCATCTGCTCAGGCGGCAGATCCTTGACCAGGCCAAGTGCATTGCGCGGCTTGCTGGGCAGGCGGGCGGCCTGGTACAGGCGCTTGAGTGCCGCCTCCGGTGTGGGCGCGTTCTCGGCCCGCAGGGCGCGGTCGAGCTGCTGTTCGCGCAGCGTCTGGCTCTCGGCAGCGATGCCCGCCCAGCCGGTCAGGGCCAGTTGCAGGCCGGGCCGCTCGATCAGCAGCCTGGCGACCCGGTCGAGCTGGTCGACCGCCGCCAGCTCGGCCCCGCCGGGCTGGAAGAACACCTGCGCCTCCTCGGGCCGCTCGCTGCCGCCGAACAGGGAGAACGGGGCCGTCAGCGCCTTGCCGATGAGGTTCAGGAACAGCTTCCAGACGAGCCCGCCGACGCTGAACTGCGGATCGCTGAGCGACCCGCTGACGGGCAGGTTCACGTCGATGATGCCGTCGCGGTCCTTCAGCAGGGCCACGGCGAAGCGCACCGGGAGGGACGTGGCATCGGGGCTGTCGACCTGCTCGCCGAACGTGAGCTGGTTCAGGATGATCTGGTTGCTCGCCTGCAGTTCACCGCCGGGCTGCACCTGGTAACGCAAACGCGTCGAGAGCTTGCCGCGCTCGATGGCATAGCCGGCGTACTTGGCCGCGTAGGGCGACAACGGCGCCAGTTCGATGTCGGTGGCGTTGGCCGCGACGTCCAGCGCCAGCGGCGCACCGGGCTTGAGCTGGCCGTCGATCTCCAGCAGCCCCGTGCCGGCCACCTTGCCACGCAGGGTCAGGGGCGCCATCGCCGGGCTGCCCGTCGAGAAGGCCCCGAGCGAGCCTTGCAACTCGCTCAGCCGCGCGCTGTAGTTCGGGCGCACGAAGCGGTCGCTGAAATCCACGATGCCGCGGTTCAGCCGGATGCGCTCGGCCGATATCTCCGGCGCCGGCAGCGACGCAGCGCCCTCGGGCGCCGAAGCCGCGCGGGCCGCATCCGCCGGCCGGATGTCGCGGAGATTGAGGCGGCCCTGCTCGTTGATGATCAGCCGGGCGTAGGCGTCATCGAGCTGGGCCTCCCTGACGGCCATCCGCGGGGGCGCATCGGGCGCCAGCGCGAGCTGCACCCCCTCCAGCTGGAGGGACTGCCAGCTGAGCAGGTCTTCGCCGATGACGCGCTGCCCATCGATCACGCGGGCCTGCAGCAGCGCCAGCGGTCCGACGCGCAGGTCGCCGTCCAGCTTGCCTGCCCACGCGCCCGAGGCTTCCTGGCGGAGCTCGACATCGGCCCGCGCGCCCAACTCGGCGCGCTGCAATTGCAGGCCCCAGGCCGGATCGAGGTAGGCGTTGAACACATGCAGCGGCAGCGCACGGGCCTGCACCGCGCCGCTCAAGGCCAGCGGTGCCCCTGTTGCGCGCCCGGACCACTGCAGCGTGCCGGCGCTCGCCACCACCGGGCGCTCGTCGGCGCCCAGGGGCGCAAGTTGCGCGGAGAGTTGCACCGGTACCGCCGACTTGCCCGGCCAGGCCAGCGGCCCCAGCCTGAGCTTGACAGGCTCGACGGCCACGGCGATGGCCCGCATCGAGGCGGGCACGGCGAGGTCGCGCCAGCGGAGTGCGCCGCCGTCCACGGCCAGGCCCGCCAGTCGGACCTGCCAGGGCGCTGTCGCGGCGGGATGCGCGTCGGGCGGCGGCGGCAGCAGCGGGTCGGCGTTGAGCCGGCCATCGGCGTCGCGGGCGAGCTCCACACGAGGCCCGCTGAGCGTGACCTGGCCCAGCGTCACGAGGCGAGCAGCCCCATCGAGGCTGGCCTTGTCTACCTGCAAGCCCGCCAGGCGAGCCAACGACGGTGCGCCGGGCAAAGCCAGGCGGGCATCGGTGATGTGCAGGGCCGCCAGCGTGAGCTGGGTGCGATCGGCGGCACCGGGCATCAGCGGGTTGGCCAGCGTGACGCCGAATTCGCTCGACAGCGTGGCGCTGAGCCGGGCGCCGCCGGGCAGCGGCAGCAGAGGCGCGAGCCGCGCCAGGGCCAGGTCGCGCACGGTGGCCTCGGCTTCGAGACGTTCGGCCGACACACGAGCCCGGGCGCTGAGCCGTGCGTCGTCGAGCCGCAGACTGGCCTGGACCGGCGTGATGCCCTTCAACGGCCAGGTCGCGGCGCCTGACTGGATCTCGATGTCATCGAGCGACAGGTCTCGCCAGACGACACGGCCCGCCTGGACGGTCAGTCCGGCGATACGGCCCTGCCAGGGGGCGGCTGTCGACGGGGCCGCCGCTTCCGCCGCGGCGGGCATCGGGCGCCACATCAGGCTCGGGGCGTCCAGCACGATCGACCCGAGGGCCACCTGCCGGCGCAGCGGCTGAACGTCGACCAGCGGCACGCGCAGCCGTGTCGCGCCAAACCAGGGAGCGCCATCCGGCTGGGTCACCGCAAGATCGTGCAGCTGAACGTCGCCGCTCAGCTTCACCGTCGGCGCCTGCTTCGCGGCCTCGACAAAGTCCAGTGCGAGGTCCAGGTCCAGCCGCCCTGCTTTCAGGCGCGCGGGAAGGCTCTCGGGCAGGTAGGCCGCCAGCGGCGCGAGATCGAGTCCCGCGAGCTTCAGCAACAGGCGGCCGCGCGACACATCGCCGAACGGGAGCGCTTCGGCCTGGCTGTCGAAAGCCACGCCATCGAGCACGCCACGCAGGCTCGGCCGCACCTGGACCTGCACATCGGCCGGCAAGGTCGACAGGAAAGGCAGCGTCAGGTGCAGGCCGGCCAGTTCGTGTCGCCGCTGAACGGGGCGGTCATCGAACGCGACCTGCCCGTCACGCAGCGCGATGTTGTAGACCGCGAACTGCGGCTCCTGCGGCTCGGCCTCGCCAGGCTTGGCGGCGAAACGCTGCAGCAGGTCATCGATGTCGTAGCGCCCCGGCGCCGTGCGGGCCAGGCGCAGCGACGGACGATCCAGCTGAACCGACTCGACAACGAGCCGCCCGCGCAGCAGCGAACGCAAGGACAAGGCGGCATCCAGCCGCTCGAGTGTGAACAGGGGGGGCTGCCCTTCGCCGCGGCCGGCCACGGTCAGGCCCTGCATCACGAGCGCCAGTCGCCAGGGCTGAACCTGCACGGCATCGACATGCACCGTCCGGCCCAAGCCCTCGCTGGCCAGCTGCACGCCGCGCCCGGTCAGCCAGCCGGGCAGCGCCAGCGTGGCGATCAGCAGCACGAGCGTGACCAGGCCGGACACGGCAGCGAGGCACCAGAGGGTGAGGCGAAGCGGAGAACGCGGAACGGTCATCACAGCGGCTGCATTATTGATGTCGGCGATGATCCCGGCGGTGATGAACCTCGACTATTCAGGCTTCAAGACGCTGCTGCTCGCGGCGGCCCTGCCCCCGGCGCCGTTCCTGCTGCTGGCTGCGTGGGGTGGATGGCGTCTGCGGCGTCAGCGCCGGGGCGGCGGCTGGATGCTCGGCGTGGCCTTGCTCGGGACGTGGTTGTCGTGCACGGAGGCCGCCGGCGAACTGCTGAGCCGCGGGCTCGGCCAGCCGCAGGCCCTGCCCCCGGCGTCGGTCGGCGCGCTGCGTGGGCAGACGGACGGCGCCATCCTCGTGCTGGGCGGTGGCGTCCACCAGCATGTGCCCGAGATGAGCGGCGGGGGGCCGACGGTGATCACGGCGGAGCGGCTGGCCTACGGCGTCTGGCTGGCGCGGCGCACCGGCTGGCCGCTGGGGTTTTCCGGCGGCATCGGCTGGACCGCGACCGAACTGAAGGTGCCCGAGTCGTCCGTCATCAGCCGCGTGGCTGCGGAGGACTACGGCCTGCCGCTGCGCTGGGCCGAGGGCAGTTCGCGAGACACCCGGGAGAACGCGGCCAAGGCCCTGCCCTTGCTGGCCGCAGCGGGCATCAAGCGGGTGATCCTGGTGACCCACGATCTGCACATGCGACGCGCGCTGCGTGCCTTCGAGCCCGAGGCAGCGCGCCTGGGCCTGACGCTGACACCCGCCCCGGTCGGGCTGCGTGATGACGCCTTGAGCAGTTTCAGCGACTGGACCCCGTCGGTGGCCGGCTACAGCCGCGTGCGCTACGCGGTCTACGAGTGGCTGGCCTGGTGGGCTGGCCGTTGACCGCCCCAGAAAGACAAAAGCCGCCGAGAGCGGATGCTCTTGGCGGCTTGAGTGGCCGGAACCAGCCGATCAGGCCAGCTTTTCCTTGATGCGGGCCGACTTGCCCGAACGCTCGCGGAGGTAGTACAGCTTGGCGCGGCGGACATCACCGCGACGCTTCACTTCGATCGAGGCGATCAGCGGGCTGTAGAGCTGGAACGTACGCTCGACGCCTTCGCCGCTGGAGATCTTGCGGACGATGAAGCTGCTGTTCAGGCCGCGGTTGCGCTTGGCGATCACGACGCCTTCGTAGGCCTGCACGCGCTTGCGGTTGCCTTCGACGACGTTGACGCTGACGATCACGGTGTCGCCGGGGGCGAAGGCCGGGATGGTCTTGTTCAGGCGAGCAATTTCTTCTTGCTCAAGGGTTTGGATCAGGTCCATCTGTACTCCTAAGGATCTTGGCAGGCCGCTATTTATCGGTTGGGTTTGCAGCTGCCAGCTCGTTGAGCTGACAGTCCACTCGACCCGCCAGAGGATCGGACAGCCCGCAAGTATAGCCCGGGCTTACGGGTTTTGCCTAGACTTGGCGAGGAAGGCTTCGTCGGCCTTCGTCAGCCGGCCGGCGGCCCGCGCCGCTTCGATCAGGTCGGGGCGACGCGCGGCCGTGATCGCCAGCGATTGCTCCCGGCGCCAGCGGCGGATGTCGGCATGGTGCCCGGAGAGCAGCACCGCCGGCACGGCACGCCCGTCGGGCAGCACGTCGGGGCGGCTGTAGTGCGGGCAGTCGAGCAGGCCGTCGGAGAAGCTGTCCTGCTCGTGCGACTGGGCGTCGCCGAGCACACCGTCCTGCAGGCGCGCCACGGCATCGAGCAGCGCCAGGGCCGGGAGCTCGCCGCCGGACAGCACGAAGTCGCCGAGGCTGAGTTCGAGCGTCACGTGACGGTCGAGCACGCGCTGGTCGATGCCTTCGTAGCGGCCGCACAGCAGCACGGCGCCGGGGCCTGCCGCGAGCTCGGCCACGCGCGCCTGGTCGAGCCGGGCCCCCGTGGGCGTGAAGTGGATGACGGCCGGCGCCGCGTCGTTGCGGTCCGACTTGACGGCGGCCAGCGCACGCTCCAGAGGCTCGGCCAGCATCACCATGCCCGGCCCGCCGCCGTAGGTGCGGTCATCGACCCGGCGGTAGTTGTCGTCCGCGAAATCCCGCAGCGGCCACAAACGGACGTCGACCTGACGGCTCTCGAAGGCACGCCGCGTCACGCCGTGCGTCAGGTGCGGCGCAAACAGCTCCGGGAAGATCGTCAGGACGTCGAAACGCATCCTAGAAGTCCGTGCCCCAATCGACACGGATCTTGCGGGCCTCAAGACTCACGTCGTCGACGAAGGCCTCGACGAACGGGATCAGGCGTTCCTGATCAGGCTTGGCCGGCTCCTCGACGCCCGGCGGCAGAATGCGCAGCACCGCATGCGGACCGGTCTCGATGAGGCCGATCACGCGCCCCAGCGCCTGCTCCTCGCGGTTGACGACGTCCAGGCCGATGAGGTCGATCCAGTAGTACTCGCCGTCATGGGTGCGCGGGAAGTCGGCGCGCGACACCCACAGCTCCCAGCCCCGCAGCGCCTCGGCGCCGTTGCGATCGGTCACGCCTTCGGCGCTGGCGACGATACCTTCGCCGTGCTCACGCACGGAGAGCATCTTCAGCGTCCGGCGCCCCGCCTTGGGGCCGTCGCTCTTCAGGAACCAGTGCTTGGCGTTGAAGAGTGCGTCCGGCTGACCGGAGTAGGCCTGCACCTTGAACCAGCCCTTCACGCCCCAGGCGTCCAGGATGCGGCCCACCTGGACTGCATCCGCGGGCCAGGCGACGTCAGAAGCAAAAGACGGCGCCGAAGCGCCGTCTTTCTGAGGCTTGTTGCCTGCCATGCCTGCTTAGGCGGCGGCGGGGGCCACTGCAGCAGCCTTGGCTTCACCCACCAGGCGGGCCACGGTGGGCGACAGCTGGGCGCCGACGCCCACCCAGTAGCTCACGCGGTCCTGCTCGACGCGCAGCTTTTCGGCAGCGCCCGAGGCGACGGGGTTGTAGAAGCCGACGCGCTCGATGAAGCGGCCGTCACGACGCTGGCGGCTGTTGGCCACGACGATGTTGTAGAAGGGGCGCTTCTTGGAGCCGCCGCGGGCCAGACGAATCACAACCATGATGTTTCCTAAAAATTGGGCGACCACCGCACGAGGAGACACTCAAGTGGCGAGCGAGTCGAAAGGCAGGAACCCCTGCCGGGGTCGGCACCGTAGATACGCCACAGCCTTCTGTGACCAGCGCCAAAACCCAGCATTATAAACTCGACCGCGCCTCTCTCTGGCAAGTTCCGAAAAGACAGATGTCACAGCCCGCCTCCGCCGCATCGCCCCTGACCCTTCGTCCCAGCACCGAAGCCGATCTCCCCGCCATCCAGGCGATCTACGCGCACGCCGTCGAACATGGCACGGGCACGTTCGAAACCGAGGTGCCGAGCCTCGAGGAGATGGGGCGCCGCCGAGTCGAGGTGCTGAGCCGGAACCTCCCCTGGCTAGTGGCAGACCGGGGGGGCGTCATCCTGGGCTACGCCTACGCGAACTACTTCCGCCCTCGCCTCGCCTACCGCTTCTGCGTGGAAGACTCGATCTACCTCGCCCCCACGGCCCAGGGCCAGGGCGTCGGTCGGTTGCTGCTGGCCGAGCTGATCGCTCGCTGCGAGGCCGCCGGGTCGCGCCAGATGCTGGCCGTCATCGGTGACGGCCAGAACGCCGGCTCCATCGGCGTTCACACCGCACTGGGCTTCGAGCACACCGGCGTGCTCAAGAGCGCCGGCTGGAAGTTCGGCCGCTGGCTCGACGTGGTGCTGATGCAGCGCACCCTCGGTCCCGGCGACAGCGGAGCACCCGCATGAACGGCATCAAGCACAAGGCGGTGGCGACGTGGCTCGCGCTGCTCGTCGGTGTCTTCGGCGTGCACCGCTTCTACCTGCATGGCTTCAAGGACCGCTGGGGCTGGGCTTTCCCGCTGCCGACCCTGCTGGGGCTGATCGGTGTCCAGCGCATGGAGCAACTGGGGCAGGATGACCGCGTCGCCTGGGTGCTGATTCCCTTCCTGGGCTTCAGCCTGGTGGCCGCACTGCTGGGCGGCATCGTCTACGGCCTGATGCCGGACGAGCGCTGGAACGAGCGCTTCAACGGCGGCCGCGCCGGGAGCCTGGGCGGTTGGCCCGCCGTCATCGGCGTGGTGCTCTGCCTCTTCATCGGCGGCACGACGCTGATGGCCACCATCGCCTTCAGCGCCCAGCGCTACTTCGAGTCCCAGGTCGGTCAGTAGAGCGCGAAGCTCACCCAGTAGCAGGCGCCTGCCATCAGGGCCGCGGCGGGGATGGTGAAGATCCACGCCCAGACGATGCTGCCTGCCACGCCCCAGCGCACGGCCGACGCGCGCTGCACCGAGCCCACGCCGACGATGGCGCCGGTGATGGTGTGCGTCGTGGACACCGGCACGCCCAGCGCGGTGGCCAGGAACAAGGTCATCGCGCCACCGGTCTCGGCGCAAAAGCCGCCCACCGGCTTGAGCTTCGTGATGCGCTGCCCCATCGTCTGCACGATGCGCCAGCCACCGAACATCGTGCCCAGGCCAATCGCCACGTAGCACGACACGATGACCCAGCTCGGCGGCGCATGCTCGCCCGCGCTGACCATGCCGGCCGCGATCAGCAGCATCCAGATCAGGCCGATGGTCTTCTGCGCATCGTTGCCCCCGTGCCCGAGGCTGTACAGGCCTGCCGACACGAGCTGCAAGCGGCGGAACCAGCGGTCGATCCTGAGCGGCGACTTGTGCCGGCACACCCACGACACGACCACCATCATCAGCGAGCCGAGCAGGAAGCCGAGCAGCGGCGAGATGACGATGAAGGCGACGGTCTTTCCGATGCCCCCCGCGACCAGGGCCGACGGACCGGCCTTGGCCACGACGGCGCCGGCGATGCCGCCGATCAAGGCGTGCGACGAGCTCGAAGGAATGCCCCACCACCAGGTGATCGCATTCCACGTGATGGCGCCGATCAGGGCGCCGAACACCACGTGGTGGTCCACGATGCCCGGCTCGACAATGCCCTTGCCGATGGTGGCGGCCACCTTGAGCTGGAAGAAGGCGATCGCCAGCACATTGAAGAAGGCTGCGAACAGCACGGCCTGCTGGGGCTTCAACACCCCGGTGGACACAACGGTGGCGATGGAGTTGGCCGCATCGTGGAAGCCGTTCATGAAGTCGAACAGCAGGGCCAGCACGACCAGCAGGGCCACCACCCAGAAGGCGATCTCAGCGGATGCCATGGGGGCGGGTCAGGAGTTCTCGAGGACGATGCCCTCGATCAGGTTGGCCACGTCCTCGCAGCGGTCGGAGATGGATTCGAGCTGCTCGTAGATCGCCTTGAGCTTGATGAGTTCGCGCACATCGGCTTCTTCGCGGAACAGGCGTGACATCGCCGACCGCATGACGCGGTCGGCATCAGACTCCAGCCGGTCGATCTCTTCGCAGGTCTTGAGCGCGGCTTCGGTGGTCGCCGGCTTGCTCAGATGGGGCAGCAGCGTGACCGCGTGCTGCACCCGTTCGCAGCAACGCACGGACAGGGTGCACAGCTGCAGGACCTGTTCCGGCACGGCGCGCACGTCGTACAGCGACAGGGTCTCGGAAGAGTCCTGCAGCAGATCGAGGATGTCGTCCATCGCGTTGATCAGGCCGTGGATCTGCTCGCGATCGATCGGCGTGATGAAGGTGCGGTGCAGCAGGCGATTGACCTCGGCGGTCACGCGGTCGGCGGCGTGTTCAGCCTTGTCCACCTCGTCGGCGTACTGCTGGCGGATCGCCGGGTCGGCGTAGTTCTCGATCATCTTCTGGAAGGCGCGGGCGCCCTCCAGGATGAACCCGCCGTGCTCGTTGAACAGCTCAAAAAAATTGCCCTCGCGGGGCAGCAGCTTGCCAAACAACATGGCCATCCTTGGAATTCTTGGAAGGCGCGCAGTTTAGCGGGCGCTGTCACGAAACTTTCACGGGCTCGTCACATTCGATGTCAGCGCCCGATCAGCCCCAGCAGGATCCACCCGACCCCCGTGGCGACCCCCAAGGCCGGAACGGCGAACCCGTGGAAGACCCGCCAGGCCTTCGGATCGCCCGACATGCGCAGGGCGATGAGGTTGGCCAGCGACCCGACCATGAAGCCGAACCCGCCGACGTTGACGCCATAGGCCAACACCCGCCAGTCGCTCGTGTACTCGGCCAGGGCAATCGCCGCCGGCACGTTGCTGATGATCTGGCTGGCGCCGATGCTGGCCAGGTACAGGTTCAAGGGTTGGCCCAGGCCCAGCGACAGCATGGCCGCATGCACGGCAGGCAGTTGAGCCAGCAGACGCAGGTCCACGAACATCAGCACGAACACCAGCAGCAGGCCCCAGTCGAGTTCCAGCAGCGCGCGGGGCTTCAGTCCCGCAAGCATGAGCACGAGCGCCGCGAGTGCGATCGGGGCATGCCCCTGATCCGTCGCGACCAGGAAGGGCCCGTAAAGCAAGAGCGACAGCATCAGCAGCACGCGATCCAGGGGCGCCGCACCTTCGGAGGCCACGTGCAGGGCGCGGCCCGGGAAGGCCAGCGTGGTCGTGATCGCCAGGGCCGCCATCAGCACCGCGACCAGCGGTGCCTGGTGCGCGACGAAGCTGCCGAATGAAACCTGCGACACCTGCCACAGGAACAGGTTCTGCGGATTGCCGATCGGGGTCAGCGCCGAGCCCACATTGACGGCCAGGGCTTCGAACACGATGAGCTTCGTGACCGGCAGGCGGGTGATGCGCCCGACCCCCAGCGTCAGTGGCACGACCACGAACAGCGCCACATCGTTCGTCAGCACGGTCGACAGCCCGGCGGCGGCAGTCACGAGCGCCAGCGCCAGCGCGCGCTCGCTGGGCATGGCGGACACCAGGCGATGGCCGAGCCGGTGCAGGATGCCGCTCAGTTCCAGGCCTTTGGTGAGCAGGAGCAGCCCGGTGAGGGCCGCCATCGTGGCCCCATCCACCAGCGCCGCAAAGGCGGTGACCGGCGTGGGTGACAGTCCGGCGAGCACGAACAGCCCGGCGAGCAGCAGCAGGAAGAAGCGGTCGCGGCGCAGGCCGTCGATCACGCGGGCCACGGCGGCCTTCAAGCTTGGCGAGCTCACTTCACAAGGACAGCGGCCCCAGGCGCTCGATGCGCTGGGCCTGCCAGCCCTGGCCGGTGGCAAGACCGATCAGCGCAGGCTCGATTTCCAGCAGCGGACGCAACACGAAGGCGCGCTCGCCGAGGCGGGGGTGAGGCAAGGTCAGCCGAGGCGTGTCGAGCACGACGTCGCCGTACAGCAGCAGATCCAGGTCGAGCGTGCGCGGCGCGTTCCGGTAGGGGCGCTCGCGCCCGTGCGCTTGCTCGATCGCCTGGAGGGCGTCCAGCAGGTCGAGGGGCGCCAAGCCCGTGTCCAAGGCGACCACGGCGTTGACGAAATCAGGGCCCGTCGCCTCGACCGGCGCGCTGCGCCAGAGACTCGACAGGGCCACCACCTGGGTGCCGGGCAGCGCGGCGAGCTGGAGCGCTGCCTGGGTGAGCGTGGCCCCCAGGTCGGCGCCGAGGTTGGCGCCCAGGCCGATGTAGGCGCGGCAGGTCACTCGCCGACCGGTGCAGCCGGCGCAGCGGCCCCCTCGCCGCCACCCGACGGCTTGCGACGGCGACGGCGACGCTTGCGGGCCGGTGCCCCGGCCTCGCCGCTCGGCGCGTCCTCGGCGGCTTCGACGTCGTCCTGCCCCGCGGCCCGCGGCGGACGCGGTTCGCGCACCACCCGCGGCTGCTTGCCCTGGCTGGCTCGTGCATCCGCCAGCAAGGCCTGGCGGTCATCGTCACTGCCGAGCGCGAAGTCTTCCCACCAGTCGGCCAGCGCGGGATCGATTTCGCCGACGTCCGCGCGCAGCCGCAGGAAATCGAAGCCGGCCCGGTAGCGCGGCTGCTCGATCAGGCTGTAGACGCCCGAGCCGCTGCGGCGCTCGAAGCGGGTCTGCATCATCCAGATCTCGCGCATGTCGGCGGCGAGCTTGCCGCGGCCGGAGATATCGCCGATGCGGGCATCGAACACCGCGTCGATGGCCTGCGCCAGCGCCGGCACGGGCGCTTCGCCGCCCGCGCGGATTCGGTTCCAGCGGTCCAGCACGTCATGCCACAGCATGCAGGCCAGCATGAAGCTCGGGCTGACGCCGCGGCCTTCCTGCACGCGGCGGTCGGTGTCTTCAAAGGCCTTGCGGACGAACTCGCCCCGCACGCCGGCGGGCAGCTCGCCGCTGTCCGTCAGCATGGCATCCAGCACGGCGAACGCGCCCTTGCCGCCCTGCCCCACCAGGCCCAGCTTCTTCAATTGCTCCAGGCTGGCCAGCGAGTGGCCGGTCTGCAGCAGCTTGATCATCTCGTCGAACAGCCGCGAGGCCGGCACATTGGCCAGCAACGGGATGCAGCCCTGCACGGGCGCCAGCGTCTTCTTCTCCAACTGGAAGCCGAGCTTGGCGGCGAAGCGCACGGCGCGCACGATGCGCACCGGATCTTCGCGGTAGCGCGTCTCCGGGTCGCCGATCATGCGCAGCACCTTGGCCTTGGCGTCGGCCAGACCGCCGTGATAGTCCACGACGAGACGGCGCTGCGGGTCGTAGTACATCGCGTTGACGGTGTAGTCGCGGCGCGCGGCGTCTTCGATCTGCGGGCCCCAGACGTTGTCGCGCAGCACGCGACCACTCGCATCCACCGCGTGGGACTTGCCGTCGAGTTCGCCCTTGGCGGTCTTCTCGTTGCCGCTGACGGCCTCGGACTCGGTCGGGAGGGCGCGGAAGGTGGACACCTCGATGACCTCGTGCTCGCGACCCCGGCCGTAGACGACGTGCACGATGCGAAAGCGCCGCCCGATGATGAAGGCCCGGCGGAACAGCCCCTTGACCTGCTCGGGCGTGGCGTTCGTCGCCACGTCGAAATCCTTCGGGCGCACGCCCAGCAGCAGGTCACGCACGGCGCCGCCCACGATGTAGGCCTCGAAGCCCGCGTCGGTCAGCGTCTTGACCACCTTGACCGCCCGCTCATCCAGCAATTCCGGATCGATGCCATGGACCTCGGCAGGGATCTCCACCCGCTTGCCCAGGGGACTGGTCTTCTTGGCGTCGGCCGTGGCCGGCTTGCCGAGCAGTTTGTCGATGAATTTCTTGATCATGCGAAGAGGTGCAACTGGGGCCAACCCCGCGTGCTGGCGATGGCGGCCAGCGACGGGCTGGGATTGGTCGCCACGGGGTGGCTGACGCGTTCGAGCAGCGGAAGGTCGTTCGTCGAGTCGCTGTAGAAGGTCACGCGCTCGAAATCGCGCCATTGTGCCCCCAGCCCCTGGAGCCAGGCTTCCACGCGCGCGATCTTGCCTTCCCGAAAGCTGGGGATGCCCTCGATCGCACCGGTGTACCGTCCGTCCGCGTCGCGCTCGAGGTCCACCGCGATGAGATGCTCGATGCCGAAGGCCTGCGCGATCGGGGTGGTGACAAAGACATTCGTCGCCGTGACAACCGCCATCAGGTCACCCGCCGCCCGGTGGCGCTCGATCAGCTCGATCGCCTGGGGCTGCAAGGCGGGCTTCATCACCTCGGCCATGAAGCGCTCACGCATCGCCAGTGCCTCGGCCAGCGGCCGGGTGCGCCAGGCGGAGGTCGCGAAGTCGATGTAGGCCGGCAGGTCCAGCGTCCCGGCGTTGTACTGGGCGAAGAACGCATCATTTCGCGCCCCCCACACGGCGCCATCCACCCACCCCACCTCGACCATGAAGCCCCCGAAGGCATGGTCAGAGTCCATCGGGATCAAGGTCCCGTCCAGGTCGAACAAGGTCAGATTCATAAAATGGGGTCAGAGTCGAATTTCTTTTGTGCCGATTCGCCGGTCTCATCGGCCAGCATCGCCCTCAGCAGCGGCAGTGTCAGCGCACGCTTGCTGGCCAGTGCGAATTCGTCGAGCCGCTCCAGCAGGGCCATCAGCCCCTTGAGATTGCGTTCAAACCGCGTCAGCAGGTAGTCCAGCACGTCGTCACCCAGGAGCAGGCCGCGGCGATCCGCCTCGCGGCGCAGGGCGGCGCGCATCTCGGGCTCGCTGAGGGGTGCCAGCGCAAAACTGGGCCCCCAGCCCAGGCGGGTCCGCAGATCCTCGCGCAACGGCAGGTCGACCACCGGCGCATCAGCCGTCGCGACGACGTTGTAGCCCTGCCCTGCCGACGCCACGAAAAGCCCGAACGCCGCATGCTGCTGACCCGCGTCGAAACGCTGGCAGTCGTCCAGCAGAAGCAGGCTCTCGCGTGACGGCAGCTCCCAGGGCAAGGGCGTGTCCGCGTCATACCACGCGACTCGCTGGCCGGCCGCCTGCCAGCGTTCAGCCAGGCCTTCGAGCAGATGGGTCTTGCCCGACCCGGTCGGCCCCCACAGCAGCACAGGCGGGTCGCCGGGCATCAACCCCATCAGGTAGGCCAGTGCCTCGGCGTTGGCACCGGGGAGGAAGTTGTCGAAACTGTGGGCGGGTGGCGCCAACAGGGCCAGCGGAATCTGTCTCATCAAGTGAACAGCGAACTCGAGAGGTAGGCTTGGTGCAGCCGACGTGCCGCGACGGCCGCCACCGCCGACAAGGGCAGCGCAATGAGCACGCCCACGAATCCGAGCAGGTGCCCGAAGGCCAGCAGCGCAAAGATGACCATCAGCGGGCTCATGCCGATGCGCTCGCCGACGAAACGCGGCGTCAGCACGAAACTCTCGAGCAATTGCCCCACGCCGAAGACGACCGCCACGGCCAGCACGCCGTACAGGCTGGCGAACTGCAGCAGCCCCGCCAACAGCGCCAGCAGCAGGCCCAGGCCGAAGCCGACGTAGGGAATGAACACCGCCAGCCCCGTGAACACGCCGATCGGCAGCGCCAGGTCGAACCCGGCCACGGCCAGCCCGCCGCTGTAGAAGATGGCCAGCACGCCCATCACCAGCAACTGCCCGCGCAGGTACTGGCCCAGCGTGGCATCGCAGTCGTCGAGGAAACTGCCCACCGTTTCTCGGGCCGAGGGCGGCACCAGGGCGCGGGCGCGTGCCGTCAATTCCGGCCAATCAGACAACAGATAGAACAGCACCACGGGCAGCAGCACGGCATTGCCAACGAAGGCGAGCAGGAAGCTGCCGCCGATGCGGGCCGAACTGAGCACCGTGGCCAGCCAGTCCTCCAGATTGGCATCCAGGTACTTCAGCACGAAGGCCTTGATGCTGGCGGGGTCGAGCTGCATGTGGATGCCGTACTGCGCCAGCCAAGGCGACAGCTTGTCGTTGGCAACCTTCGCGAGTCCGGGAATCTGCTCGCGCAAAGCCGGCAACTCCTTGCTCAAGATGGGCAGCACGAGCAGCAGCAAGGCCAGCAAGGCCAGGATGAAGAGCAGTTCCACGACGAACACCGCCAGCGGCCGCGGCACCCGGCGACGGACGAGTGCCTGCACGGCCGGGGCCAGGGCATAGGCCAGCACCAGGGCCGCGATGAACGGCGCCAACACGGGCGCCAGCAGCCACAGCAGCAAGCTGCCGACGAGCGCGACACCCAGCCATGCCAGGGCGGTGCGTTGATGCTTGCTGAGGTTCATCTTGGATTGGAGAGCAGCGAGGGCGCGGATTGTTACTGAAGCGGCGGTGAGCGGCGCTCGGCCAGCCGTTGTCGGTGGGCGTGGACCGCCGCGGCGTCCGGCGCGTCCGGCTGACGGCTGAGGTAGAAGTCCAGGTCCTCGGCGGCGCCCGCCACATCGCCCAGGGCGTCCCGCACCAGAGCGCGGTCACGGCGTTCCGCCGGGTCATCGGGCAACAGCACGACCAGACGATGGTGGACCGCCAGTTGGCGCTTGAGGTCACGCGCCGCCCGGTGAACTTCCTTCAGATTGCGCAGCATGCGAGCCAGGATCTGCCGCTTGCTGGCCGCGCGCAGGAAGAACTCCAGCGGCAGGTCCAGGTCGGCGGGCAACTCGCTGCCGTGCCGATAGACCGCCAGCAACTCCTCCAGGCGGGTGCTGGACATCGGCGAGCCGGTGAACGGATCGATCACGATCTCGCCCATGCCCATCCGGAACTTCACGAGGAAATGCCCGGGGAACGCCACACCGGCCGCCCGCAGGCCCGCAGGCTCGGCCAGTTCGAGCAGCAGCACGGCCAGGCTGATCGGGATGCCCCGGCGCGTCTCAAGCACGCGGTGCAGGTAGCTGTTCTCGGCGGCGTAGTAGTTGTTCAGGTTGCCGGCAAAGCCCAGCTCCCCGTGGAAGAAACGCGTCAATTGCCGCAGCCGCTCGGCGGGCACGGTGTCCGGCGACATCCGCTGTTTCAGGCGACGGCCGAGTTCATCGACCCGGGCGAGCACGGCCTGGACGTCCAGGTGCGGCTCTTCATCCTGGGCCAGGCTGACGGCCGCTTCCAGCAGGTTCAGGCTCTCGTCTTCCGCCACCAGGGTGGCGAAGTACTCCAGCGGTGTCGGCGCGGCGTACTTCATGCGCCCGGCCGCCCCAGGGCCCGCGGCCGCATGCCGACGAGCAGCAGCACGCCGAAGTACACGATGGCGCTCGCAGCCAGGCTGCCCGCCATGTACAGCGCCCGCTGGAACTCATGCCGGCCCAGGGCGATCCAGTCCAGCCGCTCGGCCAGTTGCCATTGCAACAGGCCCATCGCCACACAGCCCGCCACGACGCGCAAGGCGAACACGCCCCAGCCAGATTCGGGTCGGTAGCTGCCCAGCTTGCGCAACCCGACCAGCAACCACGTGGCATTGACCAGGGCGCCCAGGCCGATCGACAGCGCCAGGCCGGCCACACCGATCCAGGGCACGAACACCAGGTTGAAGGCCTGGGTCAGGATCAGCACGGCCACGGCGATCTTGGCCGGCGTGCCGGTGTCCTGGCGCGCGTAGAAACCAGGTGCCAGCACCTTGACGGCGATCAGCCCCAGCAGCCCCACGCCCCACCCCATCACCGATTGGGCGGTGTGGGCGACGTCGACCGCCTTGAACTGTCCGCGGTGGTAGAGCACGGCCGTCAGCGGCTCGGCGAACACCAGCAACGCCACGGCGCAGGGCAGCGCCAGGAGCAGCACCATGCGCAGCCCCCAGTCCAGCAGCCGGCTGTAGCGCTCGGTGTTGCCGGCCGCCTGCGCGGACGACAGTTGCGGCGTCAGCACGGCGCTCAGGGCCACGCCCAGCAGGCCGATCGGGAACTCCATCAAGCGATCTGCGTAGTTGAGCCACGAGGTGGCCCCTTCGCCGAGGTGACTGGAGATCTGGGTGTTGATCATCAACGACAGCTGCGACACCCCCACGCCCAGCAGCGCAGGCCCCATGTTCACGAGCATGCGCTTCACGCCGGGATGGGCCTGGGACTCGCGCAGGCCGCGCCAGCTCCAGCGCATGCGCGGGCGCATGCCGATGCGGGCGAGCGCCGGCCATTGCACAGCCAGTTGCAGCACACCGCCGAGCATCACGCCCGCCGCCATGCCGTAGATGCCCGGCAGCCCGGCCCGCCCCAGGGGCCCGACCAGGGTCCAGGCACAGGCGATCATGCTCAGGTTGAGGAGCACCGGCGAAGCCGCCGGTACGACGAACCGGCGCCATGTGTTCAGGATGCCCGCGGACAGCGCCACGAGCGACATGCAGCCGATGTAGGGAAACATGAACCGCGTCATGACGACAGACGCGTCGAAGGACTTGGGCGACAGCCCGGAACCCAGCAGCCAGACCAGCACGGGTGCGCCGATGATCCCGACCACCGACGTGGCCATGAGCGCCCACAGCAGCACCGTGGCCACCGCGTCGATGAGCTCGTGCGTGGCGGAGTCGCCCTCCGTGGTGCGGCTCGCTGCCAACAGCGGCACGAAGGCCTGCGAGAACGCGCCCTCGGCGAACAGGCGGCGCAGCAGATTCGGGATACGGAACGCGACTAGGAAGGCGTCCGTCAAGCCGTTGGCTCCAAACAGGCCGGCCGTCAATTGCTCACGGATGAGGCCAGTGATGCGCGACGCGAGGGTCAGCAAAGAGATGGTCGACGCAGCACGCAACAGATTCATGGCGGCGGATTATCTGTGTCGCCCTGGAGCGTTTTGGCGAAACTGGCTCGCAGTACTTGGCCAATATGCTGATCACATGCTACACTCGCTGTCTTTGCACCAACTGGGTATAGATACAGCATGGCAACCAGCTCCAAAGCCAAGAAGAAGACGGTTCGCCTGGCGTCGGGTCGCAAGCGCGCCCGCCAGGACGTCAAGCTCAACGCCGCGAACACCGCGCTGCGCTCCAAATTCCGCACGGTCGTCAAGAACGTGCAAAAGGCCGTGACGGCCGGCGACAAGTCCAAGGCCGCCGAACTGTTCAAGACCGCCCAGGCCGTCATCGACTCTGTCGCGGACAAGGGCATCTTCCACAAGAACAAGGCTGCTCGCCACAAGAGCCGCCTGTCCGCCAAGATCAAGGCGCTCGCCGCCTGATAACCAATCCAGCTCTGGTGCAAGCACGAAGGCCCGCGAAAGCGGGCCTTTTTGTTTTCTGGCTCGCGGCATCGTGCGCGCCATGAGCCCCTGCCGCGTTCAGTGCCACTCACCAGGGCCCACGCCCTGGATACTCCGGTCGCGCAACCATTCGGTGACCGCGCGCGCCACCCACTGCGGGTCGTCGAGTGGGAGGTCATGCCCGGCCTGTGTGTGCAGCCTCAGCGGCGCCCCCCAGGCCCGGCTCATCGCCTGAGAGCAGCGCCAATCCACCAGTTTGTCGCCTTTGCTGCACAGCAGCAGCATCGGCGCCGCAGGGCGCGTGCGACTGGCGCGATACCGACGACTGGCGAGCCATTGCCGCACCGTATTGCGCACGCCGAGCGGATACTGCCGCTGCAATTCCACCCAGCGATCGATGACCGCCTGCGTGGGCGTCAGTCGTGTGGTGAGGCGCAGGACCCGCTCTTCGCGCATGCGGGCACTGAAGCGGCTGAGTGAAAGCAACAGCAGCTCGAGATAGCTCAGCGGCTGCGAGCGACGAAAGAGTTCGCTGAACGGCCTCAAGCTCGCATTGATCAGAACACCGGACTCCACCTCAGCCGGGAAGCGGTTGGCCCAGTCGGTGAGCACGGCCGCTCCCAAGGACATCCCCACGAGCGACAAGCGCCCGGAGATGCCCTGCCGCTGCAGTTCCTCACGGCAGGCATTGACGATCGCCGACACCTGGGTGGGACTGGCCTGACGACGGAAGGCGCCCGTGCCGGGCAGGTCCAGTGCGACGAGACGAACCGTGGGTTGCAAAGCCACGAGTTCGCGCCGCAGATGTTCCGGAAACTCGCCCCAGTGACCGCTCGCGCGGGACAGCCCACGCAGCAGCACCCAGACCGGCGCGGCCGCGCGTTCAGCGCCGTCCGGCAGCTCCAGCGGCAGCGGTTGCGTCGCGTCTGGCGCGGAGGCGGAATCGGAGGCGTTACCGAGCATGGTGGGCGAGGATAGCGGTCTGAGGCAGGGTCGCCCCCTGGGACTCTCGCTAGGCCAGGGACTCAACCACCCGACTTGCCGCCCGGTTGGTCCGGCAGCAGACAGGCGTCCGCGACCTGCAGGTTGTTGTCGCGCGCGAAGTTCATGACGAAATCCCACGCCATCGGCTCCAGCCGGCGCAGTTCTTCGTTCACGATGACGCACTTCACGCCGTTGATGACCGTGGGCACGCACAGTGGCGAGTAGCCGATGTGCGAACCGATGCCCGGCCGCACGCCGCCGGGCCTGAAACACGACATCGCACCGGCCAGTCGCTCGGCCCAGTCACTCGGGCGGAAGGTTTTGCCATCCAGGGTCACACCTTGGATGAAAACTTCGCGCGGCGAGGGGGAAACGGTCATGGACGGGGGGCTTCACGCAACAGCGGAGCTCCGCTGCCAAAACCGCTATTGTGCCTTGACGGCGACTCGACTGCTGCGGCGCAGCATTCGAGACAGGCATCGACCCTAGAATCAAAAGCCGACTTTTTCTCACTCTTCATCCGGAGATCCGATGAACCTCCCGCCTGCGTCCGAGCCCCATGTCATGCCGACCTACGGCCGCCTGCCCGTTGCGCTTTCGCACGGCCAGGGCTGCTGGGTGTGGGACACGGAAGGCCGACGACTGCTCGACGCGCTGGGCGGCATTGCGGTCAATACGCTGGGGCACAACCACCCTCGCCTCGTGCCGGCCCTGCAGCATCAGCTCACCCAGCTCATCCACACCAGCAACTACTACCGCGTCCCGCTCCAGGAAACGCTGGCCGCCAAGCTCTGCGAACTGTCCGGCCTGACGAATGTCTTCTTCTGCAACAGCGGCCTGGAGGCCAACGAAGCTGCCCTGAAGATCGCGCGCAAGTTCGGCCACGACCGCGGCAACCCGGCACCCGAAGTGATCGTCTTCGAAGGCGCGTTCCACGGCCGGTCGCTGGCGACGCTGTCGGCGACGGCCAACCCCAAGATCCAGGCCGGCTTCAGCCCATTGGTACCCGGGTTTGTGCGCTGCCCGCTCAACGACATCCCGGCCCTGGAGGCTGCGCTGGCAGCCCACCCCAACGTGACCGCCATTTTCCTGGAGACCATCCAGGGCGAAGGCGGCATCAACCCGGCGCGCGTCGATTTCCTGCAGGCGCTGCGCCGCCTCTGCGACGAACGCGACCTGCTGCTGATGCTCGACGAAGTGCAGTGCGGCATCGGCCGCACGGGCCGATGGTTCGCGCATCAGTGGGCCGGCATCCGCCCGGATGTGATGCCCCTGGCCAAGGGCCTGGGCTCGGGCGTGCCGATCGGCGCCGTCGTCTGCGGCCCGCGGGCTGCCGGCGTGCTGACCGCCGGCAACCACGGCACGACCTTCGGCGGCAATCCGCTCGCGATGCGCGCCGGTGTCGAGACGCTGAAGATCATGGAAGAAGACGGCCTGCTGGCCCACGCCGAGGCCGTGGGTGCCGCCTTGCGCACGGCCCTCGCCGAGGGCCTTGCGGGCGAATCGGGCGTCAAGGAGATCCGTGGCCAGGGCCTGATGCTCGGCATCGAGCTCGACCGCCCGGCGGGCCCGCTGCTGGGCCAGGCGCTCGACGCTGGCCTGCTGATCAGCGTCACGGCCGACCGCGTCGTGCGCCTGCTGCCGCCGCTCATCCTCACGCATGACGAAGCCCGGCAGATCGCCGCCCTGCTCGTGCCGCTGATCAAGGCCTTGCTGGCCCAGCCCAAGCCATGAAGCCGGGGGACACGCTGATGCGCCACTACCTCCAGTTCAAGGACCTGCGGGCGGAGGAGTACGCGCACCTGTTCGACCGCGCCGCCATCATCAAGCGCCGCTTCAAGAACTACGAGAAGTACCAGCCGCTGCAGGACCGCACGTTGGCCATGATCTTCGAGAAGGCCAGCACCCGCACGCGCGTGAGCTTCGAAGCCGGCATGTACCAGATGGGCGGCTCGGTCGTGCACCTGACCACCAGTGACAGCCAGCTCGGCCGCGCCGAGCCGGTGGAGGATTCGGCGCGCGTGATCAGCCGCATGGTCGACATCGTCATGATCCGCACCTTCGAGCAGAGCAAGATCGAACGCTTCGCGGCGCACTCGCGCGTGCCCGTGATCAACGGGCTGACCAACGAGTACCACCCGTGCCAGATCCTGGCCGACCTGTTCACGTTCATCGAGAACCGCGGCATGGACCGGCGCGGCGCCATCGACATGGACTGCCTGAAGGGTCGGGTCGTGGCCTGGGTGGGTGACGGCAACAACATGGCCAACACGTGGCTGCAGGCCGCCGAGATCCTGGGCTTCAAGGTGCACGTCAGCACGCCGAGCGGCTACGGGATCGACCCTGCCGTCGCCGGCGTGAAGGACACCGCCTGCTACCGGGTCTTCAAGGACCCGCGCGAAGCCTGTGAAGGGGCCGACCTCGTCACCACGGACGTCTGGACCAGCATGGGCTACGAAGCCGAGAACGAAGCCCGCAAGGCCGCATTTGCCGACTGGTGCGTGGACGCCCGCATGATGGCGCTGGCCAAGCCCGACGCGCTCTTCATGCACTGCCTGCCGGCCCACCGCGGCGAGGAGGTGACGGCCGAAGTCATCGACGGCCCGCAGTCCGTCGTCTGGGACGAGGCTGAGAACCGCATGCATGTGCAAAAGGCACTCATGGAGTACCTGCTGCTGGGTCGCATCGGCTGACCCCGCCGCGCCGCCAACCAAAACAAAGCCGGCCCACAGGCCGGCTTTTTGTTCGCGTAGCGACGGATCAACCCCGACGACGGCGAGCCAGCAGCAGCGTTGCACCACCCAGCAGCAAGGCCAGGCTGCTCGGCTCAGGCACGGCACTGATGTTGTCCAGCGCCACGCCCGCAGCGGTGGCCGTGAGGTCGAAGGACAGCGCCGTACCGGTGAAGGTCAGGCTGGTCGCCGTCCAGGTCGTGTAGTCGATGCCGTTGGACGCCAGCAGTACAGAACCGAGCAGCGTGCCAGTCCCGTTCAGACCGGAATAGGCCTTGATCTCCACACTGGCACCCGTCGGGTTGGAGAAGTAGAAATTCAGTTGGCCATCGACACCGCCCGCCACGTTCATGTAGGCCGCCGTGTTGATCGTGCCGTCCAACTGCGCATAGGCCACGCCCAGCGGAGACGGTGCGCCGCCGTAGTAGTCGCCATTCGCGAGCGGGCCCAGGCCATCGCCGTTGGACAGGCCCAGCACGTTGACAAAGCTGACGCCTTGGGCAGCGTAGAAGTTGCCGATCGATTCACCGTAATTCCAGGTCTTCTCGAAATCGACGCTGATGGCCGGCGAGGCCGCGAAGGCCGGCGATGCCAGGCCAATGGCCAGTGCAAGGGTGGCGAGCTTCATCAAGTGGGCTCCAAGGCTTGAAGGATGGGGCGGCGCGCGGTGGCCGCTGCGGGTAATTCGCTGGCGAGTGTGGCTTCGCAAGACGACAGACGCATGACGCGATCAGGCGTGGGAGCAGGCCGCTCAACCCACGTCACCGCCGTGTCACAGCCACCTGAGAACGTCCACTAAGAGATCACCCGCCTGTACCGCCGCCATGCCAACACGTCGCCTCCACCTGATGGCCTGGTTCGGGCTGCCCCTGGCCCTGGCTCGACCCGCGCGAGCGTGCGACTTCTACAGCAGCCATCTGCGCATCTGGCACCCGTGGACCCGCGCCACACGGGCTGGTGCGGACACGGCGAAGCTGTTCATGCGCTTCGACGAAGTCCAGCGAACCGACCGGCTGATCGGCATTGAAACCCCGGTCGCCACCGGGGCTCGGCTGGTAGACGGTGCCAATGCGCGTCCCTTGAGTCTGCAGATCATGGCTGGGCACGACCTGACCCTCCATGAAGACGGCCTGCACATCGAACTGCTGGACCTGCAGCACCCCCTGCAGATCGGCAGGAGCTTCCCTTTGAAGCTCATCTTCGAGGCCGCCGAACCCGTCAACGCCATGCTGAATGTGGACCTGCCAGCGTTGCGCTGATTCGGCTTTCGGCTCACGCCGCCCCGTGAATTCGTCACGCCGAGGTCATCGCCGCTTCCTAGCATCCGCGGCGTTCCCCCCTAACCCTCCGGAGCCGGTCCATGTCCCAACCCTTCAGCAAGAGCCAGATTGCCTTGGCCGCCATCGCTGCACTCGGCAGCGCCGCGTTCATCGCCTCCCCCATCGCGACTGCCGCCGGCAAGACTGCAGGCAAGTACGTGTCGGGTGACTTCCACAACCACACCACCTGCTCGGACGGCTCCATCTCCATGCAGAAGCTGGTGAAGAAGGTCACCGACAGGACATCGGATTCCCCTTGGGGTCTGGACTGGTTCGTGCAGGCTGGCCACGGCGGCAACGGCAACCGCAATTGCACCCTCGTTGAAGACGCGTCGCTCTCCACGCCGGCCTATCCCTACGTCGCTGGCCAGGGTCCCACGACGACCTGGACCGCCAGCATCGGTGCGGCCAACATCAAGGGCAACGGCGGTGGCGTTGGCGGGACCGGCAACATGTGGCGCTGGCAGTCGCTGCAGGAGTTCCAGTACCCGGTGATGGAGTACCTGTCCGCGTACAAGAACCTGCCGCTCTTCATCGGCCTGGAGTCGGTCGTCGCCGGCCACGAGCACAGCTCGATGTCGGTCATCACCGGCCAGATGCCCACCAGCCTCGACAATGTCACCCTGCCCACCACCCCCGGCTACACGGCGTTGGGCAATGCCACCGCGCTGGCCCAGTGGTCGTACTGCTTCGACCGCAACGACACGGACTTGAGCCGCGGCAACGTGACCGGGTCGACGGTCGGCAACAACTGGGACTGCACCAACCCCGCGAGCGCTGACTCGACGTCCAGCACGCTGGGCTGGAGCACCACGGGCCGCAAGCTCGTGCAGCCCAGTGGCACGGGCACCGGCAGCAAGGGTCACCTCAAGACGGTCGAGGCCCTGAAGTGGATGGCCAACTTCCACGGCCAGGGCAGCTACTACGTGCCCGCCCACCTGGAGCGCGCGGGCCCGTTCAATCCGGACGGCAACAACGGCTACAACATCGAGCACCTGCGCAACTTCAACAACGCGGCCCCGAACGTCGCGTTCGGCTTCGAGTCGCAGCCGGGTCACGGCGCGGCCAACAACCGCGGCGAGTACCAGGTCAAGCGCAACAACATCGGCGGGGTGCTGACCGACTCCGTCGGTGGCACGACCTATGGCGGCACGGGCGTCTATGCCGCCCAGGTCGGCGGCGTGTGGGATGCGCTGCTCGGCGAAGGCCGCAACTGGTGGTTCTTCGCCAGCTCCGACTGGCACAACCGCGGCCAGTTCGGCCCGGATGACCGCCGCTCCACGCAGGACTTCTACCCCGGCGAATACCAGCGCACCTACGTCATGGTGCGCAACGGCGCCGACAAGCTGCGCCCGCAGACCATCGTCGATGGCCTGCGCACCGGCAATGCCTGGTCGGCCTCGGGCCAGTTGATCGACCGCCTGGCCTTCGTCGCCTGCACCTCCTACCCCGGCATCGGTGCCCGCACCAACGCCTCCGTGGAAGCGCTGGCCGTGGCTGCGGCCACGAACGGCACTGACATCGACAAGGCCGGCTGCGCGACGATGGGTGAAAAGCTGCAGGTCCGCCCGGGTGCTGACATCGTCGTGGCCATCGTGCTGCGCGACCCGGATGGCGCCAACTACTCGCCCTACACCTTCCCCAACCCGTCCCTGGCGCAAATCGGCGTGAACCAGCCGATGAACCAGCCGGTCCTCGACCACGTCGACGTCATCCGTGGCCTGGTGACGGGCTACAAGCAGCCGGGCGACGCCGACTACGCGGGTGAGTGGCCGCGCAACACCGCCTGGCTGAAGGCTGATGGCACGACGACCGGCCTGGGCTCCGTGCCGGCCGCTGCCAAGAACACGTCCGCGGCGATCCTGAAGACCTTCGGCAACGGCAGCTCCGCCTGGACCGCCTTCCAGTCCGGTGTCGACAACACCACGTTCCTGAAGATGAGCTTCCGCATTCCGGCCGTGCAAGCCTCGCAATACCTGCGTCTGCGCGGCAGCAACCTGCCGGCGGCCGTGCCCTTCGAGACCGACGCCAGCGGCAACCCGCTGTCCGACATCTACACGAATGCCAACGACACGACCATGCTGCGCATTCCGTGCAACACGGTCGGCACGGTGCTGACGGGCAACGCCATCGACGGCTGCCCGGCCCACCTGGCAACGGTGGCCGGCCAGAAGTACGTGTCCTACGACGTCGCCGCCTGGGCGGACCTCTGGTTCTACAGCAACCCGATCTACGTCGAAGTGGCGAACTCGGTCGCCGTGGCCGGCGTGAAGTGACGCAACGCCGAGGCTGAGGCCTGACCGCACCGAAGGGCGCTGCCGCAACGCAGCGCCTTTTCTCTTTTCATGGGAGAGTTTGCGATGAAGACCTGTCTCGCTGCGGCCTTGTTGGCCGCCACAGGCTGTGTGCATGCAGCCACCGCCTGGGATGAAGCCCTGCAAGGCGACCTGTCGGACAACGGCCTGGCACCGACGGCACTGACGGTGGCCGCCGGCCACAACCTGGTGATCGGCACGATGGGCAACGCCGGCAACGGCATCGATCGGGACTACTTCAGCTTCACGATTCCCGCCGGCTACGAGTTGTCCGCGCTGTGGCTGCTGCCGGCGACGGACGTGTCGGGTGGCGCTTCGTTTCTGGCCCTCCAGTCGGGCCCGCAGGTCACCACCAACCCGACCGGCACCGGCGTGGAAGCGCTCTACGGCTTCAATCACTACGGCGCCGATCTCGTCGGTCAGGACATCCTCACCACCATCGTCGGCCCGCAGAAAGCCCCGCTGCCGGCGGGGACCTGGTCGGTCTGGATGCAGGAAACCGGCGGCCAGGTTCGCTACGACCTGGACTTCGTGATCACCCCGGCCGTCCCGGAACCGGCCACCGGGCTCAGCCTCGGCGTGGGGCTGCTGGGCCTGGCTTGTCGTCGTTCTGTCTTGCAGCGTCGATAGCATCCGGCGCCTCACGCGATGCCTTCACGCCCGACATGTCCGCCCAGCTTCCCCTGACGCCCGCCACCCGATCCGCGCCGCCGAACCGAAGCCTGCCGGGCTGGGCCCGCGAGCCGCTCCTGCACTTCCTGCTGCTCGGCGCTGCCCTGTTCGGGCTTGATCACTGGCTCAACGCCGGCAAGGGCGACGCCAACGAGATCGTCATCAGCGCCGAGGTCGACGAGGAAGCCCGGCAGCTCTTCAAGGCCAGGCGCGGCCAGGAGCCCAACGCCGAAGAGATGACCGCCCTGCGCAAGGTCTGGCTCGACAACGAAGTGCTGTACCGCGAGGGCCTCGCGCTGCAGCTCGACAAGGGTGACACCGCCATCCGTGAACGGGTCATCTTCAAGGCGCTCAGCATCGTCGACGGTGGCACCAAGCTGCCCCCGGTGAACGACGACGTGCTGCGCGGCTGGTTCGAGCAGCACCGCACCAAGTACGACGAGCCTGCGCGCTTCGACTTCCAGGAGGCCGTGCTCGAAGGCAACGCCGGTGAGACGGCCCTGCGCGCCTTCGTGGAACAGCTCAACAACGGCACGCCGGGTGACGCCAAAGCGGGCCTGCGCGTCTTCAAGGGCCGGCCGCACAGCAATCTGCTGCAGAGCTATGGCGACGACTTCGCCAAGGCGTTGGAGAGCGCCACGCCCGGCCAGTGGCTGGCACTGAAGTCCCGCGACGGCTGGCACGCCGTGCGCCTGGAGGCCACAACGGCGCCCAAGCCGGCCAGCTTCGAGGCCCTGCGCGGCGTCGTGCTGCAGGACTGGACCGACGCCACGCTTGCCGAACAACGCAGCGCCGCTGTCACGGCCCTGTCGAAGAAATACCGGATCAAGGTCGAGGCTGACGCCCGATGAGCCGCCTGCTGAAGACACTGTGGGCCCTGGCCCTCATGGTCGCCGCGATGGGCCCAGCCGCGGCCCACGAGATGACGATGGCCGAGATGCAGCTGCGCGAGACGCAGCGCGGCGAGTTCCTCTGGCAATGGGGCGCCGGTGAGAAGCGGCCCATCTCGCAGGACCTCACACCCGTCTGGCCGCAAGCCTGCACGGCCGATGCGACCGTGCTACGGTGCGGCGACGCCGGGCTGTCGGGCACGCTGTCCGTCAAGGGCGTGGGCGAGCGCTACTCGGCCGCCGTGATCCGCGTGTTCTGGCGGGACGGGCAGACGCGCGTCTACACGCTGACCAAGGCCCAGCCCTCGGTCCAGCTCTACGGCGCGGCCGACGACCCGCGGGGCATAGGCGAGATCGCCAGCGCCTACACGCTGCTCGGCGTCGAGCACATCCTGGGCGGCATCGACCACCTGCTGTTCGTCATCAGCCTGCTCTTTCTGGTCGGCTTCCAGCGCCGGCTGGTGTGGACGATCACGGCCTTCACGGCCGCCCACAGCCTGACGCTGGCCAGCAGCGCGCTGGGCTGGCTCACGTTGCGCTCGGCGCCGGTCGAGGCCAGCATCGCGCTGTCGATCGTGCTGGTGGCCGGCGAGGCCCTTCACCGCCGTGACACCGCTGCGCGCCGCTGGCCCGCAGTCGTCGCCTTCCTGTTCGGCCTCGTCCATGGCCTCGGTTTCGCCGGCGCGCTGCAGGAGATCGGCCTGCCCGAGCAGCATCTGCTCGTGGCCCTGCTCACCTTCAACGTCGGCGTGGAGCTGGGGCAGCTGATGACGGTCGGCGTCTGCTGGTGCCTGTGGCGCGTGGCGGGGCGCTGGCCGGCAGCGCAACGGCTGCGCACGGTGCTGCTGTACGGCATCGGCAGCGTCGCGGCGTACTGGTCGTGGCTGCGGATCGCGGCGGTGCTGGCATGAAGGACGAGGTCTTCGGGATCTTCCCGACCCCCATCCAGCGCTCTGCGGGCGCCCTGCCCCGGCCGCTGGTCAACGCGCTCGTCGACCACTTCAGCAGCCAGGCGCTGCAGGCCAACAACAGCTCCGACGCCCTGTCGCACACCCGCATGCTGCAGCCCTCGGACAGCCCGCTGCTCGTGCAGGTGGCGGCACTCGTCACACCACGCATCGCCGAGTTCGGGCGCCACCTGTTCGGCGAGCACCTGGGCTGGGCCATCAAGGAGATGTGGGTCAATGTGCTGGACACCGGCGGCCGCCAGGCAATGCACAACCACGCCAACAGCTTCGCGTCGGGTGTGGTCTACCTGACCGAGACGCACGAGTCGTCGCGCACGGTGTTCATGAAGTCGCCCGGCGGCCATGACTTCGCACTGAAGAACGACCATGCCGGGGTCGTGACCGGCCCGTACAACGCCGAGAAGTGGATCAGCCCGGCGCCGAGCCCCGGCGACCTGATCCTCTTCCCGAGCTATCTGATGCATGCCGTGCCGCCGAATGCGGGCGGGCGTCGCATCACACTGGCGTTCAATGCCATCCCGACCCGGCTCGAGAGCTGGGGCTACACGCTGAGCTTCAACGCTTGAGCGCCCTCGCCCTGGCCCTGATGGCGGCGTCCGGCTTTGCCGGGCTGGGTTACCAGGTCGTATGGACGCAGCAGCTCGGCCTGGCGCTGGGTCACGAGGCCGCCGCCGTGCTGGCGGTGGTGGCAGCGTTCTTCGGCGGGCTGTCGCTGGGGGCGCTGCGGCTGGGCCGGCGCATCGAAGCGAGCCGCCAGCCCGCACGGTGGTACGCGGCCTGCGAAGGGGTCATCGGCGGCTGGGGCGCGGTGCTGATGCTGGCGATGGGGCCGGCCAGCGAGGCCACCCTGAGCCTGATCGGTCCCTCGGCGTCGCCGGCCTGGCAGTGGGCCGTGGCCTTCGGCGCCAGCTTCCTGCTGCTGTTGCCCGCCACGGCTGCCATGGGTGCCACGCTGCCCGCGATGGCCCGCCTGGGGACCGCCCGCGTGGCGCCGCTCTACGCGGCCAACACGTTCGGCGCGGTGGTGGGCGTGCTCGCGACCGCCTTCTGGCTGATTCCGCAGTGGGGCCTGACGCGCAGCGCCGGGCTGTGCGTGGGCCTGAACCTGGCTTGCGCGGCCGGGGCCGGCATCGCGCTGCGCGCACGGCCCGCGCCTGCAGCCCTGCAGGCCACCGGGGCCCGTGTGCTGTGGCCGCTGGCCGTGACGGGCCTGCTCGGCATCGCCTACGAAACCCTCGCCGTGCGGGTGCTCAGCCAGGTGACCGAGGACACCGTCTACACCTTTGCCCTGCTGCTGGCGGTCTATCTGACCGGCAGCGCCCTCGGCGCTGCGGCCCACGCGCGCTGGCCCGCGCTGCGCCATCGCCAGCGACTGCTGCTGGCGCTCGGCACGAGCGTGCTGCTGGGCATGGCGGCCCTCTGGCACGCCGAGTCGCTGCGCGATGCCCTGCAGCCGGCAACCTTCGCGAGCGCCTTGGGCACGGAGGCCCTGCTCGCAGCCGCCGTCTTCGGCCTGCCCACGTTCCTGATGGGTGCGCTCTTCTGCCAGCTCTGCGCCGACGCGCAGGTCGCCGGTGTGCCCTTCAGCCGCGCTCTGGGCGTCAACACCCTGGGCGCGATGGCCGCCGCGCCGCTGTTCGCTGTGGGGCTGACGGCGGCGTTCGGCCCGAAGCTGGCCTTGGCAGCCGTGGCGGCCGGCTACCTGCTGCTCGCCCCGGCCTGGCGGCGGCCCGTGTGGTGGCTGCCCGCCGGTGCCACGCTGGCGGTGGCTGCGCTGGCGCCACCGCTGGCCTTCGTGGACATCCCCGAGGGCGGCCGCCTGCTCAGCTACCGCGACGACCCGCTCGCCGCGGTGAGTGTGGTCGAAGATGCGGCCGGCGTGACCCGGCTGCGCATCAACAACCGCCAGCAGGAAGGCAGCAGCGCCACCGTCTTCGTGGATGGCCGGCAGGCGCTCGTGCCCCTGCTGCTGCACGGCGAGGCACGGCGGGCGCTCTTCCTGGGCGTGGGGGCCGGCATCACCTCGGGTGTGGCGGCGCAGCTGCCCGGCTTGCAGGTCGATGCGGTGGAGCTGCTGCCCGATGTGCTGAGCGCCACCGAGCTGTTCCGCCCGGCGCTCGGCGACGGCCCGCGGCCGCGTGCCATCGTGGCCGATGCGCGACGCCATGTGCGCACGTCCAGCCAGGCCTACGACGTCATCGTGGCGGACAACTTCCACCCGGCCCGCAGCGGCTCCGGGGCGCTCTACACGGTCGAGCACTTCCGTGCCGTGCAGCAGCGGCTCGCACCCGCCGGCCTGTTCTGCCAGTGGCTGCCGCTGCACCAGCTGGACCTGGACACCCTGCGAAGCATCACCGCGAGCTTTCTGGCCGTCTTTCCCGACGGCGTGGCCGTGCTGGCCAGCCACAGCCTGGACACGCCGACGATCGGCCTCGTGGCGCGCCGCGGTGGCACCCGCTTCAGCCCCCACGACGCCCCGGCGATGGCCCACCGCTTCGGTCTCGGTGACCCCCTGGCCGTGCTGGGTAGTCTGCTGGCCGACCCGGCCGCGCTGAGGCGCTTCGCCGAGGCCGCGCCGCTCAACACCGACGATCGCCCCTGGGTGGCCTACCGGGCCCCGCGCATCACCTACGCGCCGGACTCCGCACCGCGAGACCGCTTGATCGCCTTGCTGGACCAGGTCCGCCTCGATGCCACCGGCCTGCTGCAGCCGCAGGCCCGCACGCTGGCGCCCCGCCTCGCGGCCTACGCCCGGGCGCGGCGCGACTACCTGGCCCTCGGCCGGCAGACCCGTCCGAGCGCCGACCCGGCCGTGATGCTCGCCCGCGTGGGCCCGCCGCTGCTCGACGTGCTGCGCCAGAGCCCCGACTTCGAGCCCGCCGCCGAGCCGCTGCGGCGCCTCGCGCAAGCCCTGGCCCCGCAGGACCCGGCCGCCTCGCGGCAAGTGCTCGCCGCCCTGCACGACATCCGCCCGGACCTCGTCAAGCCCTGACTGTTGGGCCGGCGTCAGCACCTCGTGGCAAGCTCCAGCCATGCGCTGGGCCTTCATCACCGACATTCACGCCAACCGCCAGGCTTTCGAAGCCGTGCTCGCGGACGCCCGCGCGCACGGCGCCACCCGCTTCGCGCTGCTGGGCGACTTCGTCGGCTACGGGGCCGACCCGGCGTGGGTCGTCGACCAGGTCATGGCCCTGGTGGCGGACGGCGCCATCGCCGTGCAGGGCAACCACGACGAAGCGGTCGCCAACGGCAGCACACCCACGATGCACCCCGACGCCCGCGCGGTCATCGACTGGACGCGCGCCCAGCTGAGCGAAGACCAGCTCCGTTTCCTGAGCCGGCTGCCGCTGCAGGTGAACGGCGAGCCGGGGCAGTGCCTCTTCGTGCATGCCAATGCCTTCGACCCGAAGCACTGGGAGTACGTGCAAGGGCGCGCCGAAGCCGTGAAGAGCCTGCACGCCAGCGCGGCGCGCATCCAGGTCTGCGGCCACATGCATGACCCGATGCTGTTCCACCTGTCCGGGACCGGCAAGGCGGGCGACTTCCGCCCCGTGGCCGGCGTGCCGATGCCGCTGCCCGCGCACCGCCAGTGGCTCATCATCCCCGGCTCCTGCGGCCAGCCGCGCGACGGCAACCCGGCCGCCTGCTACGCGCTGCTGGACCCGTCTCGGTCGGAGCTGGATGATGCCCGCATCACCTTCCAGCGCGTCGCCTACGACGTGGACGCCGCCTGCGATGCCCTGCAGGCCACCAGCCTGCCGCCGCCCATCGCCCATCGCCTCGCCCGGCGACTGACCTACGGGGAATGATGAGCACGACCGCGCCCCCCGCCGCCCCGAAGCCGCTCGAAGCGGGCCAGGTGCTCGACGGCTTCCGGCTGGAGGAGCGGCTGCACCAGGGCGGCATGGCCAACCTCTGGCGCGTGAGCCGGGTCGAGCCGCGGGACGATGGCTTCGACCTGCTGATGAAGGTGCCCCGCATCAAGGGCGGTGAGGACCCGGCCACCATCGTCGGCTTCGAGGTCGAGCAGATGCTGATGCCCCAGCTGAGCGGCCCCCACGTGCCCCGCTTCGTCGCCCGCGGCGACTGGACGCGCCAGGCCTTCATCGTCATGGAGCGCATCCCGGGCGACACGCTGCGCCCGCGGCTGGACGACGCCCCGCTGCCGCTGGAGGAGGTGGCCGACATCGGCGCCCGCGTGGCCACGGCGCTGGCGGCACTGCACCGGCAGCATGTCGTGCACCTGGACATCAAGCCGAGCAACATCATGTTCCGGCCCGACGGCACGGCGGTCCTCGTGGATTTCGGCCTCAGCCGCCACGAGCAGCTGCCCGACCTGCTCGAAGAGGAGTTCACCCTGCCGATGGGCACCGGGCCCTACATGAGCCCGGAGCAGGTGCAGTTCGTGCGCAACGACCCCCGCAGCGACCTGTTCGCGCTGGGGGTGATGCTCTACCACCTCGCCACCGGCGAGCGCCCCTTCGGCCAGCCCAATTCCGTGCGCGGTCTGCGCAAGCGCCTGTTCGTCGAGCCGGTGCCGCCCCGGGCGATCCGGCCCGAGCTGCCGCCCTGGTTGCAGGAGATCATCCTGCGCTGCCTGGAGGTCAAGCCCGAGCGCCGCTACCAGAGCGCCGCGCAGCTCGCGCTGGACCTGCGGGAGCCCGCCGGTGTGGCGCTTACCGCCCGTGCCGAGAAGCTGCAGGTCAGCAGCGGCGTGCGGCGCCTGAAGCGCTGGTTTTTCGCGCTCGGTGCCGAGCCCAGCGCCGCCGCACCGGCGGGCCAGCAACTGGCGCGCAGCCCGATCGTGATGGCGGCCGTGGACGTCGACAATGCGACGCCCGAGTTGCTGGCGCAACTGTGCGAGACCGTGCGGCGCATCGTGCAGACCGAGGCCGGCGCACGGCTGGCCTGCGTGAGCGTCATGCGCGTCAACCGCATCGGCATCGACGAGCTCACCGACAAGCACGGCCAGAGCCTGCACGTGAAGCAGCTGATCGCGTTGAAGCACTGGGCCCGCCCGATCAGCAAGGCACTGAACCTGGAAGACGGCCGCCTGACCTTCCACGTGCTGGAAGCGCCCGACCCCGCGGGCGCCATCATCGACTTCGCCCACCGCAACGGTGTGGACCACATCGTCATGGGCGCGCGGGGCTCGTCGGCGCTGCGGCGCTACCTGGGCAGCGTCTCCGGCCAGGTGGTGGCTGAGTCGGACTGCACGGTCACGGTCGTGCGCGAGCCCGCCGGCGGCTGATGACGAGCACCGCCAGCAGGCCGGCGCCGAGCAGCACGGCCGGCTGCGGCTCGGGCACCGGCACCGCGTTGCCGAGCAGGCGGAACTGCAGGTCCGGGCCGAAAGCACCGCTGCCGTCGGAGAAGGCGCTGGCGGCGAACACGGTGGCATTCAGCCCGGCGTTGTAGGTGCTGAAGTTGTCGGTGACGTTGAAGGCCGGATTGAGGCCGAGCACTTGCAACTGCGACGCGTTGGCCCCCGTCCAGTCGCCCTGGGCGAAGACCACCAGCACGAACAGCTTGCCGGCATCCAGCAGCCCGCTGCCGCCGCCACGGAAGTCCAGCACCTGGCGTCCGCCGGCCGTGCCGACCTGCAGGAAGCTGCTGCCGAGGTCCGCTGCCGGCGTGTCGTAGCCGAAGTCGTAGGCGCCGCGTGTGCCCCCGTTCAGGGCGAGGTCGGCCGACGCGGCGCCGGTGCTGCCGGGGTCGACCTGGTTGGCCAGCGTCAGGAACGCGTCGCTCGTGCCGCTGTAGGTGCCGGGTGTCCAGGTGAAACCGACCTGCCCGGTTCGCACCGAGGGCTTGTAGCCCGGGAACTGGTCGCCGTCCTGGCCGCTGACGTCCACGTGCACGTCATAGCGCGCATTGGCGCTGGAAAAACTCAGATCGGCGAACGTGACCCAGACGACCGACACCCGGTAGTCGAAGCTCAAGCCCGCCTGCGCGACCGACAGGCCCGCCATCAGCACCAAGCCCGCGAGCCCGCGGAGGAAGCGACTTCTCATGACCATCCCCTGAAGTGATGGAGCGACTGTGCGGTGCCGGCGGGCTTTTCGGGGGTGACGAGCAGGTGACGAGTCGGGCATGCTCACGGTCATGGATGCCGCTCTCGTCGACGCCGAGCTGGCCCGGTTGGCCGCCAGCGCACCCTTCCGGCGGGCGCACCGGCATCTGCGTTTCCTGCGCCATCTGCTGGCCCGCGTGCAGGCAGGTGACCAGGCCGCCCTGCGGGAGATGGCCCTCGGGGTCGCCGTGTTCCACCGACGCGCGGATCAGTTCGACCCACGCAGTGATTCCATCGTGCGGGTCGAAGCCCGGCGCCTGCGCCGGAAACTGGCGGACTACTACGCCAGCGAGGGGCGGGACGCCCCGGTGGAATTCGCGCTCCCCGTGGGCAGCTACCAGCTGGAGGTGCGGCTGCGGCACCGACCGCCGGTGCCCGAGGCCGTGCACCTGGGCCGCACCGCCCTCGCGCTGGGCACCTTGCCGGCCATCCAGCGAGCCGTCGAGCTCGCGGAGCAGGCCCTGGTCGAAGCCCCCGAGCTGGGCCTGGCGTGGTTGTTGAAGTCGGCGGCGCTGGTGGCGGCTGTCGGGCTGACCACCCTGCCCGCGCCCGGTGCGATGCCCGCAGCCCGAGACGCCGCCCGCCGCGCCCTGGCCGACCCGCTGCTGCCCGACGCCGAGCGGGCCGAGGCCCACGGACTGCTCGCCCTGGTGGCGTTCAGCCACGATCGCCACTGGCCCGACGCCCTCGCGGAGGTGCGCCGGGCCCAGGCGCTGGCCCCGTCGGCCCAACTGCGGGCCCGCGAGGGCTGGATGCTGATGTTTGCCGGGCACTTTGCCGGCGCCCGCAAGGCCTACGCCGCCGCGCGAGCGCTGGACCCGCTGTCGCTGACCTACCGGGTTCACGAAGCGCTGATCTCGCTGTACGAACGCGACTACCCACGCGCTGCGGCGAGCTTCGATGATGTCCTGAGCGTGGCGCCCGGGCATCTGATGGCGCAGTCGCTCTCGGCCGCGCTGCATCTCTACGCAGGCCGTCACGCCGAAGGGGCGCAGGCCTACCGTCGGCTGATCGACGCAGCGCCAACGCTGAGCATCGGCCTGTGCGGCCTGGCCCAGGGCCTGGCCCTTGTCGGCGACACCGCCGCGGCAGAGCAGGCCTTTGCCGAACTGCTCGCCCGCTTCGAGGCCGGTACGGCGCCGCCCTACCAGCTCGCCATGGTGCGAGCGCGCCTGCAGGACGCCCCGGGCGCCCTGCGCTGGCTGGATCGAGCGGCCGAGCTGCACGACTTCAATCTCGTCTGCGCAGCCGTGGACCCGGCCTTCGATTCGCTGCGACACCTGCCTGAATTTGGCGAACGGCTGCAGGCCTGGGGCCTCGCCGCCATCCCCGACGGCGCCCCTATCATGCCCGCATGAGCTTTCCTGCCAACCCGCGGCTCGAGCGGCTGCACCCCTACCCGTTCGAGCGCCTGCGCCAACTCACGGCCGGCATCACGCCCAATCCGGCGCTCAGCGCCATCTCCCTGGGCATCGGCGAGCCCCGTCATGCCGCGCCGACCCTGATCGCGGACGCCATTCATTGGGCGATGGACAGCCTCGCCGCCTACCCGGCCACCGCCGGCACGCCCGCGCTGCGGGAGTCGATCGCGGCATGGATCTCGCGCCGCTATGCGCTGACCCTGGACCCGGCCACGCAGATCCTCCCCGTGAACGGCTCGCGCGAAGCCCTCTTCGCCATCGCGCAGACGGTGGTCGATGCCACGCGCCCCGGCGCCACCGTCGTCTGCCCCAACCCTTTCTACCAGATCTACGAGGGCGCCGCGCTGCTCGCCGGTGCCGAGGTGGCTTACGCCAATGCCGACCCGGCTCGCAACTTCGCGGTCGACTGGGCCCAGATCGACGACGCCACCTGGGCCCGCACCCAGCTGCTCTACGTCTGCTCGCCGGGCAACCCGAGCGGCGCGGTCATGCCGCTGGCCGAATGGCAGCGGCTCTTCGAACTGAGTGACCGGCACGGCTTCGCCATCGCATCCGACGAGTGCTACTCGGAAATCTACTTCCGCGACGAGGCCCCGCTCGGTGGCCTGGAGGCGGCGGCCCGGCTGGGCCGCAGCGACTTCCGCCGCCTGATCTCCTTCACCTCGCTGTCCAAGCGCTCTAACGTGCCGGGCCTGCGCTCCGGCTTCGTCGCCGGCGACGCGGCGCTGCTCAAGAAGTTCCTGCTCTACCGCACCTACCACGGCAGCGCGATGAGCCCGATCGTGCAGGCCGCCAGCATCGCGGCCTGGGGCGACGAAGCCCACGTTGTGGACAACCGGGCCCGCTACCGCGCCAAGTTCGCCGACGTGACGCCGCTGCTGGCCGAGGTGCTCGACGTGGCCTTGCCCGACGCGGGTTTCTACCTCTGGGCGGGTGTCCCCGGGGGGGATGACGTCGCCTTCGCCCAGGGTCTGCTCGCTCAATACAATCTCGCGGTCCTCCCGGGCAGCCTGCTGGCCCGCGAAGCCCACGGCATCAACCCCGGCGCCGGGCGAATCCGCCTGGCTCTCGTGGCCGAAGAGGCCGAATGCCTGGAAGCCGCCCGCCGCATCGTTTCCTTCACGAAATCGCTCGCATGAACACTGCTGAACTGCAAAGCCTGATCGACCTTGCCTGGGACAACCGTGCCTCGCTGGACCCCACCAATGCGCCCGAGCTCCGCCAGGCCGTCGAGCACGTCATCGCCGAGCTCGATGCCGGCCGACTGCGCGTGGCCACCCGCGAAGGCGTGGGCCAGTGGACGGTCCACCAGTGGATCAAGAAGGCGGTGCTGCTGTCCTTCCGTCTGAACGACAACCGCCTGATGGGCGACAAGGACCTCACCTTCTTCGACAAGGTGCCCACCAAGTTCGCCGGCATGAGCGAAGCCGAGCTGCGGGCCACGGGCGTGCGCGTCGTGCCGCCGGCAGTCGCGCGGCGCGGCAGCTTCCAGGCCAGGAACGTGGTGCTGATGCCCAGCTACGTGAACATCGGCGCCTACGTTGACGAAGGCGCGATGGTCGACACCTGGGCCACCGTCGGCTCGTGCGCGCAGATCGGCAAGAACGTGCACCTGAGCGGTGGCGTGGGCATCGGCGGCGTGCTGGAGCCGCTGCAGGCCAACCCGACCATCATCGAGGACAACTGCTTCATCGGGGCCCGCTCCGAAGTGGTCGAGGGTGTGATCGTCGAGGAGAACTCGGTGATCTCGATGGGCGTCTACATCGGCCAGAGCACCCCGATCTACGACCGCGCGACCGACACGGTCAGCTATGGCCGCATCCCGGCCGGCTCCGTCGTGATCTCGGGCAGCCTGCCCAAGGACGGGGGCCGCTACAGCCTGTACGCGGCCATCATCGTGAAGCGGGTGGATGCGCAGACGCGCTCCAAGACCAGCATCAACGAACTCCTGCGCAGCTGATCATGGCAACCGGCGGCAACATGGAGCGCATCCTGCGGCTGATGGCCGACAAGGGTGCCTCGGACTGCTATCTCTCGGCCAACATGCCGGTGCTGATCCGCATCAACGGTCAGACCGTGCAGCTGTCCGACCAGCTGCTGACGCCGCCCCAGCCGCGTCAGCTGGTGGCCGAGGTCATCGACCCGGCGTCGCTGGCCGAGCTGGACAACACCGGCGAGCTCAACCTCGCGGTGTCGGTCAACGGGGTCGGCAGCTTCCGACTGTCCGGCTTTCGGCAGCGCGGCTCCATCGCCGCCGTGTTCCGCCACATCCCGCATGACATCCCGACGCTGGAGTCTCTGCGCCTGCCCCCGATCCTCGGGTCGATGATCAAGGAAAAGCGCGGCCTCATCCTGATGGTGGGCGCCACCGGCACCGGCAAGAGCACGACGCTCGCGGCGATGCTCGAGATGCGCAACCAGACGATGACCGGGCACATCCTCACCATCGAGGACCCGATCGAGTACCTGTTCAGCAACAAGCGCTCGGTCGTGAACCAGCGCGAGATCGGCCGCGACACCGCCACGCTGCAGATCGCCCTGAAGAATGCGCTGCGCCAGGCCCCGGACTGCATCCTGATCGGCGAAATCCGCGACCGCGAGACGATGACCGCGGCCATCAGCTATGCGCTGTCCGGTCACCTGGTCGTCGCCACGCTGCACGGCAACAACACCTACCACGCGCTGAACCGCATCCTGTCGTTCTACACGCCGGAATCCCGTCCGGCACTGCTGAACGACCTCGCCGCCGGCCTGAAGGCGGTCGTGTCGCAGCGCCTCGTGCGCGCCACGGCGGGCGGTCGCGTGCCGGTCGTGGAGATCCTGCTGAACACCAAGCTGACCGCCGAGCTCATCGAGCAAGGCGACTTCACCGGCGTGAAGGAGGCCATGGAGAAGTCGATCGCCGAGGGCTCGCAGACCTACGAAGAACACTTCGCCAAGCTGATCAGCGAAGGCATCATCACCCGCGAGGAAGGCCTGGCCTTCGCCGATTCGCCCACCAACCTCTTGTGGCGCCTGCAGAACGAAACCGCCGGCGCCCGCATGCCGACGGCGCCCCGCAAGGAAGAGAAGGCGGGCGACGAAGCCAGCTTCACCGAAATCACCCTGGACGTCCGCGGCAATTGAAGCTGATCGACTGCATTGACACCCAAGCCGCCCGCCTCGCCCAGGCGGGCTTGTTTTTTGGCCATGGCACGACCAACGCCTTCGACGAGGCCGCCTGGCTCGCGCTGTGGCGGCTCGGGCTGCCGCTGGATGCGCTCGACGAGCATGAGGGGCAGGAGCTGAGCGTGGCCGAGGAAGCGGCCATCGCGGCCCTGGTCGACGAACGCATCCGCACCCGCAAGCCGGCCGCCTACCTGACCGGCGAGGCCTGGCTGCAGGGCGTGCCCTTCACGATCGACGAGCGCGCCATCGTGCCGCGCAGCTTCATCGCCGAGCTGATCGCC
>RXJW01000202.1 GCA_003963005.1 Burkholderiales bacterium
GGCCTCCTTCAGCAGCAGGCCCGCCTGCTTGGCCTGCTCGACGCCGGTGGGCGTCAGGTCCACATCGGTCCAGCCGGTGAAGCGGTTTTCCAGGTTCCAGGTCGATTCGCCGTGGCGGATGAGGACGAGCTTGTACATGGGCAAGAGGTCGTGCGGGGTTGGAAGGCGGCGCATTATCGGCTCCGGCGATAATCAGCCGCTTCGTTGAATCACACGGGATGCTTGCTTGAACTTCCTGATCGAGAACTGGTTTTTGGTCGTCGCCGCCGTCGTTTCGGGCGGCATGCTGCTGTGGCCGATGCTGGCCGGCGGCGCGCAGGGCGCGGGCGTCAGCCCCGCCGAGGCGGTGCAGTTGGTCAACCGCGAGAAGGGCATCCTGATCGACGTCTCCGAGCCCGAGGAGTTCGCCAAGGGCCATGCGGTGGGTGCGCGCAACATTCCCTTCGGCCAGATCGAAGGGCACAAGCAACTGCCGTCGAACAAGGCCCTGCCGCTGGTGGTGGTGTGTCCGACCGGCGCACGTGCCGGCCGTGCAGCAGGCATGCTTCGCAAGCTGGGTTACGAGAAGGCCCAGGTCCTGGCCGGTGGTTTGAAGGCCTGGCGCGATGCCAGCCTGCCGGTCGAGAAATCTGCGTAAGGAGCTTCAGGCGATGGCTGCCGTCAAGATGTACACGACCCAGGTCTGCCCGTTCTGCATCCGGGCCAAGTCGCTGCTCAAGCAGCGCGGCGTGGACCAGATCGAGGAAATCCGCGTCGACCTGGACCCGGCCGAGCGCCAGGCCATGATGGCCCGCACCGGGCGCCGCACCGTGCCGCAGATCTTCATCGGCGACACCCATGTGGGGGGGTGTGACGACCTCGTCGCCCTCGATCAGCGCGGTGGACTGCTGCCCTTGCTCCAGGCCGCCTGATTTCAAGCCCCGGGCAAGCCCCCGGCAATCCGTCATACAGCCTCGCCCATAATGGCGGTGCGCCCGCAGCCATTGCTCGCGGGCTTTTGTTTGACGTTCCGCGAGAAAGTTTTCCATGGCCGACGAGATCCAAGCCGCCCCCGAAGGCACCCCCGTGTTCCAGATCCAGCGCATGTACCTGAAGGATCTGTCGCTGGAACAGCCGAACGCGCCGCACATCCTGCTGGAGCAGCAACAGCCCCAGGTCGACATCAACCTGACGCTGTCGGCCGAGAACGTGACCGACGGCATCTTCGAAGTCAGCGTGACGGCCACCGTCAACACCAAGGTCGGCGACAAGACGCTGTTCCTGGTCGAGGCCAAGCAGGCCGGCATCTTCGAGATCCGCAACGTGCCGCAAGAGCAGTTGGAAGGCATCCTGGGCATCGTCTGCCCCCAGATGGTCTACCCGTACCTGCGCGCCATCGTCTCCGACGTCTGCACGCGCGCGGGCTTCCCGCCGGTGCTGCTGACGGAAGTCAACTTCCAGGCGATGTTCGAAGCCCAGCAGGCTCAGCGCGCCGCGCAGGGCGGCCAGACCGTCAACTGAACATCGGGTTCGCCCGGTCGATGGCGCCCCGCCCCGTGCGGGGCGTTTTGCTTGGGCGACACTTCCAGGCATGACGACGTTGAAGATCAGCGTGCTGGGTGCGGGTGCCTGGGGCACGGCCCTGGCCATCCAGGCGGCACGCGCCGGCCATGACGTGCACCTCTGGGGGCGCGATGCCGTGGCCGTCGTGCAGATGCGCGCCTCACGCCGCAATCTGGCCTACCTGCCCGACAGCGCCTTGCCCGACGGCCTGGCGCTGGGCGCTGATTTCGAGGCGGCGGTGGCACACGCCGCGGGTGGGCTGACGATTGTGGCCACGCCGATGTCGGGCCTGCGCGCCACGCTGGCCGCGCTGCCGTCGGCGCAGCGGGTGCTGTGGCTGTGCAAGGGCTTCGAGGCCGGCACCGGGCGCCTGGGACATGAGATCGCACGGGAGCTGCAGCCGGCGATGCGCGTGGGTGTGCTGTCAGGCCCGAGCTTTGCGCAGGAAGTGGCGTCGGGCCGCCCGACGGCGCTGGTCGCGGCGAGCGAGGACGAGTCGCTGGCGCAGGCCGCCGTCGAAGCCTTTCATGGTGAGCGGCTGCGGGTCTACACGTCCAGCGACCCGGTCGGCGTCGAGGTGGGCGGGGCGGTCAAGAACGTGATGGCGATTGCCGTCGGCGTGTGTGACGGCCTCTCGGCCGCCGCGCCGGATGCCCCGGGCCTGAATGCCCGGGCCGCCCTGATCACCCGGGGCCTGGCCGAGATGCTGCGCCTGGGCCTGGCCCTGGGCGCCAGGGCCGAGACCTTCATGGGCTTGTCAGGCCTGGGCGATCTCGTGCTCACCGCGACCGGCGACCTGTCGCGCAACCGGCGCGTCGGCCTGCTGTTGGCGCAGGGGCTGGCCGTGCCGGAGATCCTGGCCCAGCTCGGGCACGTGGCCGAAGGCGTCTACAGCGCCCCCACCGTGCTCGAGCGTGCGCGGGCTGCCGGTGTGGAAATGCCGATCACCGAAGCGATGGTGGCGCTGCTGCAAGGGCGCGTCACGGCGGCGCAGGGCGTGGATCTGTTGATGGGTCGCCAGGCGCGCCCCGAGTGATCAGGCGCCGCCGGCGTAGCCGTTCTGGCGCCAGGCCTCGAAGACGGCCACCGCCACGCTGTTGCTGAGGTTGAGGCTGCGCTGGCCTTCACGCATCGGCAGCCGCACGCGTTGCGACGCCGGCAAGCTGTCACGCAGGGCCGGTGGCAGGCCGGCGGTTTCGCTGCCGAAGACGAGCCAGTCGCCCGGCTGCCAGGCCACGTCGGCAAAAGGCTGGCTGCCGCGGGTCGTGAACGCGAACAGGCGCGCGGGGTCCGGCGCCTGCGCCGCGAGGAAGGCTGCCCAGTCGGCATGGCGTTTGACGGGGGCGTACTCGTGATAGTCGAGCCCGGCGCGCTGCAGCAGGCGGTCTTCCATCGAGAAACCCAGCGGCTCGATCAGGTGCAGGCTGCAGCCGGTGTTGGCCGCGAGGCGGATCACGTTGCCGGTGTTGGGCGGGATTTCCGGGTGGACGAGGACGATGCGGAACATGGGGCGGGAGTATCCGCCGCACTGCGGGTCAGGCGTCGCCCGGTTCCGGCGTGCGCGCGACGACCCAGGCCTGCACGCTCATCGCGCCGGCCTGGAGCAGCACGCCGGCCACCTCGAACACCGTCGAGCCGCTGGTCATCACGTCGTCCAGCAGTGCCACCGTCGTGCCTCGCAGGCGTGCGGCGCGCAGCGGGTCCACGGCGAACACACCACGCACATTGGCCGCGCGGGCGTCGAGGGCGAGCCCCGCTTGCCGCTCGTTGTGCCGCACGCGCAGCAGCATCTCGGGGTCGCAGCGCACCCCGCGGCGCCGGGCCAGCGCACGTGCCAGTTCGTATGACTGGTTGTAGCCGCGTTCTCGCAACCGTTCGATGGAGACCGGCACGGGCAGCAGCCAGTCGGGTTCGACGACGTCGGCAGCATTCAGGGCGGTGTTCAGCCGCTCCAGCAGGCTCTCGCGCAATTCCAGCGCCTGGTGGTACTTGAAGTGCTGGAGCAGGCCGTCCCACGGGAAGGCGTAATCGAGCGCGGCCACGGTGCGGTCCAGCGGTGGCGGCTCACGCAGGCAGCGGCCGCACTGTGCCTGCGGTCGACCGATCCGTTCGGGCGGCAGCCGGGCCGCGCAGGTCCAGCAGCGCGGTTGGGGGCGGGCATAGAGCGCCAGGCAGCTGTCACAGATCGTCTGGTGACTCCAGGCGCGGCAGACCGTGCACTGGCCGGCACAGCGCATCAGCACTTTTTCGATCAGTGCGGGCTTGTGACCCGGCAAGTCACGCTCAGGCATCGTCTCAATATACTGACCGCCCCATGAGTGAGCCGGTACCGACCCCTACTTCAAACAAGGGGCCGCGGCCCCAGGATCTGGACCCGGCGGCGCTACGTCATCAGGCGCGCCGGCTGGCCCGGATGGCCGCCGCGCCCTGGCTGCACGGCGAGGTGGCGGGCCGCATGGCCGAGCGGCTCCCGCTCATCAAACTGCAGCCTGCGCGTGTGCTCGATACGTCGCCCGCCCTCGGTGCGAGCGCCGACCTGCTGCGCCGCGCCTACCCCGATGCCGACCTGCTGTGGCATGAGGGCGAGCCTGACCTGGTGGCGCGTGCCGCAGCCGAACGGGCGCCGGGCTGGTGGCGCCGTTTCCGTGGTGGGGCGTCGGGTCAGGTGCTCACGTTGCCGGCCCGGCCCGAGGTGGAACTGGTCTGGTCCAACATGGCGCTGCATGCGGCCCCGGACTTGCCCCGGGTGCTCGCCGAATGGCAGCAGAGCCTAGCAGTCGGCGGCTTCGTGATGTTCTCGGGCCTGGGGCCGGACAGCTTCGTGGAACTGCGGCCGCTTTATACCCGCAACGGCTGGGGCCGGCCGTCACCGGACTGGTGGGACATGCACGACATCGGCGACCTCGTCCTCAAGGCTGGTTTCGCCGACCCGGTGATGGACCAGGAGCGCCTGCGCCTGACCTGGACGAGCCCCGAGCGGCTGCTGCAAGACCTGCGCGCACTCGGCGGCAATGTCTCGCCGGCGCGCTTCGGCGGCCTTCGTGGTCGCGCCTGGCACCGGCACCTGCTGGCCGAGCTGGACACGCTGCGCGATGCGCAGGGCCGACTCGTGCTGACAGTGGAACTCGTCTTCGGCCACGCCTTCAAGGCGGCGCCGCGGCTGACTGTCGCCGCGGAGACAGTCGTGTCGGTCGACGCGATGCGCGCCAGGCTGCGCGAAGGACGGTCGGGTGGGTGATTCCCCGGGGCTCTCACGGGGCAGAGGAACAAGGCTCGTGGGCTAAACTCCTGCGCTGCATCAAGGACAGTCTGAAAAGCCCTGTTCGCGACCGAAAGCGCACCCCGGAACCGGTGTTCTACATCAGGCCGCCAGGCTTGATTGCAAGCACCGCTCTACAAAGAAGCAAGTGACAACCATGACGATGATGAACGCACGAGTGCAGAGTGCCGCAAGCGCCTGCGGCCGTTGGGCTGCAGCGGCGGCGGCAGTCCTGGCAGCGGGCCCCGCCCTGGCGGTGAACGACCTCAAAGGCGGCCCCGGCGTCAATCAGATCAATCTGCCCGAGCCGGTGACCAGCATCGCTCGCGACCAGATGTGGTTGCACAACTTCATGCTGATCGTCTGCCTCGTGATCTTCGTGGCGGTGTTCGGCGTGATGTTCTATTCGATCTTCAAGCACCGCAAATCCAAGGGCGCGGTGTCGGCCAACTTCCACGAAAGCGTGGCTGTCGAGATCGCCTGGACGGTCGTGCCCTTCCTGATCGTCATCGGCATGGCGCTGCCGGCCACGAAGGTGGTGGTCGCCATGAAGGACACCACCAACGCCGACCTGACCATCAAGGCCACCGGCTACCAGTGGAAATGGGGCTACGACTACCTCAAGGGCGAGGGCGAGGGCATCGGCTTCCTGGCCACGCTCGACACCGAGCAGCGCGAGGCCTCCAACTCCGGCAACCCGGAGCCGGTGGACAACTACCTGCTCAAGGTCGACAACCCGCTTGTGGTGCCGGTCGACAAGAAGGTTCGCATCATCACCACGGCCAACGACGTCATCCACGCCTGGATGGTGCCGGCCTTCGGTGTCAAGCAAGACGCCATCCCCGGCTTCGTGCGCGACACCTGGTTCAAGGCCGAGAAGGTCGGTGACTATTACGGCCAGTGCGCCGAGCTCTGCGGCAAGGAGCACGCCTACATGCCCATCCACGTGAAGGTGGTCTCCGCCGAGGACTACACCAAATGGGTGGACGGCAAGAAAAAGGAAATCGCCGCCAAGGCCGATGACCCGAGCAAGGTCTGGGAGCAGGCTGCCCTGGTGGCCCGCGGCGAGAAGGTCTATGCCGCCAACTGTGCGGTGTGCCACAAGCCCGACGGCAAGGGCGCCGGCCCGATCAAGGCGCTGGACGGCTCGGCGGTTGTGCTGTCCGACAACCACCTGGAGCAGATCCAGGTGCTGCTCAACGGTCGCATGGACAAGGGCATGCCGTCCTGGAAGCAGCTGAGCGACACCGACATCGCCGCCGTCATTTCGTACACGAAGAACAGCTGGTCGAACAAGACCGGCCAGACCGTGCAGCCGGCCGAAATCGTCGCCGCCCGCAAGTAACCCGCGAACGCCGAATCAGAGGTAATCCCATGAGTGCAGTGCTTCCCCCCCACGGCGTTCACGGTGGCCACGCTGGCGACCACGCCCACGACGACCATCACGACCACCACGCACCCACCGGCTGGCGCCGCTGGGTGTTCGCGACCAACCACAAGGACATCGGCACGCTGTACCTGCTGTTCAGCTTCACCATGCTGATGGTCGGCGGCATCCTGGCGCTGTGCATCCGCGCCGAGCTGTTCAAGCCGGGTCTGCAGTTCTTCAACCCCGAGCTGTTCAACCAGTTCACGACCATGCACGGTCTGATCATGGTGTTCGGCGCGATCATGCCGGCCTTCGTGGGCTTCGCGAACTGGATGATCCCGCTGCAGATCGGCGCGAGCGACATGGCCTTCGCGCGGATGAACAACTTCAGCTTCTGGCTGATGATCCCGGCGGCCCTCATGCTGGTCAGCAGCTTCTTCATGCCCGGTGGCGCCCCCGCGGCCGGCTGGACGCTCTACGCACCGCTGACGCTGCAGATGGGCCCGTCGATGGACGCCGGCATCTTCGCGATGCACATCCTCGGCGCGAGCTCCATCATGGGCTCGATCAACATCATCGTGACCATCCTCAACATGCGCGCCCCCGGCATGACGCTGATGAAGATGCCGATGTTCGCCTGGACCTGGCTGATCACCGCCTACCTGCTGATCGCCGTCATGCCCGTGCTGGCCGGTGCCATCACGATGACGCTGACGGACCGCCACTTCGGCACCGCTTTCTTCAACCCCGCGGGCGGCGGTGACCCGGTGATGTACCAGCACATCTTCTGGTTCTTCGGCCACCCCGAGGTGTACATCATGATCTTGCCGGCCTTCGGCATCATCAGCCAGATCGTGCCGGCCTTCGCCCGCAAGCGCCTGTTCGGCTACGCCTCCATGGTGTACGCCACGGCCTCCATCGCGATCCTGTCGTTCATCGTGTGGGCCCACCACATGTTCGCCACCGGCATGCCGGTGACGGGCCAGCTGTTCTTCATGTACGCGACCATGCTGATCGCGGTGCCCACGGGCGTGAAGATCTTCAACTGGCTGGCCACGATGTGGCGCGGCTCGATGACCTTCGAGACCCCGATGCTGTGGGCCGTGGGCTTCATCTTCGTGTTCACGATGGGCGGCTTCACCGGCCTGATCTGCGCGATGGCGCCGATCGACATCCAGATCCAGGACACCTACTACGTCGTCGCCCACTTCCACTACGTGCTGGTGGCCGGCTCGCTGTACGCGCTGTTCGCCGGCGTCTACTACTGGGGCCCGAAGTGGACCGGCGTGATGTATTCC
>RXJW01000083.1 GCA_003963005.1 Burkholderiales bacterium
GCATGGACTACTACACCGGCTTCATGATCGAGAAGTCGCTGTCGATGGACAACGTCTTCGTCATCGCGCTGATCTTCAGCTTCTTCGCGATCCCGCGGCTGTATCAGCACCGCGTGCTGTTCTGGGGCATCCTGGGCGTGATCGTGCTGCGCGCGATCATGATCGGCCTGGGTGCGACGCTGGTGAGCCAGTTCAGCTGGATCCTGTACCTGTTCGGCGCGTTCCTGGTGCTCACCGGCATCAAGATGTGGTTCATGGTGGACCACGAGCCGGACATCGCGAACAACCCGCTGCTGAAGTGGCTCAAGAAGCACCTGCGTGTGACGGACGGTCTGCGGGGCAGCGCCTTCTGGGTGCGCGAAACGGACCCCAAGACCGGCCGCATCGAGCGCTTTGCGACGCCGCTGTTCCTGGCCCTGCTGCTGGTGGAGTTCGTGGACCTGATCTTCGCGGTGGACTCGGTGCCGGCCATCTTCGCGATCACGACCGACCCGTTCATCGTCTACACGAGCAACATCTTCGCCATCCTGGGCCTGCGCGCGCTGTACTTCGCACTCGCCGCGATGATCCACCGCTTCAAGTACCTGAAGTACGCCCTGGCCCTGGTGCTGGTGTTCATCGGCAGCAAGATCTTCCTGGTGGGCGTCATTGGCAAGGTGCCGGCGGTGGTGTCGTTAAGCGTCACCTTTGGGCTGATCGCGGGTGGGGTGATCGTGTCGATGTGGAAGACACGGGGTGAGGTGGCCGTGACGGAGACGAAGGCGGCTTGAGCGGCGGGCGGGCTTGCCAGCCGGTGGCCGGGTTGAGGGTTGCTCTTGCGGAGAGCCTGTGCCACTCGGTGCACCGCCGCGGGAATCCGCCCCGCGATGGCGGGTAACTTTTCTCTGCTGCGCCAGAGAAAAGTCACCAAAAGAGAGGCGCCAACCGCAAGTCGCCTCTGGCCTGCCAAGGACATCGCGCGAGAACTCACGCTTGTCTCCGCAAACGAGGCGAGCCGCTTCGCTCTCGCTGCTGTCCTTGTCACGAGACCGATGCATCCATCGTCCGTGCGCCTAACGTCGGCTGCACGCCGAACTCACGAGTTCAAAGCCAAGCGCCGTCGACGGCGCGTTCCGGCATGGAGTGCATTCACTGTTGAGCCCGGCGTGCAGCCGGCGTTAAGCGTGGTGAAGGTGTGATTGCTGGTGCTCGTGCCAAGTGGGAGGCGAGAGCCCAGCGGGTCGCTTCTGCGCCGAAGTAGAGCGTGGGTTTTCGCGCGAGAGCCTTCGCGCCAGCCCGATGACTTGCGGTTGGCGCCTCTTCTTTGGTGACTTTCTTCTGGCGCAGCAGAAGAAAGTTACCCGCCCGCCGGGGCGGACTCCCGGCACGGTGCACCGAGCGGACAAGGCTCTCGGCAAGAGCAACCCGCAGCCAACCACCCTGGCACAAACCCGATGTGACCACCTGCCCCCCACCTCTCACCTCCCTAGAATTCGCCGCCCCTCACCCCAGGGGCCCCATTCAGGAGACCCCCTTGAAGCCCGCCCCCTTCGCCGCCCTCGGCGCCTTGACCCTCGCTCTGGCCCTGTCTGCCGTTGCCCCGCTGCAGGCACAGGCCGCCCCGGACGCCGTGCCGTCCCTCGAACAGATCTTCCGCGCCCAGCCCTACCGCGGCGAAGTGGCCAAGGAGGCCGCCTTCAGCAAGAGCGGTCGCTACCTGGCCTACCTCTGGAGCCCCTTCGGCGAGCCCGGCGCCGACCTGTGGGTGCATGACACCCGCACCGGCAAGTCCACGCGGGTCACGTCGCCCCAGGTGATGGCCGCGTTCGAGGCCCCGGAGGACATGGCCCGCTTCGACAAGAAGCTCGCCCAGCGCAACACCGAGTACGCCGAGCGCCAGGCCCGCGAGCTGGCCCAGCAGGCTTATCTGCGCGGCGAGAAGGTGGACCTGTCGCAGTGGGAAACCGCCGCGATCGAGCAGCTCAAGAAGGAACTGGCCGACAAGAAGGCCAAGGACGACGCCCAGAAGGCGGCCGACAAGGCCGAGGCCGACGCCGAGAAGTACGCCACTGCCGTGCTCGCTGCCCAGCGCGCGGGCAAGCCCGTTCCTGCCCCTGCGCCGGCCGCGTCGGCCGCAGACAAGAAGGACGACAAGGAGAAGGAACTCTGGGAACTGCGCGACGAGCTGAAGAAGAAGCTCGCAAGCGAGAAGCTCAAGCCGACCGACCTCTACCCCGGCCCGGCGCAGTTCGTCTGGGCCAACAAGGCCGACGAACTCGTTTTCCAGTACCGCGGCGGCCTGTACCGCTGGCAGCCGGACGCCAAGGCGCCGACGCCCCTGGTCGCCACGCAGCGCGAGCTGCGCACCGTCGCCTACACGCCGGATGACACCGGCTTCATCTACATGGACGAGACGCGCGTGCTGCGGCTGTCGTTCAAGCAGGCCGGCGTGCAGGTGGTCAACCGCGAGCTGATCCACCCGGACGACGAGCAGAAGAAGTACCGCATCGAGCAGACCGTCATCAGCGAGGACGGCCGCTGGATGTCGCTGCTGGCCAAGGCCCCGGTGAAAACCGCCGACGACAAGCCCGCGCCCCCGGGGCGGCAGGTCGAGATCATGAACTACAGCGAGCGCTGGGCCACGGCGAAGAAGGTCAACCGCGAGGTGTCCGACGACAAGCGCACCGAGCGACCGCTGGCGCTGTACATCCGCGCCGTGCCCACGGGCGCCGAGCCGCCGCGCAAGCAACCCGAGCCGGTGTTCACGAACAACGGCGGCGACGTCTGGTTCGAGATGAGCGACGTGGCCTGGGCCAAGGACGGCAGCCGCTACGCGTTCACGACCTGGGAGCGTGAGAAGGAATTGCTGCGCGTGTACATCGGTTCAACGGATGGCAGGGGTTCTGAGTGCATCGGAACGGGACCTGGTGCGTGCCACGAGGCACTCGCCAAGCCCGCGATGGTGCTGGAGCGCCGCGGTGACGTGGGCCATGAAGTGGTCAACGTGCTCAAGCCCCGCTTCACGCCCGACGGCAAGACCCTGGTGCTGGTGCTCGACGAGGCCGGCTGGCGCCAGCCCTACGCCATCGATGTGGCCACGCGAGCCCTGCGCCCGTTGATGAAGGGTGACTTCGAGGCCCCCACGGTGGTTGGCTTCAGCGCTGACAGTCAGGCGATGTTCGTGCTGGCCAATCAAGGCGACAGCGCGGCCATGAACGTGCTGCGCGTGGACCTGGCGACCGGCGCGATGCGCCCCATCGGGCCGGCCGGCGAGTTTCACCGCAGTGCGGCCGTGTCGGAGGACGGTCGCTGGGTCGCCGCCAATGCCGGCAACTGGGCGCGCCGCCCGGAGCTGAAGCTGCTGGCCACCGACGCCCGCACGCCGGCCCGCGTGCTGACCGACAGCAGCGACAAGGCCCTGGCCGATCTGAAGCTGCTGCAGCCGGAACGTTTCAGCTACACCAACCGCCACGGGGACCGCATCCAGGCCTACGTCTTCAAGCCCGCGGGCTGGCAGGCCAGCGACAAGCGCCCGGCGGTGGTCTACGTCTACGGCGGCCCGCTGAACGACCGGCACATCGTCGAGGTCGACAGCTTCCAGAACACCGCCTACCTCTTCGGCCAGTACATGGCCGCCAAGCACGGCTACGTGACGATCGCCGTCGACCCGCGCGGCCACAGCAACTACGGCCGCAAGTTCTCCGACGCCAACTGGGAGCGCGCCGGCGAGCCGCAGTCGGAGGACCTGGAGGACCTCGTCAAGCTGATGCCGGCCCAGTTCGGCGTCGACGGCAGCCGCATCGGCCTGAACGGCTGGAGCTTCGGCGGCTTCCAGACGCAGTACACGATGTACACACGCCCCGACCTGTTCGCCGCCGGCATCGCCGGCGCCGGCCCGACCGAATGGGAAAACTACAACAGCTGGTACAGCGGCCGCACCATCGGCAAGGTCGACCGCAGCAAGCCCAACCTGCGCAAGTACTCGCTGCTGCCGCTGGCCCGGGGCCTGAAGAAGCCGCTGATGCTGGTGCACGGCATGCAGGACCCCAACGTGCTCTACCAGGACACGGTCAACGTCTACCGCGAGCTGCTGGACTCGGGCAAGGAGTCGCTCGTGGAGCTCTTCCTCGATCCGGACGGCGCGCATGCGCTGGGCGGCGTGGTCCGGCCTGCCGGCTGGCACCGCAAGTACGAGTCCTTCTGGGTGCGCCACCTCGGGCGCGCCGTGCCCTGATCAACCGCGGGCGGCGAGCGCAGTATCCAGGCGCCTGAGCGGCGCCTGGCGGTAGTCGGCGGCCCAGGGCCGGGCGCTGAAACTGCGCCTGGCCCGTTCAGCCTCCTGATGCGCGACGGCGCGCTCCCCCGCCAGCAGCGCGCAAACGCCCGTGACGGCATGAAGCCGTGCGACCTCGGTATCCAGCGGGTCATCGCGCGTGCGGGGCACGAGCATCAGGCTGGCCTTCAGGTCGGCCAGGCCCGGCCGGGCTTGCTGCAGCGCGCAGCGTGCCTCGCCGCGCAGCGCCAGCGCCAGTTGCGTGTCGTAGAGGCTCACCCGGTCCTCGCCCGCCGGGTGATTCAGCCCGGCCGGGATGGCGGCGAGCGCCGCCTCGGCGCGGCCGGCATCCAGCAGCACGCGGGCCCGCGCGAGCTGCAGCATGTGCGTGAAGCGCTGCGGGTTCGGCGTGCCGGGGTCGGCCACCGGCGGGAAGACGGGCGCCTGGTCGAGGACCGCGAGGGCGGCCTCCGTGCGGCCACCGGCCGACAGATTGGTCGCCAGCACCGCGTACTGGAACGCCGTGATCGGGTGCTGGCCGTAGCCGCCGTCGATGCGTGCCTGCAAGGCCATCCGGTAGTAGCGGTCGGCGTCGGCATGCCGGCCCAGGGCTTCGTAGATTTCACCGACCGTGTGGCCCAGACGCAGCCGCTCGGGCGGCGTTCGCGCATCGGCTTCCAGCGCGGCCCGACTGCGCTCGATCAGCGGCCGCGCGGCACCGATGTCGCCGCTGCGGGCCAGCACGCTGGCCTCGAACAGGTCCAGCGGTGCGGTGACCTCGTCCGGCAGGGCCTCGCCGCGCGACTGCAGCCGGGCGCGGCTGGCGCGGATGGTGGCCAGCGCCTCGTCGGCGCTGATCTGGAAGTAGCTCGTGTAGCGCGCGGTGGCCATGCGCGCCGCGATGACGGCCGCTCGCACGGCATGCGCACCGCCCAGCCGGTCGAGGGTGGCCAGCGCGGGATCGAGTTGCGCCTGCAGCTCGCGGCCTTGGTCATTGCCAAGCAAGGCTTCGGCCGCAGCGAGCCGCATCGCGACCAGGTCGAGCGACTGCGGGCCAGCGGCGCCGAGCGCCGTCGAGACGGCGCGCCGCAGCAGGGGCAGGGCGTCGCTGCGATGGTTCTCGGCCAGCAGCAGCCGCCCGCGCAGCGACTGTGCCCACGCTGCAGCCAGGCTCCCCGCCGGCGCGTGGGCTTCCAGGTCGGCCAGGCGCGGCGCGGCGTCGGCGAAACGATGCCGAGCGACGAGGCTGCGCAGCAGCAGCACCTGGGCCTCGACGTCGGCCGGGTCGACCGCGAGGGCCTGACGCGCACTGGCATCGGCTGCGTCGGGGTCGCGGGCGTCGAGCTGGAGGCTGGCCTGCTGGCGCCACGCCGGCGCGCGCTCGGCGGGTGGCGCCTGCGCGTGGTCCAGCGCGGCCAGGCGCCGCTTGCCCACGTCCACCGCCAGACGTGCGGCACCCATGTCCGCCAACAGCCGGCTCAGGCCAGCGTACATCTGGGCCTGGGCAGCCGGCTCGAAGCGCGGCTCGATCAGGGCTGCGCTGCGGGCCAGCACTTCGGCGGGGGTCTGCGTCTTGGTGGCGTCGCGGGCCTGGAGCCGGAAGACCTCCGTCACCAAGGCCCGAGCCGCCTGTTCCCGCTCGACGGCCGTCGCGGCACGCTGGGCCTGCACGACAGCCACGCCAGCGCCCAGCCCGAGGGCCACCAACACGCTGGCGGCCGCGGCCACCGCGCGGCGGTTGCGCCGGCCCGCAGGCCCGAGTCGCTCCGCATGGTGCTCCAGTGCGGCGGCGAACCGAGCGGCCGAGGCCGGTCGGCGGCTGGGTTCGGGCGACAGAGCCTGCATCAGCAGCGCATCCACGCCACCTCGCAGCGCGCGGGCGCGGGCGGGGTCGGCGCATCGCGCGCTGGGCGGGCGCAGTGCCTGCGGCTCGCGCGGTCCGGCGGCGCCGTGCGGCAGCTCGCCGCTGAGCAGCTCGTAGGCCAGCACGCCCAGCGAGTAGATGTCGGCAGCTTCGCTCGGCGATGCGCCGGCCAGCTGCTCGGGCGCGGCATGGGCCGGCGTGAGGCCTGCCGAGCCCGGCGTCGCAGCAGGACCGGCCCGCACGGTGGCGACGCCGAAGTCGAGCAGCCGTGGCGTACCGTCGGCTGCCACCAGCACATTGCCGGGTTTCAGGTCGCGGTGAATCACGCCGTTCTCATGCGCGCAGGCGACGGCCCGGGCCACCTGGGCCAGCAGCTGCAACGTCGCCGGCACGCCGAGCCGGGCCCGCTGCACGTGGGTGCTGATCGGCCGACCCGCGACGAACTCCATCGCGAGGTAGGGGCGCCCCTGGGCGTCGATGCCGGCGTCGTACAGGCGTGCGATGTGGGGATGTTCCAGCCGGGCCGTGATGCGCAGTTCTGCCGCCAGACGTTCGGCCAGCGCCTGATCGGACAGCGCGGACCGGCGCGAGCGGCGTGGCAGCTTCAGGGCCACTTCGCGCTCGAAGACGCCATCGGCCCGCGCGGCCCGCCAGACGCTGCCCATGCCGCCCCGGCCCACCTCCTCGATGAGGCGCCAGGGCCCGATGCGTTCGCCCGGTTCGGCCGGCGGTGGTTCGGCCAGCCGGGGCAGGGCGTGCAGGGCACCGCTCTCGGGCAGGGCGGCGTGGTCGGCCAGCATGCGGCCCAGCGCCTCGCGCCAGCGTTCGTTCTCGACCGTGGCGAGCCATGCGGGGCGGTCTTCGGCCGGGAGAGCCAGCGCCGCATCGAGCAGGGCGCTCAGCGCGGCGAGGTCGGCGGTGCTCAGCGAGGCCATGGGGGCGCTAGCGCAGCAAGGCCATCAGCAGCAGTCGGGCCTTGTCCCAGTCGCGGCGCACGGTGCGCTCGGTCAGGCCGAGCACGTCGCCGATCTCGACCTCGGTGTAGCCACCGAAATAGCGCATCTCCACCACCTGGGCCAGGCGCGGCTCGGCCGCCTGCAGCGCCGCGAGGGCCTCGTGAACCCGCAAGACCTCGTCGGCCTCGGCCGACAGCGGCAGCTCGCTCGCCGTGTCCAGCGTCAGCGGCTCGCCGGCCCGCGGACGGCGCAAGGCCTCGACGATGAACTCCCGCATCACGCGGGCGGCGTAGGCGAAGAACTCCCGGCGGGTCTCCGGCCGCAGCCGGGCGCTGCGGGACAGGCGCAGATAGCTTTCATGGACGAGCTGGGTCGTGTGGAGGCCATCGGCATGACCGCCGCCTTCGCGCAGCCGGCTGCTGGCCAGCTCCCGCAGGGCGGGGTAGGCCGCGGCGAACAGGGCGTCCTGCGCGCCCGAGTCGCCGGCATTCACCCGGCTGATCAGGGCGTCGAATTCATGCTCGTCCATGCTCACATCTTGCCGCAGGCGGCGTGCGGCATGCCATAAGCTCTCGGTCATGTTGATGATGCCCACGCCACCCGACGACGGTGCCAGCCAGGCGAATCTGGCCGCCGCCTCAGGCCTTGGGGCGAGCGCCGATCCCTTTGCCGTGCTGGCCGAAACGGCGCCGCTCGGCGTGTTTCGCACCGACACGGCCGGGGGTTTTACCTACACGAATGCAGGCTGGCAGGCGGCCAGTGGGCTGAGTGCTGCGCAAAGCCTGGGCGACGGCTGGGCCGCCACGGTGCAGCCCGAGGACCGGGCCTGGGTGCTGGACCACTGGCGCCGCAGCGTCGAGCGCCGGGAACCGTTCGAGATGCGCTACCGGGGCCGGCGCGATGGCAGCGTGCGCCAGTTCTGGGTGCGAGCACGTCCGCTGGTGTCGGCCGGGGGAGCGCTCGCGGGGTATGTGGGGGTGGTCGAGGACGTGACGGATCGGATCACCGCTGAACGCGAATTGCGCGACAGCAAGGCGCTGCTGGACCGCACCGGCCGTGTCGCTGGCATCGGCGGCTGGAGCCTGGACCTGCAGACTGAAGAGCTGGTGTGGAGCGACCAGACCTGCCGCATCCACGATGTGGAGCCCGGTTATCGCCCGAGCCTGCAGGAGGCCTTCAGCTACTACAAGCCCGAAGCGCGTCCGGTCATCGAGGCCGCCCTGCGCCGTGGCGTGGCCCACGGTGAGCCCTGGAGCCTCGAGCTGCCCCTGGTGACGGCCAAGGGGCGCGAGATCTGGGTGCTGTCCCAGGGCCAGGTCGACTGGCAGGACGGCGTACCGGTGCGGCTGGTGGGCGCCTGCCAGGACGTGACTGAACACCATCGGGCCGCGGTCGAGCTGGAGCACAACCGCCAGCGGCTGCGGGCGCTGTACGAGTCCACGCCGGCGCTGATGCACTCGGTCGATGCCGCGGGCCGGGTGCTCAGCGTCTCCAACCGCTGGCTGGACCGCCTGGGCTACAAGCGCCAGCAGGTCATCGGACGTTCCCTGGAAGATTTCATGACGCCCGCCTCGGCACGCCAGCTCCGCGAGGTCTACCGCCCGGCCATGTGGCGCGATGGCCAGGTCTCGGATTGCGCGCTTCAGTTGATCACCGTCGATGGACGCCTGCGGGACGTGCTGATTTCTGCGGTGGCTGAATACACGCCGGAGGGACAGCCCCTGCGGGCACTCGCCCTGGTGGACGACATCACCGAAGACCTGCAGCGCCAGGCCGAACTGGCCCACGAGCAGCAGATGCGCCGCCAGACTGAGCGGCACGTGCAGGAGCTCGACCAGCTGCTGCGCGAGCGCTCCGAGATGCTCGACGTGCTGGCCCACGAGGTGCGCCAGCCGCTGAACAACGCCAGCGCCGCGCTGCAGAGCGCCGCGCTCAGCCTGGCAGGCCAGGGCGAACGTGAGGCGCAGATGCGGCTGACCCGGGCACAGGCCGTGCTCAGCCAGGTGCTGGCCGGCGTGGACAACACGCTGGCGGCGGCCAGCCTGCTCGCCGGCGGCGGCCGCATCGCCCGCGAAGATGCGGACATCGACACCCTGCTGGCTGTGAGCATCGCCGACCTGCCGCGCGAACAGCGCGGGCGCATCGTGGTGCACCGCCACACCGCCACCCGCACAGCGCTGATGGACATGAGCCTGATGCGCCTGGCGCTGCGCAACCTGCTGTCCAACGCGCTGAAGTACGCACCCGGTGCCAGCACCGTGGCGCTGCATGTGATGGACTTCGACGAGCCCCCGGCCCTGCAGCTGGAAGTGGCCGACGCCGGCCCGGGCATTCCGCGCGAGCTGCTGCCGCGCCTGTTCACACGCGGCGCGCGCGGCAGTGCCGGGGCGGAATCCACCCACGGACTCGGCCTGTACATCGTGCGCCGCGTGATGGACATGCACGGGGGTAACGCCGAGCTGTTGCGCACCGGCCCCTTGGGGACGGTCATGAGACTCACGCTGCCGCAAGCCGACTAGACTCGCCGGGCCTCAGCTTCGCTCTTGCCCGCGATGCCCTTGCGCCCCGAACCTGCCGTGCTGGAGGAATTGACCGACCTGGCCTGGTCGGGGCAGCACCAACGCCTCATCGATGCCAGCGCGCCCTGGGTGCGCGATGGCCGGGTGCTGGAGCTGCGCGTGGAGAGCTTCATCGCGCTCGGCGACCTGGACGCTGCCGCGGATGCGGCCGGGTCGCTCGCACGGCTGGCGCAGCGGCATCCGGACTGGCAGCTTCGTGCGCGGATCGCCCAGGGCCTGGTGCAGATGCGGCGGGGCGAGCTGGTCGCCGCCATCGCCACGGCCGAGGCCGCGCTCGCCGAGCCGGGCGATGCACCGCTGGCCCGGGCTCAGGCGCTGTGGCTGCTCGCGGAGGCGCGCTGCCGCAGCCAGCGCGAGCCGGCCGTGGCGCTGGTGCAGATCCGGGAGGCGGCAGCGCTTTTCGAAGCGGCGGGGCGCCCTGTGCCGCAGGGGCGTTGTGGTTACGTCGAGTCCTTGCTGCTGGGCATGCTCGGTCAGGTCGAGGCGGCACGGGCGGCGGCAGAAAAGGCCCTGGCGCTGGCCCAGGCCAGCGGTGACCTGCTCGGCCAGGGCAACGCGCACAACGCGCTGACCTTCAACAACCCCGACCTGGCCGACTGCCTGCGCCGCTGCAAGCTGGCGCTGTCTGCCTTTGCAGCGGCGGGGTATGCCGAGCGCCAGGGCACCGCCATCCACAACATCGGCAATCACTACGTCACGCTGGGCCTGAACCGGCGGGCGCGGCGTCACTACCTGGCGGCGCTGGCGATCTGGCGCCGTTCCGGGGCGACGGCGCTGCTGCCGTACACGCTGACTGCACTGGCGCGGCTGGACCTGGAGGCGGGCGAACTGGCCGGTGCGCGGGCCTATGCCGACGAGGTCGAGGCGCTGGGCCTGGCGCAGCAGAACCCGGGCTTCCGTTCGGAGCTGTCACGCTTGCGGGGCGAGATCGCGATGGCCGAGGGACGGGCTGCCGAGGCGGCTGACCTGTTCCGTGTGGCCCTGGCGCATTCACCCTCGGCTGCGCAGCGCATGGCCGATCTGAGTCTCGTGGCCTGGGCTGAACTGGCTGCCGGCCGGCTGCCGGCGGCGCTGCAGGCCAGTGGCGAGGCCGCGGCGCTGCACGCGGACCAGCGCTTGGCTCCCCTGGAGAACCTGGACCTGCCGGCCCTGTGGTGGCGGCGCTGCGAGGCGCTGCGGGCGGCCGGGCGGCGGCGTGACGCCGAGGTCGCCCTGGCCCGCGCCTACCGATTCCAGTTTCTGCGCGTGCGGGGCCTGTCGGACGAGGGCCTGCGGCGCAATGCCCTGGCCAAGCGCCCGGTGGCGCGGGCGGTGGTGCTGGCCTGGCTGGCGAGCGGCGGGCGGCCGCGTCACCTTGACGGTGCCGTTCGGCTGGATGACCGTTTCGGCCGCCAGGTGGACGTCGGACTGCGCCTGGCCGAGCTCGGCAGCGGGCCGGAGCTGCATGAATTCCTCGTCGACGAGTCGGCCGAGGTCAGCGGTGCCGAGCGGGTGCTGCTGGTCCTGGAGGACCGCCACGGCCAGCGCCGCATTGCCAGCCATCTGCTGCCGCAGCACGAAGCCGGCGGCGAGCAGGCCCTGCTGCAGGCGATCACGCCGTGGCTCGATGAAACACGCAGCAGTCGGGCCGCGTCGCTGCGCATCGGGCCGCAGGGCGTGGCGGCGGTGCAGCAGCGGTCCTGCCTGATCGCGCCGCTGATCGCCGAGCGCGAACTGCTCGGCTTCCTGTATGCCGACCTGGACGGCAGCTTCGGCCGCTTCCGTGAGGCGGACCGCGACCTCCTCGTCATGCTCTCGGCGCAGGCCGCCGTGGCGCTGGCCAACATGCGGCTGCGAGAGGGCCTGGAGCAGCGCGTGGCGGAGCGCACGGCGGAGCTGCTGGCGAGCAAGGCTCAGGTCGAGCGCCGCGTCAACGAGCTGGCCATGCTCAACAGCCTTCAGCAGAGCATTTCGCCGGAGCTGAGCTTCGAGGCCATCATCGAGCGCGTGGGCGACCGGCTGTGCGAACTGCTCAAGACCCAGGACATCGGCATCCGCTGGTACGACCCGGTCAACGGCCTGAATCACTACCTGTACGAGCGCGAGCACGGCATCGCCATCCAGCTGCCGCCGGAGCGGCCGACGCCGGACGGTCCGTTCGAGCGGATGCGGCGCACCCGGCAGCCACTGGTGTGCCGCAACCTCGCGGAGATCGAGGCTGCCGGGTTGCTGGCGCTGCCGGGCACCGACCAGGCCCTGAGCTTCGCGAACGTGCCCATCATCGGCAGTGACCAGGTGCTGGGTTCCATCCTGGTGGAGAGCTACGAGCAGGAGGATGCATTCAGCGAGGCCGATGTGCGCTTCCTGAGCACGGTCGGCGCCAGCGTCGGCGTGGCGCTGGAGAACGCCCGGCTCTTCGACGAGATCCAGCGCCGGAATCGGGAGAGTGCGGCCCTGGCAGAGGTGGGCCGCGAGATCTCATCGACGCTGGACCTGGCAACGGTGATGAGCCGCATCGCCCTGCACGCCAAGGAATTGCTGAGGGCGGACAACAGCGCCGTCTTCGTGCCCGAGGAAGAGGCAGACGGCGGTGAGGCCCGCCGCTACCGCTCCATCGTGGCGGTGGGCGGCTATGAGCCTGCGCTGCGTGACGTGGTCATCACGGCGGGCGAGGGCATCATCGGTTCGCTGATCGCCAACGGCGAACCCGGCGTCATCAACGCCACCCGCGAGGACCCGCGCGGCGTGCGCATGGAGGGCACTGACGAGGACCCGGACGAACGCATGATGGTCGCGCCCTTGCGCGCGGGGCCGCGGGTGCTCGGCGCGCTGGCCGTGTGGCGCATGGGCGGGCAACCCTTCCAGCGCAGCGAGCTCGAGTTCCTGGTCGGGCTGAGCCTGGCCGCGTCGGTGGCCATGGAGAACTCGCGCCTGTTCGCCGAGGCGCAGGCCGCCAAGGCGGCGGCCGAGCAGGCGAATGCCGCCAAGAGCGCCTTCCTGGCGACGATGAGCCACGAGATCCGCACGCCCATGAATGCCGTCATCGGCATGAGCGGCCTGCTGCTGGACTCGCCCCTGAACGACGATCAGCGCGACCACGCCGCCACCATCCGCGAGGCGGGTGAAGCCTTGCTGACGATCATCAACGACATCCTCGACTTCTCCAAGATCGAGGCGGGCCGCATGGATGTCGAGACCGCGCCCTTCGTGCTGCGCGACTGCGTCGATGCGGCGGTCGACCTGATCGCCCCGCGGGCGCGCGAGAAGGGCCTTGCGCTGGCGGTGGACTTCTCGCCCACGGTGCCGGCAGGCATCGTCGGGGACGTGACAAAACTGCGCCAGATCCTGCTCAACCTGCTGTCCAACGCGGTCAAGTTCACCGACGCCGGCAGCATCAGCGTCGAGGTGGACGGGGCTCCGGTGCCCGAAGGCGTGGAGCTGCGTTTCGTGGTGCGGGACTCCGGCATCGGCCTGACGCCTGCGGGCCTGGCGCGGCTGTTCCAGAGCTTCAGTCAGGCCGATGCCAGCACGACGCGCAAGTACGGCGGCACCGGTCTCGGGCTCGTCATCAGCCAGCGCATGGCCGAACTGATGGGCGGGCGCATGTGGGCCGAGAGCGAAGGGCCGGGGCGAGGCTCGCGTTTCAGCTTCACGCTGCGCGCGGCGCTGGCCGAGGGGCTGGCCCTGCCGTCGCGGCGCCAGCGCAGCCAGCCGGTGGTCACGCACAACCTGGCGGAGCGCCATCCGCTGCGCATCCTGCTGGCCGAGGACAACGTCGTGAACCAGAAGCTCGCGCTGCGGCTGCTGCAGCAGATGGGCTACCGGGCCGACCTCGCCGCCAATGGCCTGGAGGCGATCGAGGCTGTGCAGCGCCAGTTCTATGACCTCGTGCTGATGGACGTGCAGATGCCCGAGATGGACGGGCTTGAAGCCTCCCGGCGCCTGAGCCGGCTGCCTGCCCGCCCGCGCATCGTGGCGATGACGGCCAATGCCATGCAAGGCGACCGCGACATCTGCATCGCCGCCGGCATGGACGACTACTTGACCAAGCCGATCCGGGTCGAAGAACTCGCGGCGGCACTGACCCGAACCGTGGCCAGGGAGGCCTGAATGAGCGACGCCCTACGCGCACCCCCACTCGTGACGCCCACGAGCCAGGCCCAGGAGGCCGAGATCCACTACGCCGTGGTGGCGCACAACATGCGCAGCGGCGTGGCGGCCGGCATGGCGGCTCTGCTCTTGTTTGTCGGTGCACTGTGCCTGCGCGGACCGCTGGACTGGGGCGTGCTGCTGCCCTGGGCGGCCGCGGTGCTGGCGGTGCTGGCCGGCTACTACGTCGTGGCGCCTTGGCGGGAGCGCTGGCAGCGCCAGGGCCGCCTGGACCGCTGGTGGCCCGTGCTGCTGGGGTACAACTTCGCCATCGGAGCGGTGTGGGGGCTGTCCGGCCTGCTGTTCTTCGACCCCGACCCGGTGCGGCTGGTGGTGCTGGTCATGCTGCAGATGGGCATGATGCTCAGCGTCGCACCGGGTTGCGCGCCGCTGATGGCAGCGTCTTACGTGAATCTGCTGCCCTGTGCGCTGCCGCTGGTGCTGCGCGGCCTGCTGCATCCCGAGCCCATCGCGAAGTTCACGGGCGCGGCCGTGCTGCTGATGCTGACCTTCATGCTGGCCTATGCGCATGTCTATTCGAGAACGCTGCGCGAATCGATCCGCATGCGCTTCGAGAACCAGCGGCTCAACGAAGCCCTGACCGAGCAGCGCGTGCGCGAACGCACCGCGGTGCTGGAGGCCGCCAGCGCGCACAAGTCGGCCTTCCTCGCCACGGTCAGCCACGAGATCCGCACGCCGATGAACGCGATCATCGGCATGAGCGGCCTGCTGCTGGACACCCGGCTCAATGCCGAGCAGCGCGACTATGCGGCCACCATCCGCGACAGCGGCGAGACGCTGCTGACCATCATCAACGACATCCTCGACTTCTCCAAGATCGAGGCCGGTCGCATGGGCATCGAGCAGCATCCCTTCGAGCTGCGAGAGTGCATCGAGTCGGCCCTGGACCTGATGGCCGTGAAGGCGTCGGAGAAGCGCCTGGACCTCGCCTTCGAGCCTGAGGGCGAGCTGCCGGTGACGCTGCTGGGTGACGTCACGCGCCTTCGTCAGGTGCTGATCAACCTGCTGGGCAATGCCGTCAAGTTCACCGAGCATGGTGAGGTGGTGGTGACGGCCCGTCAGCAGGGGGGTGAGCTGCACTTCGCCGTGCGGGACACCGGCATCGGCCTCACACCCGAAGGCCTGGCGCGGCTGTTCCATAGCTTCAGCCAGGCCGACAGCAGCACGACGCGCAAGTACGGGGGCACCGGCCTGGGCCTGGCGATCAGCAAGCGGCTGGTGGAGCTGATGGGCGGGCGCATGTGGGCCGAAAGCGACGGGCCGGGGCAAGGCAGCTGCTTTCACTTCACGCTGCCGGCGGTGCTCAGCGACGCCCCGCAGCCGCCGCGGCGCGAATACATCGGCACGCAGCCGGCGCTCAAGGGCCGTCGCATGCTCGTCGTGGACGACAACGCGACCAACCGGCGCATCCTGGCGCTGCAGGCGGCGAAGTGGGGCATGGTGGTGCGTGACACCGAGAACCCGCTGGAGGCGGTGCAACTGGCGCTGGGTGAACCCTTCGACCTGGTGGTGGTCGACATGCACATGCCGCACATGGATGGGGTGACGCTCGCCCGCCGGCTGCGCGACGTGAAGCCCGATCTGCCGCGCGTGCTGTTCACGTCGCTCGGTCGGCGCGAGGTCGACGAAGGTCTGTTCGCGGCCGCGATGATGAAGCCGCTGCGACAGAGCCAGTTGTTCGACACCCTCGTCACCGTGCTGCATCACGAGGTGGCGCATGCGCCGGAGCCGACGCCCGTGCCGCGCATGGACGCCGGTCTCGCCAAGCGCCATCCGCTGCGCATCCTGCTGGCGGAAGACAACGCGGTGAACCAGAAGCTCGCGCTGCGTCTGCTCGCGCAGATGGGGTACCGCGCCGACGTGGCGGCAGACGGGGTGGAGGCGGTCGAGTGCGCGCAACGCCAGCGCTACGACCTGGTGCTGATGGATGTGCAGATGCCGGAGATGGATGGGCTGGAGGCCACGCGCCTGCTCGTCGAGCGGCTGGGCGACCAGCGGCCGCGCATCGTGGCTATGACGGCCAATGCGATGCAGGGTGATCGCGAGCTGTGCCTTGCCGCCGGCATGGACGACTACCTCACCAAGCCCATCCGCGTGGAAGCCCTGGTGGCAGCGCTGGAGCAGACGCCGCTGCGCAAGGAGGTGGCATGACCGACCCGGCAGCCCCGCAGCGCCTGGCCGAGGTCAAGGCCCGGCTGCAGGAGCGCGAGGCCGAACTGGCGGCCAGCGCCGAAATCCTTCGGGTCATCAGCCGCTCGGCCTCGGATGCGCGACCGGTGTTCGACGCCATCGTCGAGAGTTGCCGGCACCTCTTTCGCGTCAACGATGCCGGCATCGGCGTCATCCATGACGACGGCATGGTGCGCCTGGAGGCCCACGTGGGCGACAGCGAGGAGAGCCGCCGCCTCGTGGCGGCCTACTACCCGGTGCCCGTGGCGCTGTCGATGCAGGGCCTGGCCGTCAAGCGCCGCGCCGTGCTGCACTACCCCGATGTGCTCCATGGCGAGCACGTGCCCTGGGGCCTGCGCCAGATCGCGCAGGACATCGGCCGCAACTACGCCTGCGCGGTGGTGCCCATCCTCTGGGACGAGCAGGGCATCGGTGCCCTGCACGTCACGCGTTTCGCGGCGGATGGGGTGGCGCTGCAGCCTTTCGAGCCCGCCGAGATCGCGCTGCTGGCCACGTTCGCCGACCAGGCCGCCATCGCGATCCAGAATGCCCGGCTTTTTCACGAGGCCCAGCAGGCGCGTTCCGCGGCGGAATCGGCCAACCAGGCCAAGAGCGCCTTCCTCGCCACGATGAGCCACGAGATCCGCACGCCGATGAATGCGGTCATCGGCATGAGCGGGCTGCTGCTGGACACGCGGCTGGATGCCGAGCAGCGCGAGTTTGCAGCCACCATCCGGGACAGCGGCGAGGCGCTGCTGACGATCATCAACGACATCCTCGATTTCTCGAAGATCGAGGCGGGCCGCATGGACATCGAGGCGCAGCCCTTCGACCTGCGCGATTGCGTGGAGTCGGCGCTCGATCTGGTCGCGCCCCGGGCGGCGCAGAAGCGTCTGGACCTGGCCTATGTCTTCGAGGGCGAGGTGCCGACGGGCATCAACGGGGATGTGACCCGGCTGCGTCAGGTGCTGCTCAACCTGCTGTCCAACGCCGTCAAGTTCACCGACGCCGGCGAAGTGGTGCTCAGCGTGAAGGCGCGACCGCGGGGCGATGTGTTCGAGCTGCACTTCACCGTGCGAGACACCGGCATCGGCATGGACGCGGCAGGCCTGGCCAAGCTGTTCCAGAAGTTCAGCCAGGCGGATGCCAGCACCTCCCGCAAGTACGGCGGTACGGGCCTGGGGCTGGCGATCTCGCGCCTGCTGGCGGAGCTGATGGGCGGCGCGATGTGGGCCACGAGCGATGGGCCGGGGCGAGGTGCCAGCTTCCATTTCACGATCGAGGCGCCTGCTGCAGAACCGCAGACGCTGACCCGCCCGGTCCTGATCGACCCGCTGCCCGGGCTGAAGGGCCGGCGGGTGCTGGTGGTGGACGACAACGCGACCAACCGCCGCATCCTGTCGCTGCAGCTCGCCAAATGGGGCCTGGTGCCGCGCGACACCGAAGTCGGCGACCAGGCGCTGGACTGGCTGCAGGCCGGTGAGGCCTTCGACCTGGCCATTGTCGACATGCACATGCCGGGCATGGATGGCCTGACGCTGGCCCGCCGGCTGCAGGCCCTGGCGCCTGCCTTGCCGCGCGTGCTGTTCAGCTCCCTGGGCCGCAAGGAAGTGGGCGACGGGGCCGACGAGTTCGCGGCATACCTGCACAAGCCGCTGCGGCAGAGCCAGCTGCACGACACGCTGCTGGGGCTGCTGGCGGATCGGCCGGCCGTGCGTGACGCCCCACCGGCCGCGCCGCGCCCTGACGCCTCGCTGTCGGCGCGGCATCCGCTGCGCATCCTGCTGGCCGAGGACAACGTCGTGAACCAGAAGCTCGCGCTGCGGCTGCTGCAGCAGATGGGCTACCGGGCCGATGTGGCGGCCAACGGCATCGAAGTGCTGGAGGCCCTGCAGCGCCAGACCTACGACCTGATCCTGATGGATGTGCAGATGCCCGAGATGGACGGCCTGGAGGCCAGCCGCCAGATCATCCGGCACTGGGGTGGCGACCGGCCTCACATCGTGGCCATGACGGCCAATGCCATGCAGGGGGATCGGGAAACCTGCCTGGCAGCCGGGATGGACGACTATGTGACCAAGCCGATCCGCGTGGAGCTGCTGGCCCGGGCCTTGCAAGCCACGCCGGTGCGGTCATGATGGGGTGGCTTTCAGCCAGTAAAAACAGCGGTATGCCAGCCACCACGGCGGTGCGCGGCCTAGGGGGTAGCCATGACGGTGATCGATGACGAGGTGTTTGCAGCGCTCGTGGACAGCGCCGGGGCAGACTTCATCCCGGAGCTGATTGACTCGTTCCTGGAAGACGCGCCGCAAGGACTGGCGGCGCTGCGGTCGGCGCTGGATGCCGGCGATGCGGTCGCCTTCAGGCGTGCGGCGCATTCGCTCAAGAGCAACGGCAGCACCTTCGGCGCCACCGCCTTCGCCGAGTCCGCGCGCGCGCTGGAGCACACGCCGCTGGAGGCGCTCGGCGACGCCGCGCTCGCGCAGGTCGAGGCCTTGACCGCCGCCTACGATGCCGTCGCCGCCGCCCTGAAGGAGCGCCGCCATGCGTGACCGTCGAGCCAAGCGCGCGCGCATCCTGCTCGTCGAGGACAACCGGGTCAACCGGCTGCTGCTGGCCCGCCACGTCGAGCTGCTGGGTCACCAGGTCGAGGCGGTCGAGGACGGCCTCGCTGCCCTGGAGCGCGTACAGCAGGAGCCCTTCGACCTGCTGCTCGTGGACATCCACATGCCGGGCATGGACGGTTTCGAGCTGCTGGAGCGGCTGCGGGCCAGCCCGGAACTCAGCGAGCTGCCGGTCATCGTGACCTCCGCCGTCGAGGGCCTGGACAGCGTGGTGCGCTGCATCGAGCTGGGCGCCGAGGACTACCTGCACAAGCCGGTCAACCTCGTGCTGCTGAAGGCGCGCATCAATGCGAGCCTGGAGCGCAAGCGGCTGCGTGACCAGCAGCGCGAGCTGGTGCGGCGCTTCGCGACGCGCGAGGTGGCCGCCGAGCTGGAAGCCGAGGGCTTTGCGCTGGGCGGCCGCAAGGTGCAGGCGACCGTGATGTTCTGCGACATCCGCGGCTTCACGACCCTGGTCGAGTCGCAGCCGCCGGAAGAGATCATCGAGCTGCTGAACACCTACTACACACTGATGTTCGCCGCCATCAACGGCCACGGCGGCGTCGTCAACCAGATGATCGGCGACGGCCTGATGGCGGTGTTCGGGGCGCCGCAGAAGCTGGAGTTGCCGGGTCGCTGTGCGGTGATGGCGGCCGCCGAAATGATCGAGATGGTGGCGCAGTTCAGCGAGGAGCAGCGCACGGCCGGCCGCCCGGAAGTGTGCATCGGTGTCGGCATCGCCAGCGGCGACGTGGTGGCGGGCTACACGGGCACGCGGCAGCGCGCGACCTACACCTGCATCGGCGACGCGGTGAACGTGGCGGCGCGGCTGGAGGCGCACACCAAGGTCTCCGGCCACGCGGTGCTGTTCGATGCCAGCACGCGCGAGCAGCTCGGCGACAGCCTGCCCAGCGAGCCGCTGGGCCCCGTGCAGCTCAAGGGCAAGACCGCCACGGTCGACGTGTTCGGGCTGAGCCTCACATGACCGAGGGCTACCACGACCGCCTGCTGGGCGACCTGCTGGCCCAGGCCTTCGGCGAACTCGATGCCGACACCCTCGCGGTGCTGCGCGAGCAGCTGAGCTGGGTGGAGGTGGCCGGCGGGCAGACCCTGATGCAGCAGGGTGAGCCGGGCGACTCCATGTACCTGTCGGTCAGTGGCCGGCTGCGGGCCTATGTGAGCCAGGATGGCGAGGCCGCGCGCATGGTGCGCGAGATGGGCCGGGGCCAGGTCATCGGGGAGATGAGCCTCTACACCGATGCGCCGCGCTCCGCGACGGTCGTCGCCATCCGCGATTCCGTGCTGGTGCGGCTGGACAAGGCCCAGTTCCTGCGCCTGATCGAGCAGCAGCCCCGTGTCGGCGTGGCCTTGACGCGCCAGATCGTGCATCGCCTGCAGACCGAGCATGCGCCGGCACCCTTTGCCGCCCCGGTCGTGCAGGCGCTGCTGCCGATCTCGCCGGGCGTCGATGCCGCGGGGCTGGCGCAGGGCCTGGCGCGGGAGCTGGCGCGCTTCGGCCGCGTGCGTGTGCTGGATGCCGCCGCCGTGCAGGCGGCCGTCGGCCCGGGCGGCGACGACAGCGAGCGCTATCGGCAGGTGTCGCTCTGGCTGGATGAAGTCGAGTCGGCCCATGACTACGTGCTGCTCGTTGCCGACGACGGGCCCACGCCCTGGACGCAGCGCTGCTGCCGCCACGCCGATGAGGTGCTGCTGCTGGCCGATGCCGCGCAGGCGCCTGTCGTGCACGTGAGCGAGCGGCAGTGCCTGGTGGAGCGCCCGCCGCGCACCGAGGCGGCGGAAATCCTCGTGCTGCTGCACGCCGCGGACACTGTGGCGCCGCGAGGCACGGCCGCCTGGCTGGCGCGGCGGCCGGTGGCGGATCACTTCCACGTGCGGCCGGCGTTGCCGCGCGACGTGGCACGCCTGGCCCGGCTGCAGGCGCGGCGGGCTGTCGGTCTGGTGCTGGCGGGGGGCGGTGCGCGGGGCTTTTCTCACCTGGGCTTGCTGCGGGCGCTGCAGGAGGCGGGCGTCGAGGTGGACTGCGTGGGCGGCACGAGCATGGGCTCGGTGATGGCGGCACTGGCTGCGGCCGACCAGCCGCTGGACCGTGTGATGGACGTGGCGCGCGCAGCCTTCCGGGTGAACCCGACGGGTGACTTCAACCTGCTGCCGCTCATCTCGCTGATCCGGGGCCAGCGCCTGCGCACCGCGCTGGACCGGGCGCTGGGCAGCCTGGTCGGGGCCGACGCGGGCATCGAGGATCTGTGGAAGCCGTTCTACTGCATCGCCACGAACTACTCGCAGGCGTCCGAGGCGCTGCTCACGCACGGCCGCCTGGAGCGGGCGCTGCGGGCGAGCACGGCCATCCCTGGCGCCTTGCCGCCGGTCATCCTCGACGGCGACCTGCTCTGCGATGGTGGCAGCTTCAACAACTTTCCGGTCGACGTCATGCGGGCCCGGCGGGGCGTGGGCATCGTGATCGGTGCCGATCTCAGTCTGCACAAGGCCCGCAAGCTCGAGTTCGACGAGGTGCCCAGCCCCTGGGCGCTGCTGCGTGACCGCTGGCGCCCGCGTGGCCGGCGCCGCTACCGGCTGCCGGCGCTGTCGGCCTACCTGCTGAACGCCACCATCCTGTACAGCGCCTCGCGCCGCCGTGCGGCGCGCGCAGCCTGCGACGTGTACTTCAATCCTCCGCTGGAGCGGGTCGGGCTGCTGGCCTGGCAGCGCTTCGATGCCATCGTCCAGCAGGGCCACGCCCATGCGCTGGAGGTCCTGGCCCAACCCCTTGTCCGTTCCCGGCTGAACCCATGATCGACGCCCTCCCCAACGTCCTCGGCTTCATCGGCGCCGCGCTGATGCTCGCCAGCTACCTGATGAAAAGCATGCTGCCGCTGCGGATTGCAGCGCTGACGGCCTGTGGCTTCCTCGTGGCCTACGGCGCGCTGAAGCCCGCCCTGCCCACGCTGCTGCTGTACGGCGCCCTCATCCCGATCAACATCAAGAAGACGCTGCAGATCCGCAAGCTCGTGAAGTCCATCGAGCTGGCGCGGGCGGACACGCCGGTGTCGGAATGGCTGCTGCCGCACATGCATCGCCGCACGGTGACGGCCCACACGACCCTGTGGCGCCAGGGTGATGCCGCCACCGAGATGCTCTACCTGGAAAGCGGTACGCTGCGGCTGGCCGAATACGACGAGACGCTGCAGCCTGGCAGCCTCGTCGGCGAAATCGGCCTGTTCGCTCCGGACAACCGGCGCACGCTCACGCTGGAGGCGGTGAGCGACTGTGTCGTCTACAGCCTGACCGCCGAAGAGATGGCACTGCTTTACTACCAGAACCCCAAGCTCGGATTTCACGTGATGCGCCTGATCGTTGCGCGGCTGATGCGCGATGTGCAGCGCCACCGGCCTGCGGACGCGCCTGCTGCCGCATGAGGCAGCGGCTCAGTCTGCGCAGCCAGCTCAGCCTGGTGCTCGGCGGGCTGGCGCTGGCCATCCTGGCCGGCGTGGGCGGCTACCTGGGCACGCTGGCGACCAACGAGCTGTTCACCGCCCAGCAGGCCCTGGTGCGTGGCGTTGCGCAATCTGCGGCGGAGCTGTTGGCTTCGCAACTGCGCGACCGCGAGCGGGAGATCGAACTGCTGAGCGCGACGCCGCCGCTGGTGCAGGGGGCGCTTGATGCCGCCCAGGTGCGCGAGTCGCTGGACCGTCGGGCAGCCCTGCACAACGAGTTCGCCTGGCTCGGCGTGACCGACCCCGAGGGCACCGTGCTGCAATCCACCGGCGGCATGCTGCTGGGTCGCTCGGTGGCGCAGCGGGAGTGGTTCATCCGCGGCCGGGAGCGTGTCTACGTGGGCGACTTGCACGAGGCCAAGCTGTTGGCCACGCTGATGCCTGCCCAGCCAGGCGGCGAGCCCAACCGGTTCATCGACTTCGCCGCCCCGATCCGGGATGCGGACGGACGCCTGCGCGGCGTGGTGGGTGCGCATGCGCACTGGCGCTGGGTCACGGGCCTGGTCGAGGGGGTCGCGCGACGCCAGAGTCCGGAGGGTGGCATCGATGCGCTCATCGTGGATCAGCAGGGGCGGGTGCTCTACCCCGAAGGGCTGAAGTCTGCGCAGGCCGAGGGGCAGGCGGTGCTGCCCGCGGTGTTGGCCAACGGCCGGCTCGAAGGCGCCCTGCGCTTCGGCGACGGCCGTGACTACCTCACCAGCGAGGCGCCCTTGCAGGCGCGCACCCAGGTCGAACTGGGCTGGCGCATCGTGGCGCGCCAGCCGATGGAGCTGGCGTTGCGGCCGGTGCGCGAACTGCGCCGCGAGCTGGTGCTGCTGGGCATCTTCGTGGCGGCCGCGCTGGTGCTCGCGGTGCTCGTGCTGGCGCGCCGCGTGAGCCGGCCCGTCGAGGAACTGGCGCGCATTGCGCGGCGCGTCGAGACCGAACGTGTGGTGCCGGCCTTCCCGACGCAGCCGGCATCACTGGAACTCGCGCACCTGAGCGATGCGATGCGCTCGATGGCGCAATCCCTGCTCGACAAGGAACAGGCACTGGAAGCCCAGGTGCAGGAGCGCACGGCGGCGTTGCAGGCAGCGAATGCGGCCCTGGAGCACCTCGCGACGCGCGACCCGCTCACCGGCCTGCACAACCGCCGCAGCCTGGACACCCGGCTCGACGAAGCCCTCGCGCTGGACCGCCGCTACGGCAGGCCGCATGGCCGCGTGCACGGGCTGCTGTTGATCGATGTCGACCACTTCAAGCACATCAACGATACCCACGGCCACCCGGCCGGCGATGCGGTGCTGCGCCAGCTGGCCGGGCTGCTGATCTCGACGGTGCGCGCCAGCGACGTGGCGGCGCGCTTCGGCGGCGAGGAGTTCGCGGTGCTGCTGCCCGAGCTCAGCGGCCCGCTGGATGCCGTCATGACGGCCGAGAAGATCCGGCAGGCCGTGCAGGCCACCCGCTTCGGCGACATCGGTCCGGTCACGGTCAGCATCGGCGTGAGCCTGGCCACGCCGGAAGACGCGGGGCCGCAGCCGCTGGTCGACCGCGCCGATGCGGCGCTCTACGAGGCCAAGCGAGGGGGGCGCAATGCGGTCGTGCTGAAGGCGGCCGAGCCGGCGGCCTGAGGCGTCTCAGATGAGCTGCAGCGGCGCCCGGAAGACGTAGCCCACGCGCGACTTGCTCTGCAGCGGCACGAGCGTCGGTGTGGCGCGCTCGATGCGGCGGCGCAGCCGGTAGATCGTCGCGGACAGGCCGTCGTCGGTCTCGCCCTCGCTGACTTCGCGGCCGAGCTTGTGCAGCAGGGCCTCACGCGTCACGGGCTCACCACCGGCCTGGGCGAAGCATTCCAGCAACTGGCGGTCGGCCTCGCTGAGCTGGATGCGGGTGCCGTCCGGCACGACGAGTTCGCCGCTGGCGCGATCGAGCTTCCAGACAGCGTCGGCCGCTGAGGGCTTGGCCACACGCCGCTGCACGGCCGCGATGGCCAGCGCCACCTGTTCGAACTGAACCGGCTTGACGAGGTACATGTCAGCGCCGGCCGTGATGACCTCGCGGAATACCTCGGGGCCGAGGCGCCCGGAAACCACGACGACGCCGGCATCGGTGCGCCGGCGCAGGATCTTGATCAGCTCCACGCCGTTGACGCCGGGCAGCATCAGGTCCACGAGGTAGAAGTCGAAGGAGAAGGCGTCCGGCGCGGCCAGCAGGGCGTTGCTGTCGTCGAAGCGGCTGACGGTGATGCCCTGCTCCTGCAGGAACTGGGCGAGGAATTCGGAGTACTCGGCGTCGTCGTCGATCAGGGCGAGATTCTTGGGCTGCATGGCGGCGGGGGGCTCCAGGGCAACCGCGAAGTTTGCCGCATGACGGAGGCGTCAGGGAAAAGCAATCCGGCTTCCCGTGCCGATTTGCGCAGATCGCCGGCGATAAATGATTGACAAGGCGTTGCTGGCGTGTGAAATCTGGAAAACCGAGGAGACCTGCCATGGACGACGCCCCGGGCGACGCCCCACCTGACCCGCTCGACTGGCTGCTGCCAGGCCATCGACCGGCACCGGCGGACGCGCTCAAGCGCATCCAGGCGCTGTGCTGCGCGTGGCCCGACCTGCATGCGGCGATGTTCGTCGTGCTGGCCACGCACCAGGGGCTGCCGAAGGACGTGCTGGCCGTGGCGCTCAAGCAGTTCCGCCCCGATCTGGAGGCCTACAGCCGGGAGGACGTCGTCAGCCTGCTGACGGCCGTCTGGAACGGGGGCAAGGGCGGCTTCGAGGCGGTGCTGCGCACGCGCGCCAACTCGCCGAAGCGCGGTGCGGCCGGCCTGTCCTGGGTGAAGGAGTAGCCGGGCTCAGCCCTTCAGCCCTTCAACCCGAGCTGACGCCAGCCGTCCAGCCCGAGGCGGGCCAGCGTGTCGAGATTGCTCTCGAAGATGGCCGCGGTGTCCGGCATCGACTCGACGGCGCGCGTGATGCTCTCCTCGCGCAGCAGGTGCAGCGTGGGGTAGGGCGAACGGTTGCTGTAGTTGCCGATGTCGCCCTCGGGCGTGCCTTCGAACTGGTAGTCGGGGTGGAAGTCGGCGATCTGCAGGATCCCGTCGAGCTTGAGCTCATCGACCAGCGCGTCGGCGGCGTCGAGGAAATCGTTGAACTCGAGGAAGTCCGTCAGCACGCCGGGGTGGATGAGCAGCGTGGTGTCGACCACGTCCGGGTCGGCGCGGTTCAGCGCCAGCAGTTCGCGGGCGAGGTCCTTGAGCAATTGCTCCGGCTCGGTCGCATCGCTCACGACGTAGCGGATGCGCTCGTTCACGTGGACGGACTTCGCGAACGGGCACAGGTTCAGGCCGATGACGGCCTTGACGACCCAGTCGCGGGTGTCTTGGATGACTTGATCGTGGTTCATCGCGGGGTGTTCAGCCAGGTCTCCGCCATGCGCACCCACATCGAGCCGCCCAGCGGGATCAGGTCGTCGTTGAAGTCGTAGCTCGGGTTGTGCAGCGTGCAGGGCCCGAGGCCGTGGCCGCCGACGCGGTGGGTGCCGTCGCCGTTGCCGATCAGGAAATAGCAGCCTGGTTTCTCCAGCAGGTAGTAGCTGAAGTCCTCCGCGCCCATCGTCGGCTCGAATTCCTGCACGTTCTCGGCGCCGACCATGTCGGCGAGCACGCGGCGGGCGAACTCGGTCTCGGCAGGGTGGTTGATGGTCGGCGGGTAGTTGCGGCGGAACTCGAACTCGGCCGTCAGCTCAAAGGCGCCGGCCAGATGCTCGGTCATGGCCTTCATGCGCTGCTCCAGCAGGTCCAGCAGTTCCAGCGTGAAGGTGCGCACCGTGCCTTCCATGACGACCGAATCCGGCACGACATTGGTGGCCTCGCCGGCGTGGATCATCGTCACCGAGATCACGCCCGGGTCGATCGGGCGCTTGTTGCGGCTGATGATGGTCTGGAAGGCCGTGACGAGCTGGCAGGCTGCCGGCACCGGGTCCACGCCGAGGTGGGGCATGGCGGCATGCGAGCCCTTGCCGCGCAGCGTGATCTTGAACTCGTTGCTGCTCGCGAACACCGGCCCGGTCTTGAGCGCGAACTGGCCGGCGGCCATCCCGGGCCAGTTGTGGGCGCCGAACATGGCTTCCATCGGGAATTTGTCGAACAGGCCGTCCTTGATCATCTCGCGGGCGCCGCCGCCGCCCTCTTCGGCGGGCTGGAACACGAGGTAGACCGTGCCGTCGAAGTGGCGGTGCTTGGCGAGGTGCTTGGCGGCGGCCAGCAGCATCGCGGTGTGCCCGTCATGGCCGCAGGCGTGCATGCGGCCGAGGTAGCTGCTGGCGTGCGGGAACTGGTTGCGCTCGGTCATCGGCAGGGCGTCGATGTCCGCCCGCAGGCCCACGGCGCGGTCGGAGGTGCCGTTCTTGACGATGCCCACGATGCCCGTCTTGCCCAGACCCCGGTGGATCGGGATGCCCCAGTCGGTCAGCGCCTGCGCGATGACGTCGGCGGTGCGCTCCTCGTGGAAGCAGAGTTCGGGGTGCTTGTGCAGGTCGCGGCGGATGGCCGTGATGGCCGGCGCGTCGGCCAGGATGCTGTCGATGAGCTTCATGCGAGGGTGACTTCAGGCTCGGTAGAAGGCTTGAGTTTAGGATTGCGGCCGTGAACCCTGGTCGTTGGTCAAGAAAGTGGCTGCTTTGGCTGGTGCTCCTGCTGCCGGTTGCGCAAGCCTTTGCCGCGTCGCATGCGCTGTCGCATGCGACCGGCGAGCGCACGGGCGAGGGCATGGCCCACCTGGTTCACTGTGACCTGTGCCTGACCGCCGCCGACCTCGGCACCGGCGCACCCGTGGCCGAGCCGCCGCGGGTCGTGCTGGCCGAGGCTGCGCACGCGGCGCCGCTGCTGGCCCGCGGTGGCGCGCCGCGCGCCGTCAGCCTGGGCCTGCCGCCCGCCCGGGCACCCCCGCAGTCCGCCTGAACTCCAAGCCCTTCCCGCGTGCCGCTTCGGCGCGTGGGCTCTTGCGTTTTCTCGTGGAAGTCTCCTCATGCGTTTTCCTGCTCTGGCGCCGATCGCGGCCGCCTGCTTTGCCCTTCTTGCCCAAGCCGTCCAGGCCGACCCTGCGCCTGCAGAGTCGCTGGACAAGGTGGTCGTCACCGGCAACCCGCTGAAAAGCGCGGTGCTGGCCCAGCCCAGCGATTCCCTCGGCGGCGATCAGCTCGTGCTGACGCGCGCCGCCAACCTCGGCGACACGCTGCAGGGCCTGGCCGGCGTGTCGGCCACCAACTTCGGCCCGAACGCCAGCCGGCCCAGCATCCGCGGCCTGGACGGCGACCGGGTGCGCATCCTGAACAATTCCGGCGCTTCGGTGGATGCCTCCAACCTCAGCTTCGACCACGGTGTGGCGATCGACCCGCTGGTCATCGACAAGGTCGAGGTGCTGCGCGGCGCGGCGGCGCTGCTGTACGGCGGCAATGCGGTGGGCGGGGTGGTCAATACGCTGGACAACCGCATCCCGCGCACGCTCATCGATGGGCTGAGCGGTGCGGCCGAAGTGCGCCTGGGCGGCCCGTCCAACGACCGCAGCGGTGCCGTGGTGCTGGACGGCGGCAGCGGCCGGCCGAATGCCGGCTGGGGCTGGCATGCGGACCTGTCGGGCCGTGACGCCGGCGACCAGCGGGCGCCGCGTTTCAGCAGCCCGACGGACGACGGCGCCGAGAGCCGCACGTCGGTGCGCAACTCCGCCTCGCACAACCACAGCGCGGCGCTGGGCGGTTCGGTGTTCTTCCGGGGCGGCTATGCCGGCGTGTCGGTGGACGACTTCCGCACCACCTACGGCACCACGGTGGAGGAGGCCGCCAAGATCCGGATGAAGCGCCAGCGCGTGGCCACCGCGGGCGAGTGGCGTGCCCCGGACGGCCCGGTGCGGTCCGTGACCTGGCAGCTCAGCCGCAACCGCTACGAGCATGCGGAGATCGAGGACGGCCAGGTCGGCACCACCTTCAAGAGCACCGGCACCGACGGCCGCCTCGAAGTGACCCACGCGCCGGTCGGCGGCGTGAACGGCGTGGTGGGCGTGCAGTGGGAAAGCCTGGATTTCTCGGCACTGGGTGCAGAGGCTTTCGTGCCGAGCACCACCACGCGCAACACCGGCCTGTTCGTCCTGGAGCAGTACAGCGCCGGCGACCTGCACCTGTCGGCGGGTGCCCGCCACGAGCAGGTGCGCGTGCGCTCGGCGGGTGACACCGACACGAGCGATGGCCGGTTCGGCGCGCCGCAGCAGCGCAAGTTCAGCCCGACGAGCCTGGCACTGAGCAGCGTCTACGGCGTGGGCGGCGGCTGGAGCCTGAGCGCCAACCTGAATCGCACGCAGCGTGCGCCGGCCTACTACGAGCTGTTCGCCAACGGCCTGCACCTGGCGACCGACGCCTTCGAGCGGGGTGACGCCACGCTCGGCCTGGAGACCTCGCGCGGCGCCGACCTCGGCGTGAAATGGGAGGGCGAGCGCAGCCATGTGCACATGAACGTCTACGAGACGCGCTTTGCGAACTACATCGCACTGCAGGCCAACGGCCAGGCGGTGACGAACCCCGACAACGGCCATGTGCTGCCCGTCTATGTCTTCCAGGGCGTGCCGGCGCGCCTGCGCGGCGTGGAGATCGAAGGCCGCTGGCAGGCCACGCCGGTGTGGGCGTTGCTGGGGCAGTTCGACACCGTGCGCGGCGAGAACACGCAGACGGGCGTGCCGCTGCCCCGCCTGGCCCCGCGGCGCGCGATGCTGGGTGTCGAGGCGCAGCAGGGGCCGTGGTCGGCGCGCGTGGAATGGCGCGGTGCGGCCCGCCAGGACCGGGTCGATGCCTTCGACACCCCCACCGCCGGCTACGGCACCATGCATGCGAGCCTGGCCCGCCAGCTCAAGCTCGGCGACCTCGACGGCCTGTGGTACCTGCGGCTGACCAACCTCGGCAACAAGCTGGCCTACAACGCCACGGCCGTTCCGACCATCCGCGACTTGAGTCCGCAGGCCGGGCGATCGGTGATGACCGGGGTGCAGGTGCGGTTCTGATCCGCCAGGCGCAGGCCCCGGGAGATACCCTGGTGCGCCGGCGCCTGCCTCACGGGCATGCTGCACCTCAAAGGTGCCTGCGCGCACCACAAGCCGCCGCCCGTGTGGGCGCGGAACTTGCGTCGCAGGCTCTGGAGAGGAGCAACGATGCAAACCGCCTTTGACGAGATGAACGCCGCGGGGGCCATCACCCGTGCGCACTACGAGTCCTACGCCCGCTGGCTGGCCGGCCAGCCCGAGAGCCTCATGCGGGAGCGCCGGGAACAGGCCGAGCTGATCTTCCGCCGCGTGGGCATCACCTTCGCGGTCTATGGGGACAAGGACAGCGGCGAGGGCACCGAGCGGCTCATTCCCTTCGACCTGATCCCGCGCGTCATTCCGGCGGCCGAGTGGACGTCCATGCAGGCGGGGCTGGCCCAGCGCGTGACGGCGCTGAACCGCTTCATCCACGACGTCTACCACGACCAGGAAATCCTGAAGGCCGGCCTCGTGCCCGCGGATGAGATCCTGAACAACGCCCAGTTCCGCAAGGAGATGATGGGCGTGGACGTGCCCGGGGGCGTCTACAGCCACATCGCCGGTGTCGACATCGTGCGCGCTGGCCATGCCGACGGCAGCGGCCACTACTACGTGCTGGAAGACAACCTGCGCGTGCCCAGCGGCGTGAGCTACATGCTCGAGAACCGCAAGATGATGATGCGGCTCTTCCCCGAGCTGTTCGTCAACCACCGCATCGCGCCGGTGGCCCACTACCCGGACCTGCTGCTGGACACGCTGCGCAGCGTGGCGCCCTCGGGTGTGGCCGACCCGACGGTCGTCGTCATGACGCCGGGCATGTACAACTCGGCCTACTTCGAGCATGCCTTCCTGGCCCAGCAGATGGGCGTGGAGCTGGTGGAGGGGCAGGACCTCTTCGTCGACGGCGGCTTCGTGTACATGCGCACCACGCGCGGCCCGAAGCGCGTGGACGTCATCTACCGCCGCATCGACGACGACTTCCTCGACCCCAAGGTGTTCCGCCCCGATTCGCAGCTCGGCTGCGCCGGCCTCGTGGACGCCTACAAGGCCGGCAAGGTCACGCTTTCCAACGCCATCGGCACGGGCATCGCGGACGACAAGTCCATCTACCCCTACGTGCCGAAGATGATCGAGTTCTACCTCGGCGAGAAACCCATCCTGCAGAACGTGCCCACCTACGTCTGCCGCGAGAAGGACGACCTCGCCTACACGCTGGCCCACCTGTCCGAGCTGGTGGTCAAGGAAGTGCACGGCGCAGGCGGCTACGGCATGCTCGTCGGCCCGGCAGCGACGAAGGCCGAGGTCGAGGCCTTCCGCGAGCGGCTGCTGGCCAACCCGGGCAACTACATCGCGCAGCCCACGCTCGCGCTGTCGACCTGCCCGACCTTCGTCGAGAGCGGCATCGCGCCCCGTCACATTGATCTGCGACCCTTCGTGCTGTCGGGCTCCAGCGTGCGCATGGTGCCGGGCGGGCTGACGCGGGTGGCCTTGAAGGAGGGCTCGCTTGTCGTGAACAGCAGCCAGGGCGGCGGCACCAAGGACACCTGGGTGCTCGAGGACTGAGGGAGACAGAGACGATGCTTTCAAGAACCGCTGATCACCTCTTCTGGCTGAGTCGCTACATCGAGCGGGCCGAGAACACGGCCCGCATGCTGGACATTGCCTACCAGACCTCGTTGCAGCCGCAGTCGGCCGAGGAGTCCGAGCAGACCTGGCGCAGCCTGGTGTCCATCTCCGAGCTCAATGGCCTGTTCGGCAGCAAGTACAGCGCCATCAACGGGCGCAACGTCATGGAGTTCATGGTGGCCGACGAGGGCAACCTCTCGTCGATCTTCAACTGCCTGCGTGCGGCGCGCGAGAACGCCCGGGCCGTGCGCGGGGCGCTGACCACCGAGGTCTGGGAGACGATGAACCAGACCTGGCTGGAATTCCGTCGCCTGCTGCGCGAAGGCGCGCTCGCGCGGGATCCGTCGCAGCTCTTCGAATGGGTCAAGTACCGCAGCCACCTGTCGCGCGGTGTGACGGTCGGCACGATGCTGCAGGACGAGGCCTTCCACTTCATCCGCATCGGCTCCTTCCTGGAGCGCGCCGACAACACGGCACGGCTGCTGGATGTGAAGTTCTATCGCCAGGAGCAGGCGCAGGGCGAGCACGAGGCGTCTGGCCATGATGCGGCCCGGGACTTCTATTACTGGTCGGCCGTGCTGCGGTCGGTGTCGGGCTTCGAGATCTACCGCAAGGTCTACAGCAACGTCATCCAGCCGGAGAAGGTGGCCGAGTTGCTGATCCTGCGGCCGGACATGCCGCGGTCGCTGTCGCATTGCGTGACGCGCATGCAGGCCAACCTGAAGCGGGTGGCGAATGCGCAGTCGGGCGAGACGCTGCGGCGGGTCGGGCGGCTGGAGGCGGAGCTCGCCTTCGGGCGCATCGACGAGATCCTGGCGGATGGGCTGCATCCGTTCCTGGATGGGTTTCTGGCGGAGGTGGCGGACCTGGGGGTTCGGATCAGCCAGGACTTTCTGGTGCCGTCGGCTTGACGGCACTGGGGTGGGGTGGCCTTTGTTCTTGCCTGCAGCCTTTCGACTCGGTGCACCGTGCCGGGACGTCGCCCCGGCGGGCGACCTACTTTTTGTGTCGACAAAAAGTAGGCAAAAAACGACCCCCGGCCGCACCGCCCTTCGCTTCGCTACGGGTGCCCTGCGCTGCTCAGGCCTTGAGGGCCCGCGCAAAACTCGCTTCGCTACGCTGCGCTCAGACAGTTGCGCGGAGTCAGAAGTTGAAGCGTGCTGCGCACGCGCCCTCAAGGCCTTGCGCTGCTCGGCGGTGCTAAAGGGGGAAAAACGAAATACCTCAACCGCCCGACCTTCGCGATTGACGTTCTGGCTGTTCGGCTGTTCGGCTGTTTGCGGCTCTCCCCTTCTAAACCGCCGAGAAGCGCAGCAACCCAGGGCGCGCGCGCAGCGCGCTTCAACAACTGACTTCGTGCGGTTGTCTGAGCGCAGCGTAGCGAAGCGAGTTCCGCACGAGCCCTGGGTTGCGAGCATCGCAGGGAACCCCGACAGGGGCGGTTTTGCAGGGGCGCTTTCTTTGCCTACTTTCTTGTGCGCACAAGAAAGTAGGTCGCCCGCCGGGGCGAACTCCCGGCATGGGCCTCGCCATCAAAACCCATCAACGAAGAACCAGCCCGCAGCCCGCGCGGCGGAGCAATCAAGATGAGCATCCACGTCGCCCTCAAGCACGTCACCCGCTACCAATACGACCGCCCGGTCAACCTGGGCCCCCAGGTCGTGCGCCTGCGCCCCGCGCCCCACTGCCGCACCCCCGTGCTCAGCTACTCGCTGCGCATCGAGCCCACGCAGCACTTCATCAACTGGCAGCAGGACCCGTTCGCCAACTACCTGGCGCGGCTCGTGTTCCCCGAGAAGACGACCGAGTTCACCGTCACCGTCGACCTGGTCGCCGAAATGGCGGTCTACAACCCGTTCGACTTCTTCCTCGAACCGCACGCACAGACCTTCCCGTTTGCTTACGACGAAGCGCAGCAGATCGAGCTCGCGCCCTACCTGCAGGTCGAGCCGGTCACGCCGCTGCTGGCCGCCTACCTGAAGGACATCCCGCGCACCGAGCGCGCCACCATCGACTTCATGGTCGACCTGAACCAGCGCGTGCAGCAGAGCGTGTCCTACCTGATCCGCCTGGAGCCCGGCGTGCAGACGCCCGAGGAGACACTGGAAAAAGCCTCCGGCTCCTGCCGCGACTCCGGCTGGCTGCTGGTGCAGATCGCCCGCCACCTGGGGCTGGCCGCGCGCTTCGTGTCGGGCTACCTGATCCAACTCGCGCCGGACGAAAAGGCGCTCGACGGCCCGAGCGGCACCGAGGTCGACTTCACCGACCTGCACGCCTGGTGCGAGGTCTACCTGCCCGGTGCGGGCTGGATTGGCCTGGACCCGACCTCGGGCCTGCTCGCCGGCGAAGGCCATATCCCGCTGGCCGCCACCCCCACGCCCGGTAGCGCGGCGCCGATCAGCGGTGCGGTGGACAAGAGCGAGGTCACCTTCGACCACGAGATGAGCGTCACGCGGATCTACGAGTCGCCGCGCGTGACCAAGCCCTACACCGATGATCAATGGCGCGAGATCCTCAAGCTGGGTGAGCAGGTCGATGCCGAGTTGTCCGCCGGCGACGTGCGCCTGACCATGGGCGGCGAGCCCACCTTCGTGGCGGTGGACGACCGGGATGCGCCCGAATGGAACACCGACGCCCTCGGCCCCACCAAGCGCATCTACGCGCAGCAGCTCACGCATCGCCTGCGCGACGAGTACGGGCAGGGCGGCTTCCTGCATTTCGGCCAGGGCAAGTGGTACCCGGGCGAGCAATTGCCGCGCTGGGCGCTGTCCATCTACTGGCGGGCCGACGGCCAGCCCTGCTGGCGCAACCCCGACTGGTTCGCCGACGAGCGCGAGCGCCACCGTTATTCGAGCGAGGACGCCGAGGTCTTCATGAAGGCGCTCACGCGGCGTCTGGGCCTGACGGACACACACGTGCAGCCCGGCTTTGAAGACACCTGGTACTACCTCTGGCGCGAGCGTCGCCTGCCGGTCAACGTCGACCCCTTCGACTCGCGCCTGGACGACGAGATGGAGCGCGCCCGACTGCGCCGCGTCTTCGACCAGGGCCTGAGCCATGTGGTCGGCTACGTGCTGCCGATCCGGCATGCGGGCGACTCACCTGCGCTCGCCGGCACACGCTGGCAGACGGGGCCGTGGTTCTTCCGTGACGAGCGGCTCTACCTCTACCCGGGCGATTCGCCGATGGGCTGGCGCCTGCCGCTGGACTCCCTGCCCTGGGTCAGCCAGGGCGACTACCCCTACCTGATCGAGCAGGATCCTTTCGCCCCGCGTGGCATGCTGCCCGCGGCTGCGGCGCTGCGCGCGCAGGTGCAGGGCGTCACGTCGGCGGGCCCCACGCCGGGCTTGCGGGCCAGCGCGGGCAGCCCCGGTGACGGTGGCGGCTCGGGTGCCGGGCCGGGGGCCGGGCCGGGGGCCGCGGGCGCCCAGACCCTACCAGGCCGGTTCGAGAGCGCTCACGGCGTCACCCGCACGGCCCTGTGCGTGGAGGCCCGCGACCCTCGCCGCGCGAACGGCCCGGCGGCCGAGCGCCAGGGCCAGGCCAGCGGTGTGCTCTACGTCTTCATGCCGCCGCTGGAGAAGCTGGAGCACTACCTGGAACTGCTCACCGCCGTCGAGGCGGCCTGCGAGGACACCGGCTACAAGATCGTGCTGGAGGGCTACCCGCCGCCGCGCGACCCGCGGCTCAAGGTGCTGCAGGTCACGCCCGACCCCGGCGTCATCGAGGTCAACATCCACCCGGCGCACCACTGGGGCGAACTCGTCCAGCACACGGAGTTCCTGTACGAGGCCGCGCGGCTCACGCGGCTGTCGACCGAGAAGTTCATGATCGACGGCCGCCACACCGGCACCGGCGGCGGCAACCATTTCGTGATGGGCGGCGCCACGCCGGCGGATTCCCCCTTCCTGCGCAAGCCCTCGCTGCTCGCGTCGTTGCTGGCCTACTGGCACAACCACCCCAGCCTGAGCTACCTGTTCAGCGGCCTCTTCATCGGCCCGACGAGCCAGTCGCCGCGTGTCGACGAGGCCCGCAACGACCAGCTCCGCGAGCTCGAGATCGCGCTCGGCGAGATCTTCAAGGCCGAGGAGCGATTCGGCGCCGCGATGCCGCCGTGGCTCGTGGACCGCACGCTGCGCAATGTGCTGGTCGACGTCACCGGCAACACGCACCGCAGCGAGTTCTCGATCGACAAGCTCTACTCGCCGGACTCGGCCACCGGGCGCCTGGGCCTGCTGGAGCTGCGCGCCTTCGAGATGCCGCCGCACGCGCGCATGAGCGTCGTGCAGCAGTTGCTGTTGCGCGCCTTCATCGCCCGCTTCTGGCAGACGCCCTACAAGACGCCGCTGGTGCGCTGGGGCACCGAGCTGCACGACCGCTGGCTGCTGCCGCACTTCATCCGCGAGGACTTCGCCGACGTCATCGAGGACATGGCTGAAGCCGGCTATGCCTTCGACGCGGCCTGGTTCGCCCCGCACGTGGAGTTCCGCTTCCCGAAGTACGGCGAGTTCGCGGCGCGCGGCGTGCACGTGACGCTGCGCGGTGCGCTGGAGCCCTGGCATGTGATGGGCGAGGAGGGCTCGGCCGGCGGCACGGTGCGCTACGTGGACTCGTCGCTGGAGCGGCTGGAGGTGCACGTGAGCGGCCTCATCGACCCGCGCCACCGCATCACCGTCAACGGCCAGCCGCTGCCGCTGCAGCCCACGGGCCGCGTCGGCGAATTCGTGGCCGGTGTGCGCTACCGCGCCTGGCTGCCGCCGTCGGCCCTGCACCCCACCATCGGCATCCATGCGCCGTTGACGGTCGACCTGGTGGACACGTGGCAGCAGAAGTCGCTCGGCGGCTGCCGCTACTTCGTCGCCCACCCCGGCGGGCGCAACTACGCGACCCTGCCGGTCAACGCCTACGAGGCCGAGAGCCGGCGCCTGGCGCGCTTCACGTCGCACGGCCACACGCCGGGGCGGGTGGCGGTGGGCGAGCCGCAGCGCAGCCTGGAGTTCCCGTTCACGCTGGATCTGCGCAAGGCCGGTTGATGTAGCACAATTGCGCTACACCAGCCGGAGCCCTCCATGCCCACGACGACGATTCGCCTCGACGATGACCTGAAAGAGCGCGTCAGCGAGGCCGCGGCGCGGGTCGGCAAGACCGCGCACGCCTTCATCCGCGATGCCATCACGGCGTCGGTGGCGCAGGCGGAGTTCGATGCGGAGATGGACCGCATCTGCGAGGAGCGCTGGGGGGAGTTTCTGAAGACGGGCGAGGTGGTGCCCTGGGAAGATGCCAAGGGCTATCTGGAGGCCACCGTGGCAGGCAAGAAGGCCAAGCGGCCTGTGCCCCGGAAGATCCTCGGATGACGCGACTGGTTCTTCTGCCGGCCGCACTGGCAGACCTCGAGCGTATCCGTGACTTCCTGCTGGCGCATGACCCCGACAACGCAGAGGAGCGGCTGTTGGACCTGACTGCGGCCCTCGACGTGTTGCAGCACGCACCCGAGATCTGCCGCCGTGTCGGCCAACGGGCCCGTGAACTCGTGATCGGCCGTGCCGCCCGGGGCTACGTGGCTCGCTACGAGTACGTGGCGCGTCTGGAAACTGCCTTCGTCCTTCGCGTTCACCACCAGCGCGAGAGCCGCTGAAGCATCACCGACATGCACATCGACATCCAACCCGGCGTCCGTCTCTTCGTCGACATCGAGGGCCTCGGCTTCGTGCCGGATGGCCCGGTGCTGCGCGACAAGCCCACGCTGGTGCTCATCCACGGCGGCCCGGGCTTCGACCACACCGCGTTCCGCCCGTTCTTCAGCCGCTTCACCGATCTCTGCCAGGTCGTCTACTTCGACCAGCGCGGCCACGGCCGCAGCAGCAATCGGCCCTTGGGCGAATGCCGGCTCGACACGCTGGCGGATGACGTCGTGCGGCTGTGCGACGCCTTGGGCATCGTGAAGCCCATCGTGCTCGGCCAGAGCTTCGGCGGCTTCGTGGCGCAGCGCTACCTGGCGCGCCATCCGGCGCACCCGAGCAAGGTCATCCTGTCCAGCACATCGCACCACTTCGGCCTGGACCGCAAGATCCACCATTTCGGCCGTCTCGGCGGCCCCGAAGCCGCAGCCGCCACGCGCGACTTCTGGGAGCGCCCCGGCCCGGGCACCTGGGCGGCCTACGAGGTGCATTGCCGGCATCTCTACAACACGCAGCCCAAGAACCCGGATGCCGGTGGCTGGATGCTGCCGCGGCCCGACATCCTGTTCGAGCACACCGCGACCGAATTGCCGGGCATGGACCTGCGGCCGGGCCTGGCCGGCGTGCAGTGCCCGGTGCTTGTCATGGCCGGCGAGGAAGACCCCGTCACGCCGCCGGAGGATGCCGAGGAGATCGTCGCCGCGCTGCCGCCGCAGTGGGTGCGCTTCGAGCGCTTCCCCGGCGTCGGGCACGGGGCCTGGCGGGATGACCCTGACGCGGCCGAGCGCGTGCTGCGGCGGTTCCTGGCCGGCTGATCCGCGCCGAAGGCTGAATGGCAAAATCGAGGACTTCCGTTTGGAGCGCTTCATGCAAATCGACATCGCTGAGCTTCGCAAGTTGACCGTTGCCGAGCGCCTCCAACTCGTGGACGACATCTGGGAGTCGATCGCAGCCGACGCGGATGGGGGTGCCATCACTTCCGAGCAGCTGGCCGAGGTGCAGGCGCGACGCGCCGAGCATGCGCGGGACGCCCAATCAGCGATCCCTTGGGAGCACATCCTGGCAGAAGGATTGGCGCGCGCCGCCTGACCATGCAGATTCGGTTCCGGCCGCAAGCCCGACAGGAAGTCCTTGACGCTGCCGACTGGTACCGCCAGCGCATGCCCGGGCTGGATCGCGAGTTCCTGCTGGCGGTCGACGCCGCCGTGAAGGCCGCGGCCGCCCGCCCGCTGACCTTTCCGGTCATCGAGGAGTCGATGCGCCGGGTGCTCGTCAAGCGCTTTCCGTACAGCATCGTTTTCGATGTGCTGGGGCAGGACTTGATCGTGCTTGCCGTCTTCCATCGTCGCCGCCAACCCATCTCCTGGCGCCTGCGCAAATGACGACGAGCCCCAGCCAGTGGAGCCTGCTCCCCGACGAGCCCGAGAGCCTGCCGGCGCCCGACCCGCTCGCGCTGGCACTGGCCGCTGCGCTGCGCAGCCGGGACGGGCACTTCTATGAGCTGACGGGCCACGTGAACCAGCCCGGTGAGCCGCAAGGCGGCTTGTCCGATCGCTGGCAGCGCTTCTTCGCGGCCGGCGGTGCGGCGGGCTGGCAGGAGCTGAGTGCCAAGGCGCTGCGTGTGCAGCGCCGCGTGCTGGAAGACGGCGCGAGCTACAACGTCCACAGCGACGGCCCACCGCTGCCGGGGCAGGAGAGCGAGTCCAGCGCGCCACTGGCCCGTCATTGGCCGCTCGAGTTGCTGCCCATGCTGATCGAGCCGCAGGAATGGCGGCAGATCGAGGCCGGCATCACGCAGCGGGCGCGGCTGCTGGAAGCGGTCATGGCTGACACCTACGGCGCGCGCATGCTGCTGCAGCGCGGCCTGCTGCCCGCCTCGCTCGTGCTGGCGCATCCGCAGTACCTGCGCGGCATGCACGCCACGCGGCCCGCGGGCGGCGTGCACCTGCACGTGCTGGCCTTCGACCTGACGCGCTGTGCCGACGGTCAATGGCATCTGGTCGGCCAGCGCACGCAGGCGGCCTCCGGCCTGGGGTATGTGCTGGAGAACCGGCTCATCATTGCGCAGCAGTTCCCGGAGGCCTTCCGGCAGATGCAGGTGCAGCGCCTGGCGGCCAGCTACCGCGACTTCATCCAGGCGCTCATGAAGCTCTCGCCCGCAGGGGAACGCAGCCGCGTGGCCCTGCTCACGCCGGGGCCGCGCAACGAGACCTATTTCGAGCAGGCCTTCCTCGCGCGCTACCTCGGCATCACGCTGGTCGAGGGGGCTGACCTGACAGTGCGGGCCGACAAGGTCTACCTCAAGACGTTGGCGGGCCTGGAGCGTGTGCACGTGCTGCTGCGCCGGGTGGACGACACCTGGCTCGACCCGCTGGAGCTGCGCCCGGAATCCATCCTCGGTGTGCCGGGGCTGTTGCAGGCGGCACGGGCGGGCGAGGTGGTCATTGCGAATGTGCCCGGTTCGGGCTGGCTGGAGAGCCCGGGGCTCTCGGCCTTCTGGCCCGGCGTCGCCGAGGCGCTGCTGGGCGAGACGCTGCAACTGCCGGCCATCCAGAGCTGGTGGTGCGGTGAGGACAGCGCCTGGCGCACGCTGCGCCCGCGGCTGGCCGAGTTCATCGTCGTGCCCACCTTTGCCGCCAGCACCACCACCCGCAGTTTCAGCCCGATCGTGGCTGCGGAACTCAGCGACGAGGCACTCTGGCAGCTCGCGCAACGCATCGACGCCGACCCCACCGCCTTCACGCTTCAGGCGCGGGTCAAGCCCACCAAGCAGCCCGTCTGGACGCGTGGTGCGCTGGAGCCCCGTGTGGCCGTGCTGCGCGTGTTCGCGCTGACCGACGGGCAAGGCGGCTGGAGGGTGCTGCCTGGCGGCCTCACGCGGGTGGCGCCGCGGCGTGACCCGCTGGCCGATGCGTGGCTGTCCATCCAGCGCGGCTCGCTCAGTGCCGACACTTGGGTCATGACCGAGGGCGACGTCGACAACACCACGCTGCTGCCCCAGCCACTGCAGGCCACCGACCTGGCGCAGGTGCACTGGACGGTGACGAGCCGGGCCGCCGAGAACCTGTTCTGGCTCGGCCGCTACACCGAGCGCGCCGAGAACAGTGCGCGGCTGGCGCGTCACGTCATCGAGGCCAGTGTGATGGTCCAGCGTGGCGCGATGCCGGCGCGCATGATGCCGCTGCTGGATGCACTGGCGCGGCACCACGGTCTCGTCGGTGCGCAGGCGCCCGCTGCGGCCGACGACCCGCGTGCCTTCGTGCGGTCGCTGCTGGCCGCGCTGCTGCCAGGCTCGGGGGTGACGAGCGTCGGCTGGAACCTGCGTGCCCTGCAGGGCTGTGCGCAGGCGCTGCGCGAGCGGCTGTCGCCGGAGTCCTGGCGTCTCATCCACGAGACGGCCGCGCAGTTCGAGCAGCACCTGCGCGCCGTGCTCGACCGACCCGGTCCCGGCACGCCGGTGACCGACGTGCTCAACGTGCTCGCCCGGGCCGACACGCACCTGGCTGCTATCACGGGCGCGCAGACCGACCGCATGACGCGCGACGACGGGTGGCGGCTGCTGTCCATCGGCCGGCAGATCGAACGCCTGTCCTTCCATGCCGAGGTGCTGGCCGAGACCTTCCGGCAGGACCTCGCCCTGACCGAGGACGGCTTCGGCCTGCTGCTCGGCGTGTTCGACTCGACCATCACCTACCGCGCGCAGTTCCAGGCGCGCCGCGAGGCCCCGGCGCTGCTGCACCTGCTCGTGCATGACGTCGACAACCCGCGTTCGCTCGGCTGGGTGGCCCGCACGCTGCGTGAGCGGTTCGCCAAGCTGGCGCGGCACGATCCCGAGTGGGCGGCCGACATCGCGGCGCAACTGCCGGTGCCCGAAGCCTGGCCGCTGGCCGACCTGGTAGCGCCGGGCCCCACGCTGGTGGCGCAGCTGACCCAGGCTGCCGCGCAGGCGGCGGAGCTGTCCAGCCTGATCAGCCAGCGCTACTTCGCCCACGTCATCGGCGCCGAGCAGCGGGTGTGGCAATGAGCGTTCGCCTGTCTGTCCATCACGTCACCGAGTACACCTACGACGCGTCGGTGGAATGGGCGCACCATGCCGCCTGCCTGGCGCCGCGCGACACGCCGTGGCAACGCGTGCAGGGCTGGCGCCTGAACATCGACCCGCTGCCCGACGGCTGGGGTGTGGACGGGCTGGAGCTTGACCCCGGCATGCTCGCGCGCCACCTGCGCGCCGACCCCTGGGGCAACCGCCACCTCAGCTTCGGCCATGCGCGGGTGCATGAACGCCTCGTGGTGGACAGCAGCTTCGAGGCCGTGCTGAGCGACCGCCCGGCGGCCGACCCGACCCGCGGTCCCGCCTGGGAGGTGGTGGCGGCCAGCCTGCGCTACCGCGCCGGGCGGGCCTTGCACGAGGCCGACGAATTCGCCCTCGCGTCGGCCTATGCGGCGCCGGACGACACCCTGGCGGCCTTCGCTCGCCGCGCCTTCACGCCCAACCGCACGCTGGCGGCGGGTGGTCTGTCGCTGATGCACCAGATCCACAGTGAACTGCGCTACCTGCCGCAGAGCACCACGGTGGCCACGCGTGCGGCGGACGCGCTCGCGCAACGCAGTGGCGTCTGCCAGGACTTCGCCCACGTCTTCATTGCCGCGTGCCGCTCGCTCGGCCTGGCAGCCCGCTATGTGAGCGGCTATCTGCTCACCCGCCCGCCGCCGGGCCAACCCAAGCTGGTGGGCGCGGACGCCTCCCACGCCTGGGCCGAGTTGTGGTGCCCCGAGCAAGGCTGGCTCGCGCTGGACCCGACGAATGACGTCGCCGCGGGCCTGGACCATGTCACGCTGGCCTGGGGCCGCGACTATGCCGACGTGGCGCCGCTGCGGGGCGTGCTGCGCGGCGGCGGCGTTGCGACCCTGCGGGTGGGCGTGACCGTGGAGCCCGTCGGCGATTGATCAGCCGCGCACGAGCGGCAGCACCGACAGAACCATCAACGCCGCGGCCCCCCCGTTGAACGCCTTCAGCGCGCGGGGCCGGTGCAGCCAGCGCCGCATCTGCTCGCCCAGCACGGCCCAGGAGCCGCAGCACGGCAGGTTCACCAGCACGAACACGGCCGTGACGGCGGCCACGCCCAGGCGGCCGTAGGCGGTGACGGCCGTCAGCGCCATGGCCCAGGCCTTGGGGTTCACCACCTGGAAGAGCGCTGCCGCAGCGACCCCCAGGGGCCGGCCGTGCGACGCGCCGTCGGTGCTCGGCGGCGGCGCCGTGGCCACCCGCCAGGCGAGGTAAAGCAGGTAGGCCAGGCTCACCCAGCGCAGCCCATCGTGCACCCACGGGGCCTGCTCGAACACCGCGCCCAGGCCCAGGCCGACGAGCACCAGCATCACGCCGAAGCCGAGGCTGATGCCCAGCAGGTGCGGCAGGCTGCGCCGCCAGCCGAAGCGGGTGCCCGAGGCCAGCAGCATCAGGTTGTTCGGGCCAGGCGTGATGGACGTGACGAAGGCGAAGCCGACCAGGGCGGTGAGGAGGTGCAGGGTCTCGTTCATGGCGCGCAACTCTAGGCAGCTTGGCGCCGAACAGGCTTGCGTTCTGCGGTGCGAGGCGACGCCGGTGTGCAATGATCTGCGGCGATGGATGCCATTGACGACAAGATCTTGCGCGAGCTCGTTGCCGACGGTCGGCTGACCAATGCCGAGCTGGCCCAGCGCATCGCGCTCAGCCCGTCGGCCTGCCTGCGCCGCGTGCAGGAACTGGAGCGGCTGGGTGTCATCAAGGGCTACCGGGCCGTGCTGGACCCGGCGCGCCTGGGCGTGGGCTTCGTGGCCTATGTGGCCATCGGCCTGTCACGGCACACGCTGGAGGAGCAGCGCAGCTTCGAGCAGGCCATGAAGGACTGCCCGGTGGTGCGCGAGTGCCACAACGTGACCGGGGCCTTCGAGTACCTGCTGCGGGTGGAGGTGGCCGATCTGCCGGCCTACAAGCGCTTCCATGCCGACGTGCTGGGCGGTCTGCCGCAGGTCAGCATGATCACCAGCTACATCGTCATGGACTCGCCGAAGGACGACCGCGGCTGAGGCAGCCGCGCGCTCAGCGTTTGACCTTGCCGTCACCGGTCAGCATGGACAGCTCGACGAAGCTCGACCCGACGTGCTTGGTCGGCGAGAACGCCAGCCGGTAGCCGCGGGCTTCGTAGCCCCCCAGCGATTCCATCGCGCCGATGAAGGCATCCCGCGTGGGCTTGTTGCCCGTGCGGCGCAGCGCATCCACCACCACGCGCGCCGCGAGGTAGCCCTCGATGCTCGTGTAGTTGGGCTCGGCCTTCGGGTCGATCCGCTGCAGCGCCTGCTGGTAGTCGTTGACGAGGCCGGCCGCAGTGCCGAACGGTGAGGGCATGACCTGCGACACCACGACACCGGCGGCGTCCTTGCCGAGTTCATCGGCCAACGCCTGCGTGCCGACGAAGGACACGTTGTAGAACTGGCCGCCGTAGCCCGCCTTGCGCGCTTCACGGATGAAGGCGGCGCAGCTCTTGTAGGCGCTGATCTGCACGATGGCTTCGGCGCCCAGCGGCACGAGCGCCTTGACGGCTGCAGCCACGTCCACGCTGTTGCGCTCGACCGTGGCCACGCCCAGCGGTTGCAGGCCGCGCTTCTCAAGGGCCCGCTGGACCCCCTTCAGGCCCGCCTGGCCGTACGCGTCGTTCTGGTGGAAGACCGCGATCTTCTTCAGGTCGAGCTGCGTGAGCTGCTTGACGATCAATTCCGTCTCGTCGTAGTAGGACGCCCGGATGTGGAACACCAGCTTGTTGAACGGGTCGCGCAGCGCCTCGGCACCGGTGAACGGCGCAACGAACGGGATGCGCGCAGCGGTGGCCAGGGGCAGGGCGGCCAGCGACGTGGGCGTCCCGACATAGCCGAACAGCGCAAACACCTCGTCCCGGATGAACTTCTCGGTGTTGGCCTTGCAGCGGACAGGGTCATAGCCGTCGTCCAGCGTCTTCAGGATGACCGGCAGGCCGGCGATGCCACCCGCGGCATTGACGGCCTCCAGGTAGGCCTTGGCACCGAGCTGCATCTGAAGCCCCAGCTGCGCGGCAGGTCCGGTCAGGGGCACCGACTGCCCGAGCACGATGCCGCGCTCCTGGGCGCGGGCCGTCTTGGAAGCCGGCAGGGCGAGACCAGCCAGCGCGAATTGGTTGAAACGACGTCGGGTCTGCATGGGCGGCATGATGCCTCGTCTCTCCCTAGCTTGATGTGCATGAAATCAGTGACGGGTGGGCACTTGTGCGCACCTGCGGGCGTTGCGTGCTAGGCGGCCGGTCGTGCGGACGGCGTGGTTGCAAAGGGTCACAATTCAGCCATGAACCTGCACCTCATCCAGGCCCGCGCGAACCGGCTGGCCAACCGGCGCCTGCTCGCTGCCGTGGCGCAGCTGTCCGACGATGAATTCCATGCCCAGCGCACCAGCTTCTTTCCGAGCCTGGCGCTGACCTTGAACCACCTGCTGAACGTCGACCACTACTACATCGCCGCGCTGCAAGGCGATGCGGAGATGCGCCATATTTGGGCGCGTTATGTGCCGGCGCGGTCGGCAGGGGAGCTGTCGGTGCGCCAGGACGAGAGTGACCTGCGGCTGATCGAGCTGTGCGCGACGCTCAGGCCGGCGGACGACGAGCGCATCGTCGCCTTCGACCGCGGCGCCGGCATCGAGGCGGGCCCACGCGAACCGCTCGGCCGCGTGCTGGCCCACCTTTTCATGCACCAGACCCACCACCGCGGTCAGGCCCACGCCATGCTCGCGGGCACGTCGGTCAAGCCGCCGCAGCTGGACGACTTCATCCTGCTGGGCGACCGCGTGCACCGCGAGGCGGACATGGCCGCCCTGGCCTGGCCGGAGCCGGTCTGACGCTCAGAGCTCGGCCACGCCCTTCACGCGCACCGGCATCGCCACCGGCTGGGCCGCCACCTCGGGCGCGCGGCCGTGGAAGCGCTCCAGCAGCGACTGCCACTGCTTCCTCACGGCCATGACGTTGGCGTGCTTCACGTGGCCATAGCCGCGGATCTTCTCCGGCAGGCGGGCCAGCTCCACGGCAGTGGCGAGGTTGTCGGCCGACAGTGACGCCAGCACCTCGTCGATCAAGGCCTCGTAGTCCCGGATCAGCTGGCGCTCCATGCGCCGCTCGTCGGTCTTGCCGAAGAGGTCGAGCGCCGTGCCGCGCAGACCCTTGAACTTCGCCAGCCACTTGAAGGCGGTGAAGGTCCACGAGCCCATCTCGATCTTCTTGGCGCGGCCGTCCGCGCCCTGGCGGGCCAGCAGCGGCGGCGCGAGGTGGAAGGACAGCGACGACCAGTTGTCGAACTGGTCCTTCAGCGCCTGCTCGAAGCGGCCGTCGGTGTACAGGCGCGCCACCTCGTACTCGTCCTTGATGGCCAGCAGCTTGGCGTAATGACGGGCCACGGCCTGGGTCAGGCGCTGGCCCTGGCCGAGTGCGGCTTCGGCGGTGCGCACGCGGTCGACCAGCGTGCGGTAGCGGGCGGCGTAGGCGGCGTCCTGGTAGCCGGTCAGGAAGGCGGCCCGGCGCTCGATCAGGCCGTCCGGGCCGTCGAGCTGGTCGAAGTTGAAGAACTTCACGACGTTGACCTCGCCCGCCAGGCGCTGCAGCGCGTCGGGTGCGGCGATGGCCAGGCGGCCGAGGGCGAAGGCTGCCTTGTTGGCGTCGACCGCCACGCCGTTGAGTTCGATGGCGCGCATCAGTGCCGCCTCGCTGACCGGCACGAGGCCACGCTGCCAGCAGGCGCCGAGCATGATGATGTTGCTGGGCAGGGTGTCGCCCATCAGGCGCTGCGCGATGTCTTGCGCGTCCACGGTGTCCAGCACGCCCTGCTCGCCGACCGCGAACTTCATCTTGGCGAGCAGCGAGTCGGCCTGCAGCGAGGCATCGGGGTTGCGCACGAAGCCGGCAGTGGGCAGCTCGTGCGTGTTGGCCAGGATGACCGTGCGGCCCGCCTTCACGGTGCCGAGCGCATCCGGCGAGGCGCCCACCACCATGTCGCAGGCGAGCAGCACGTCGGCCTGCTGGGTGTCGATGCGCACCTGGTTGAGCAGGTCCAGCGTCGGCGCCACGCGCACGAAGGACAGCACCGCGCCGCCCTTCTGCGCAAAGCCCATGAAGTCCAGCACCGAGGCCTGCTTGCCTTCGAGGTGGGCGGCCATCGAGACGAGGGCGCCCACGGTCACGACGCCGGTGCCGCCGACGCCGGTGACGAGCATGTCGAACGGCCCCGTCCAGGCCCACGGCGAAGGGGCGGCGATGGCGGCGATCTCGCGCGCCAGATCGGCCGCGGTGTAGCGGGCGCCAGCCTTCTTCTTCAGCACCGGGTCGTGCACCGACACGAAGCTCGGGCAGAAGCCGTTGACGCAGGAGAAGTCCTTGTTGCAGCTGCTCTGCTCGATGGCGCGCTTGCGGCCCCAGTCGGTCTCGACCGGCACCACGCTCAGGCAGTTGCTCGCCACGCCGCAGTCGCCACAGCCTTCGCAGACCGCTTCGTTGATGAAGATGCGCTTGGGCGGGTCGGGGAACTCGCCCTTCTTGCGGCGGCGGCGCTTCTCGGCGGCGCAGGTCTGGTCGTAGATCAGCACCGTCACGCCCTCGATCTCGCGCAGCTCGCGCTGCACGGCGTCCATCTCGCGGCGGTCGTGGAAGGTGGTGCCGGCGGGGAACAGGCCATGGTGGCCGTCGTACTTGGCGATGTCGTCGGACACCACCACGAGGCGCTTCACGCCTTCGGCCTCCACCTGGCGGGCGATCTGTGGCACGCTGGTGGTGCCGTCCACCGGCTGGCCGCCGGTCATCGCGACCGCGTCGTTGTAGAGGATCTTGTAGGTGATGTTGGCCTTGGCCGCGATGGCCTGGCGGATGGCCAAGTAGCCGGAGTGGTAGTAGGTGCCGTCGCCCAGGTTCTGGAAGACGTGCTTTTCCTTCGTGAAGCGGCTGTGCGCCGCCCAGTCCACGCCCTCGGCGCCCATCTGGATGAGACCCGACGTGCCGCGCTCCATCCAGCTCGCCATGAAGTGGCAGCCGATGCCGGCGAGCGCCCGCGAGCCCTCCGGCAGCTTGGTGGAGGTGTTGTGCGGGCAGCCCGAGCAGAAGTAGGGCTGGCGGCGCACGCCGTCGGCAGCGTTGGACAGCAGGCAGGGCGTCAGGAAGTCCACCACCAGGTGGCGGCGGTCCAGCGCCGGGTTCAGGCGCGCCAGCCAGTCGGCCACCGTCCCCATGATGCGGCTGGGGCGCAGTTCGCCCAGGGCGCTGAGCACCGGGGCGCCGTGCTCGTCCGTCTTGCCCACCACGCGCGGGCGCTGGAACTCGGGCAGGTGGTAGAGCAACTCCTTGATCTGGCGCTCCACCACCGGACCCTTTTCCTCGATGACGAGCACGTCGGTCAGGTTGCTGCAGAACTCGACGATGCGCGTCGGCTCCAGCGGGAAGACGAGGCCGACCTTGTAGACGCGCACGCCGGCCGCGGCGAGCGCGTTGGGGTCGAGGTCCAGGCGGCGCAGCACTTCCATGAAGTCGTAGTGCGCCTTGCCCACCGTGACGATGCCGAGCGTGGCCGCCGGGCTCGTGACGATGTGCTTGTCGATGCTGTTGACCCGGGCGAAGGCGCGCACGGCGTCGAGCTTGTGCGCCAGGCGCGACTCCAGCTCGAGCGAGGGCAGGTCCACCGAACGGATGTGCAGATTCGTCGGGGCCGCGTAGTCCACCGCATGCTCGAAGTCGAGCGGCACGGCGTCCAGGTCGACGGTCATGCCGCTTTCCACCACCTCCGAGATCGCCTTGAAGCCGACCCAGGCGCCGCTGAAGCGCGACAGCGCCCAGCCGTACAGCCCGAATTCCAGGTACTCGGCCACGTTGGCCGGGTGGACGAGCGGCATGCTCCAGGCCTGCAGGGCCTGGTCGCTCTGGTGCGGGGTGCTGCTGGAGACGCAGCCGTGGTCGTCGCCGCACACCACGAGCACGCCGCCCTGGGTGCTCGTGCCGTAGACGTTGCCGTGCTTGAGCGCGTCGCCCGAACGGTCCACGCCCGGGCCCTTGCCGTACCACATCGCGAACACGCCATCGACGGTGCGCTGCGGGTCCAGCGCCACGCGCTGCACGCCCAGGCAGGCCGTGGCCGCGAGGTCTTCGTTGATGGCGGGCAGGAACTCGATGTGCGCCGCGTCCAGGAACTTCTTGGCCTTCCAGAGTTGCTGGTCCACCATGCCCAGCGGGCTGCCGCGGTAGCCGGAGACGAAGCCGGCCGTGTTCAACCCGGCGCGTTCGTCCAGTTTCTTTTGCGCCAGCAGCAGCCGCACCAGCGCCTGCGTGCCGGTCAGGAAGACGGCGCCGCTGTCCGCGGCGAGGTTGTCGCTCAGGCGGTAGTCGCGCAGGGCGGGGGTGTCGGACATGGGCGGGCTCCTGGGCCGTCAGCGGGCGAGAGATTCTTCCCCCGATGTGGCAGAAGATCTTGCCTGAATGCCCGATCAATCGCCGTGAAATGAGATGATTCATCTCAGAAAATGCGAAACATGGAAGCAAACAAACTCGATCGAGTGAGCCGCCAGATCCTGGAGGCGCTGCAGGCGGATGCCCGGCTGTCGACGCAGGCGCTGGCGGAGAAGGTGGGGCTATCGGCCACGCCGGTGTGGCGCCGTGTGAGGGACATGGAGGAGCGCGGCCTGATCCGCGGCCACGTGGCCCTGCTGGATCGCGAGAAGCTGGGCCTGTCCATCTGCGTGCTGGCCAATGTGAGCCTGGTGCGGCACAGCGAAGGCGCGGTCGAGCAGTTCGAGCGCCTCGTGGCGACCCAGCGGGAGATCATCGAATGCCACGCCATCACCGGCGAGGCTGACTACGTCATCAAGGTCGTCGCCGCCGACATGAAGGCCTACGACAGCTTCCTGCAGCAGCACATCTTCAAGCTGCCCGGCGTGAGCAGCGTGCGCAGCAATGTGGTGTTGCGTGAAGTGAAGTACGAGACGGCCCTGCCCGTTGCCTGAAGGCGGCCGGCATGCCTACAGTTGGCCCACCCCTCTGACGCGAGTCGCCATGGATGACGTCATCGCCAAGCTTTCCGATTCCGTGACCGCTGCGCGCTCGCTGGAGGAGCTGACGCGGCCGCTGCTCAAGATGCTCCAGACCGTCACGGGCCTGGACTCCACCTTCCTCACCACGGTGGACCACAGCACCGGCCTGCAGCAGGTGATGTTTGCCGACAACTCGCGCGAGCTGCAGATTCCGGAGGGCCGGGTCGCGCCTTGGGACGATGCGCTGTGCAAGCGGGCGATCGAGGAGGGCCGCTTCGTTACCGAGGACGCGCCCGCCGATTTCCCCGGCAACCCTGCCGTGCGGGACCTGGGCTTGAAGACCTACATCAGCACACCGTTGCACACCGGCGAAGGTGAGCTCTACGGCACGTTGTGCGCGGCCAGTTCCGCGCGGGTGCCTGTCAGCCCCGAGGCCAGCCAGGTGCTGCGCCTGTTCGCCGGCCTGATCGAGCAGCAGATTGCCCGCGAGCGGCTCGTGACGCAGCTACAGCAGGCCAATGCCGAACTGCAGACCCAGGCGCTGACCGACCCGCTCACCGGGCTGATGAACCGCCGCGCGCTGGTGCAGGAGTTGGACCGCCAACGCGCGATGGCACAGCGGGCCGGGCACTGGCTGCTGGTCGCGGCCATCGACCTGGATGGCTTCAAGGCCATCAACGACCAGCATGGCCACGAGGCGGGCGATGCGCTGTTGCGTGGCGTGGCCCTGGCGCTGCGCAAGGCCTTGCGGGGCGGCGACGTGCTGGCCCGCATGGGAGGCGATGAATTCGTGGCGCTCGGCATGGGCCCGAAGCGCGACAGTGATGGGGCTCCCGCTGCGGGCCTGTGGCAGCAGCGGCTGGCGGCCGCCACGGTGGGCCAGTACGCCGTGGGCGCGAGGTGCATCAGCTATGGCGGGGCCAGTGCGGGCGTCGTGGCGGTGGACCCGGGCACGACGGCTACCGAAGAGGCCCTGCGCGAGGCGGACGCGGCCATGTACCGCATCAAGGCGGAGCGCCGCGCACCGCGCTGAAGTTCACAGCGTGCCGTAGCTGTGCAGGCCGGACAGGAACATGTTGACGCCCAGGAAGGCGAAGGTCGTGACCAGCAGGCCCACCAGCGCCCACCAGGCCGACACCGCGCCGCGCAGGCCCTTCATCAGGCGCATGTGCAGCCAGGCAGCGTAGTTCAGCCACACGATGAGCGCCCAGGTCTCCTTCGGGTCCCAGCTCCAGTAGCCACCCCAGGCTTCGGCCGCCCAGAAGGCGCCGAGGATGGTCGCGATCGTGAAGAAGGCGAAGCCCAGCGCGATGGCCTTGTACATGAGGTCGTCGAGCTGCGGCAGCTCGGGCAGGCGCGAGCTCAGCGTGCGGCGCAGGGTGATGCACACGCCGAGGAACACCATCACGCTGGCGATCTTGCCGGCCCAGCTCACCAGGCCGCTCGCCGTTTCCGGGGCCACCGCGCCGAAAAAGCGAACGGCCAGGATCACCGCGATGATCGCGGCAGGAATCGCGATCAGGCCGATCAGCAGCGCCCGCAGCGAGGCGGTCTTCAGCAGGTAGGCAAAGGCCACCATCGCCGCCAGCGCGAACGCGCCATAGCCCACGAAATTGGCGGGCACGTGGATCTTCATCCACCAGCTCTGCAGCGCCGGCACCAGCGGCTGGATCTCCTGTGCATCCCGCGCCACGGTGTACCAGAGCAGGAAGCTCACCGCGGCACTCACCACCAGCATCACATAGGCGCCGAGCGAGCGCGTGGCGAAGCGGGCCTCGTAGTAGAGATGGAAGAGGGTGGTCATCCAGCAGAACAGCACGAACACTTCATACAGGTTGCTGACCGGGATGTGGCCGATGTCGGGAGCGATCTGGTGGCTCTCGTACCAGCGCACAAAGGTGCCGATGAGTGCCATCAGCACGCCGCCCCAGGCGAGCTTGGAGCCGACCACCTCGGCCACGCTGTTGCGACCCGCACCCGTGAAGAAGCCGCCCCAGTAGAAGAGCGTGCTCATGTAGAAGAGCAGGCTCATCCAGAGGATGGCACTCTGGCTGGACAGCATGTACTTCAGCCAGAACACCTTCTCGCCGGCGGCCAGGTCGGCACCGAAGCTGTCGGGCGTCTGGGCATACAGGCCGATGGCCAGCAGCGTGGCCGCGCCGGCCGTCACGCAGAGCAGGCGCAGCGGCTTCCAGAACCAGCCCAGCGCGACCAGTGCGGGCATGGCGGCCAGCAGGATGCCCTTCTCGTAGCCGTCCATGCTCGCGTGATAGCGGCTGAAGGCGTAGGCGCCACCCAGCAGCACGAGGGCAGCAAAGACCCAGTCCAGGGCATCGCGCCGCTGCAGCGCATGGCGGCGCGGCAGGTCGAAGGTGGTGGTGTTCATGAGGGCTCCTTCAGCAGCGTGCGCTTGAGCTGGGCGAACAGCGTGGCGTTGTCGGGTGACTCACGGGTGCTGGACATGGCCATGCGCACCTGCGAGCTGGCAGTGTCGCCGCTCGGGGCGATCCACACCCAGAGCCGGCGCTCCTTCACGTACAGCATGGCGAAGACGCCGATGATGAGCAAGAGGGCGCCCAGATAGACCAGTTTCTGGCCCGGCGCGCGCGCCACCTGGAACACGCTGGCCTGCACCTGCTCGAAATCCTGCAACTGCAGCAGCATCGGCGACGGGTAGTAGAGGCTGTCGGACAGCGACATGACGGCCTGCGTCATGAAGCCCTGCATGTCGGCATCGGTGGCGGCCGGCTTCAGGCCGTCCTGCTCGCGCGCGATCTGGTTCAGCTCGAACAGGCTGCCGTTGAGGATGCGCAGCAGCACCTCGGACACGCGCTGGCGGTCCGACTCGGGCACGTCCTTCTCGACGAACTGCGACAGCGCCGGCAGCCCGCCCCGGACCTCGTCGCCCGGTTTGGCCGCTGCGCCTGAAAACAGCGTGAGCGCGCGCTGGGCGGTGAGCTTGAGCTGCGGTGCGAGCTGGGGCTGCGTGGGTGGCGTGGCAGTGTCGGCGTAGCGCTGGGCAGCCTGCTCGCGCAGCGCCGGATCAGCCAGGGCCTGGCGCAGGCGCAGCCAGCCGGTGATCTCGCCGTTCTCGTCGGCCGGCATGCGCAGGTAGCGGAAGTTCTCCGCCGGGCTGTCACGCACACCGGCGAGGAACAGCTTGTGACCTTCAAGCTCGACGGGGAGCATGTAGTTGTTGAATTCGCGCGCCTGGCCTGCCGCGTCGCGCAGCTTGTAGCTGAAGCTCGGACCGACGTTGTGCAGCACCTTGTCGCCGCCGCCCTTGGCGCCGCTGCCCAGATGCTGGCTCAGCCGCTCGCCCAAGTCCACCTTGCGCACGTCGGCGCCGCTGGCGCTGCCGTCGCTGCCAGCGAGGTTCTCGACGTTGATGACGCGCAGGCCGTCGAGCTCCAGCACCTGCTCGCCGAACGCCAGCCGGGTGCCGACGCGCCCCTCGATCGGGAGCGGGTTACCGCGGCTGCCCAGCGGCAGGGCTTTCAGCCGAAGCTTGCTGCCACCGTCCTCGAAGCCGCTTTGGTAGATGGCCAGGCCCTGGTGGATGACAGGCTCGTTGACCTTGACGGTGGCGCTGCGCGTCTGGCCGCCGTCATGGATGATGATGTCGCTCGCGAAGCTCTTGGGCATGCCCGTCGGGTAGTACTCGACATTGAACTTCTTGAGTTCGATCTCGAACGGCAGGTCCTGCAGCACCACGCCGCTGGGCAGGCTCAGCACCGCCAGGCCCTGCCGCTGGTTCTCGGCCACCGACACATTGCCGCGAAAGCTCGGGTTGGCGGCGGACAGCCGCGACTCGGGCTTGATCTCGGACACGAAACCCGAGCCGGTGTGCAGCGTCTTGCCCTGCAGCCACATGGCGAGCTTGACCATCGCGTTGCCATCCAGCACGCCGCCGATCAGGATCAGCACGATCGCCGAATGGGCTGCGATGTAGCCCAGCTTGTTGGCGGCTCCCTGGCGGGCGGCGATCATCGTGCCGTTCTCGCGCTGCTGCACACGGGCCTTCCAGCCAAGCTGCGTGAGCGCGGCCCCGATCTCGGCCAGGGCCATGGGCGGGCTGCTGGGCAATTCGGCGATGGCCTTGTGATGGAAGGCGCTCAATGACTGCTCGCGCACGCCTTCCTTGTAGTTCTTCAGGTCGGCAATGATCTTCGGTGTGTTGCGTGCCACGCACAGGCTGGTGGAGACCACCAGGAAGGCGAGGATCGCCAGGAACCACGGCGCGCTGTAGACGGTGTACAGGTTGAACGCGCCGAAGACCTCGGCCCAGAACGGCCCGAACTGGTTGATGTAGTTGCCCAGCGGCTCACTCTGCCGCAATACCGTGCCGATGACGGAGGCGATGCAGATCACGCTGAGCAGCGTGATCGCGAAGCGCATGGACGAGAGCAATTCCAGCAGCTCGCGGGCGATCGATGGGCGGGAGGTGGCAGGCGAAGTCATCGGTGCGTGAGTGTTGCCCAAGAAAAAAGGCCGGTGCATGACACCGGCCTTCGTTCAGCAAGGCTGCTGGCTGGAGATCAACGCAGACCCGCAGCGTAGTCGGAGACGGCCTTGATTTCCTTGTCGTTCAGCTTGGCGGCGATGGTCATCATCATCGGCGCGTTGGCGCGGGCCCCGGTGCGGAAGGCATTCATCTGGGCTTCGACGTAGTCGCCATGCTGGCCTGCGAGGCGCGGGTACTGCGACGGGATGCCGGCGCCGGTCGGCCCATGGCAGGCTGCGCAGGCCGGCACGTTGCGTTCGGCGATGCCGCCACGCCAGATCTTCTCGCCCAGCGGCACGAGATCCTTGCTCTTGGCAAAACCAGGCTTGGCGACCTTGGAGGCGTAGAACGCGGCGACGTTGCGCATGTCTTCTTCCGACAGCGCCGCGGCCATGCCGCTCATGATCGCGTTCTTGCGCTTGCCGGCCTTGAATTCGGTCAGCTGCTTGTAGAGGTACTCGGGGTGCTGCCCCTGCAGGATCGGGTTGGCCGGGCTGCCACGGGAGCCATCAGCGGTGTGGCAGGCCGCGCAGACCTGGGAAGAGATGGCGCCACCCTTGGCGAGATCGGGCTTGGCCGGTGCGGCGGCAGGCTCGTTCGCGTGAGCCGCAACGGCCAGCAGGAGACTCGACAGGAGAGTAGCGACAGTCTTCATGGAGTTTTGTGGTCTCAAAGGGCGCAACCCCGGGATTTTACAATGCTGAACCACAGCGCCCGAGCTTTCCATGACCGACACAATCCCTGAGTCTTTGGCTGACGAGCCCATCACCGAGAAGCTCGCACTGGCCTGGACGCACACCGCGCGCTTCCTGACCACCGCCAGCCAGCTCGTGCATCTGCCCGCCACCGAGCTGCCCGAAATCGCCTTCGTCGGGCGCTCCAACGCCGGCAAGTCCACGGCGATCAACACGCTGGCCCAGCAGAAGCGCCTGGCCTTCGCGTCCAAGACGCCGGGCCGTACGCAGCACATCAACCTGTTCGAGCTCGGCCCCAAAGACGCACCCGACGCCCTGTTCGCTGACCTGCCCGGTTATGGCTACGCCGCCGTCGCCAAGGCCGCCAAGCTGCGCTGGCAGAAGGTGATGGCCGACTACCTGGAGGTGCGCCGCAGCCTGTCGGGGGTCGTGCTGATGGTCGATTCCCGCCTCGGTCTGACCGACCTCGACAAGCAGCTCCTCGACTTCGTCGCCGCCCGCGTGGCCACCGGCGAGATCAAGCTGCTCGTGCTGCTGACCAAGTCCGACAAGCTCAACCGCAAGGAAGCCGATGCCGCGCTGCGCGCCACCACCGAGTTCCTTGCCGGCATGAGCACCGACCATTCCGACGTGGCCGTGACCCTCTTCTCCGCCCTCAAGAAAAGCGGCGTCGGCGACGTTGCCCTCGCCCTGCACGAGTGGGCCCACGCGCCGCGGCCCGAACCCGAGCCCTCGAGCGAACCGGCCTGAACGCCTGCTGCGGCGCAGCCCGCGGCTCTTCCAGCGACCCTCGCTGATCCGGCTCTGCCGGGCAGCCGAGGGTGCCCCCTTGAGGGGGCTGGCGAAGCCAGTAGGGGGTGGTCTCTCTACCCGCCTTCGTCCAGATCGTTCATCAGCGTGTCCACCGCTCGCTGCACCACGCTGTCTTCTTCCAGCGCCGTGATCAGGCCGTTGGCCAGCAGTGCCTCGATCGCACGCCGTGTCAGGGGCAGGCGCACGTCCGCCTCCCGGCCCACGAACAGCATGAACTGCCGCCCCTCGCCGATCCAGGCCAGCTGCGCGGTGTGCCAGTCGCCCTGGATGAACATGTGGAACCAGCGGCCGAACTCCATCCCGTCGATCCAGCGCTGCAGCGCGGCGCGAGCGGCCGGGGAGTCGTGCTCGCTGTAGAGCTGCACCGGCACGGTCGGCAGCTCACCGCGGTCGACGTCGGCGCTGAGCCAGTGCGAGGGCACCTGGGAGTCGCGCTCCTCCATCAGGCGGCGCACGATCTCGTCGGCGGAGACGGGCGCGGCGCTCCCGCTGGCGGGCTGCGGCTTGGGTGGCCGCTTGTCGGCCGGGTCCAGGGCCGGCAGGCCGCGCAGCAGCCGGCCGTGCTGGCCCATCAACTCGGACAGCGGCGGCTCGCGCTTGGACTCGGAGAGCTGGATGCTGTCGCAGCCGGTCACCAGTCGCTCGATCAGCACCGGCAGCCGCATGCGCAGCGCCTCGCGGTCGGCCATGTCGCGCGGCGTGATCAGGCTTTCCAGCACGCCGTCCACGACTTCCATCGCCGAGTTCGCCTCGCGGGAATCGCGGCCGTGGCGGACCATCGCCTCGACGATCACGTCCACCCAGCAGGTCTGCAGGAAGCGGTGCATGCGCGGGCCCAGCGGCGTGTCGGCGATCTGGTGGTCGATCTGCTCGCGCACCAGTTCCCGCCATTCGCGGCGCAGGTGTTCGCGCTCCAGCGCGGCCATGGCGACCGCGTTGCGCTGGCCGCTCGCCCGGGCCTGCTGGTCGATGTGGGCGTTCACGCGGGTGAGTACCTGCTGGAAGAGCATCGCCGTCGGCGTGGGCGCATCGACGAGGAATTGCGCCTCGCCTTCCATGAATCGCAGGAACTCCACGAGCCGCGGGTCATCCGCGCGGTCAAAGGCCATGCCGTGGGCGGCGACGCGGTTCAGCAGCTCCCAGGTGGGGTGGTCCTGACGGCGCAGCAGCGTGCTGTCGGTGCGGGCCAGCCGCACGACGGCGATCTGCAGTCGGGCCAGCAGCCCCTTGAGGGGCGGCAGCAAACGTGGGTCGGCCAGGATCTGGTCGTACAGCCGGCTGAGCATGTCCGGCCCGGCAGCGCGCACGAACGGTGCCGGCGCGGCCGGGTCGCGCGGCGGCGTGGCAGCGAAGCCTTGTGGGCGCGAGTTGATGAACTCCACACGGCGGGAGAGGCTGTCCAGCGTGCCCGGCGTGCCGGGCCGCTGGCCGACACCGCGGCTGGCGGCCAGTCGCTGGTGCGCGAGCGAGTCGGCATGCCCCTGGCCATGGGAGGCGACCATGTCGCTGATGTCGGCCGCACGCAGGCTGGCGCAGGCCTGCACATAGAGCCGGTTCAGGATGCGCGCGAGCGGCATGGCCGCCACCCGCATCAGCTCGTACTGGGCTTCGGCACTCAGCGGGCTCGCGGCCAGTGCGTGATGCAGGGCGTGAGCGAACAGGCCTGGGCGCAGCGGGTTGTCTCGCTCGCGGGCGCGGGCGATGCCGCGCAAGGCGGCGAAGTAGTTGCCGATCTGATGCAGCTCGGCCCGGCTCATGTCGTCGGCGGTGCGGGTCACGTGGGCGATGGCCACGTCCTGCAGGGCCTGGTGTTCATCGACGAGGCTCAGGCTGTCGAGGCCACCGCTGACCTGCAGCGGGTTGCGCTGAAGCGGGTCTTCGCCCCGGCGGCCGGCCTGCAGCAGCTCGATCAACCGGCCTTCGAAGTCGGCGGCGAAATGATTGCGGACCTTGCGCCAGGCTTCTCGCAGCGGGTAGTGCTGGGGCTGGTCGTCGAGTTCGTCCTGCACCACGTTCAACAACTCGCGCGCCAGCGGACCCGCCTCGGTGAGTGCGTGGTCCAGCAGGTCTTGGGGGTGCAGGCGAGAAAGCATGGAAAGTGGGTACTGCGAGATGCGATTATCCGGCGCTGCCCTCATGCGGACGGGTGCCGAACCGGCCCCTGCCGCCCCCCGAATCCAATGGCCAACGGCGCACTTCAACACCTTTTCACGCTTTTCCAGACTGCGCGCTATGCCGAGATGGTTGCGGAGGCCAGAAATCTGTTGCGGCGCCACCCGGATGAGGGGGCGCTGTGGAAGGCGCTGTCGGTCGGCCAGCAGATGCTCGGGGAAGATGCACTTGACGCATTGACCCGTGCTCGGGCACTGCTGCCCGCTGATGCCGAACTCGCCGCCAACCTCGGCGCGTTGTGGATGAGTCGTGGCGACTTGGCTCAGGCACGCGCCGCGCTGGAAGACGCGGTGCGCCTGCAGCCGCGCCTGGCCGGCGCGCACAACAACCTGGGCAATGTGCAGCTCGCGATGGGACAGCCGGAGGCGGCACTTTCAGCCTTCGACATGGCCTTGTCCTTGCAGCCGAACCTGGTCGCCGCGCACGCCAACCGGGGTCGGGCCTTGCTCGCGCTGGGCCAGTCGGAGGCGGCGTCCGTCGCCTTCCTGCAGGCGGTGGCGGCACGACCGGCCGACGTGGCCCTGCGCCTGCATGCGGCCACGGCACTCCGTGCGGCGGGCCGCGGTGCTGACGCGGTGCTGCAGCTGCAGGAGGCGTGGGCACAGGCTCCTGGCCGCGTCGATGCGGGATTCCTGCTCGGTGAACTGCTGCAGTCCCAAGGCGATGTGGCCGGTGCCGTGGCCGCCTGGACGCAGGTGCTGGCGCAAGACCCGGCCCATGCCGAGGCGGCCTGCAATCTCAGCCAGGCGGCGCCCGACCGCGGTGAAGCCGTGCTGCGCGGCGTGCTCGCCGCAGGCATCGCCGGCGAGCGCCGAGCGGCCGTGCTGGGCAACCTTGGGAGCCTGTTGTTGCGGCAGGACCGCGCCCGGGAGGCACTGGTGGCGTATCGCGAAGCGGTGGCTGTCGCGCCGGACGCTGCGCAGGCGCAAGGCAACCTGGCTCAGGCGCTGCGGCGGCTGGGGCAGCTGGACGAGGCGGACGCGGTGCTCTCCGGGCTCATCGAACGCGAGCCGGACCTGCTCACGGCGCACAGTGACCGCCTGCTGCTGCGCGCCTACCGGCAGCAGTCCGCGCAGGACGCGGCGTCGCTGCGTGCGCAAGCCGCGGCCTTCGGCGAACGGCTTCGGGCCGTGCCGGTGCCGCGCGGCTCACGCGCCGCCGGACGCTTGCGCGTGGGCCTGGTCTCGGCGGACTTGCGATGGCATCCGGTGGGGCGGCTCGCGCAGGCCTGGTTGCCCGCGCTGGCGAGGCAATGCGAACTCTTTGTCTACGCGAACGTGCGCTCGCCGGACGCGTGGACCGAGGCGTTGCGCGTAGAAGGCGTCCGGTGGTGCGACATCGCGGCGTGGGATGACGACGCGACAGCCCGCCAGATCGCGGCGGACGGGATCGACGTGCTCGTGGACCTGAACGGCCAGACGGGCGGGCATCGGCTGGGTGTCTTCGCGCGACGTCCGGCGCCGCGGCAGTTCAGCTGGCTGGGCTATGCCGGCAGTACCGGCTTGACCGAGATGAGCGGCTTCATCGCCGACCGCTGGCTGCTGCCGGCGGCAGCCGAGGCCGCCTTTGTGGAGCCGCTGGTGCGACTGCCCGACAGTTTCACGGTCTATGCCTCGCCGCCCCAGGCGCCGGCGGTGGCGCCACTCGGGCGCGAACCGTGGTTCGGCAGCTTCAACGGCCTGCACAAGCTGAGCGACGAGGTGCTGGCCTTGTGGGCCCGCGTGCTGGCCGAAGTGCGGGGCAGCCGCCTGCTGATCAAAGCACCCGGCCTGCAGCATGAAGCTGAGCGCCAGGCCCTGCGGGCGCGCTGGCCCGGCGATGACGATCAGGTCCTGCTCGAAGGGCCGGGCCCGCTGGGGGACTATCTGCAGGCCTTCGGCCGCGTGGACATCGCGCTGGATCCCTTCCCCTACAGCGGCGGCATGACCAGCCTGGACGGGCTGTGGATGGGAGTGCCCGTGCTCACGCTGCCCGGTGCCGCGCCGATCTCGCGGCAGGGCTTGAGCTTCCTGCAGACCCTGGGTCTCGCAGGCGATTGGGTCGCAGCCGATGCCGAAGACTTCGTGCGCCGGGCCGCCTTGCGGGTGCAGGATCGGGACGGGCTCGCCACGCTGCGGGGCACCTTGCGCGAGCGCCTGCGGCTCAGTCCGCTGGGCGATGCCGAGACCTTCGCGCGGCACTGGCTGGCGGCCGTGACGGCCTGACGCCGACGCAAAAAAAGGGGCTGCTCGCGCAGCCCCTTTCATCGGTCCAGCGATCAGGTCGCCGGGCGCGGACTTACATGTCCATGCCGCCCATGCCACCCATGCCGCCCATGCCGCCGGGCATGCCGCCGGCAGGCGCTTCGTCCTTCGGGGCCTCGGCGACCATGCACTCGGTCGTCAGCATGAGCGATGCGACGGACGCGGCGTTCTGCAGCGCGGTGCGGGTGACCTTGGTCGGGTCCAGGATGCCCATCTCGATCATGTCGCCGTACGTGTCGTTGGCGGCATTGAAGCCGTAGTTGCCCTTGCCGGCCAGCACGGCGTTCACGACGACGGAGGCTTCGCCACCGGCGTTGTAGACGATCTC
>RXJW01000211.1 GCA_003963005.1 Burkholderiales bacterium
CCCGCACCCAGGGGGGGAGCAGCTTGAGCGCGAGCTCACAACGGCATGCCCCCATATCATCCCGGAGTGGCCGCAGTATTCGCCACACGTCCCTGACTTGGTAACAGCCTGCACGGGACGCCCAACACCCTATGAACCTCGGACACTACGAAGAGATCGCAGCGGCGGCAACGAAGGATGACCTCAAGGCGCGCCTGGTCGAGTTCACAAGCCACGTCGGCTTCGAACGCTTCGCCCTGGTCCTGGAACGGACCTTGGTCGACGGCACCAAGCGCTACCACAGCCTGACCAACGCCCCGGATGGATTCAGCGAGGTTCAGGTCGACAACTCCATCGCAGCGGTGGACCCCGTGCACTCGCACCTTCGCTCCTCGTTGACGCCCATCGTTTACACCCAGCAGACGTACGTCGACGCCGGCGTGCCGGATCTTTGGGACATGGTGGCGCCTTTCGGCTACTCAGTGGGAATAGGCGTCTCAATGGTTGCGCCGGGCGTCGGCAGGGTCATGCTCGGCATCGACCGCGCCTCCGCACTGCCGAAAGACGAGAACGCACTTGGCCGCCTCGCCTCGGACCTACAACTGCTGGCGCAGTACTCGCAGGACGTTGCCCAGCGTCTGCTTGCAGGCGCCTTTACGCCCGAGCTCACGGGTCATCAAATGGCTGTGCTGCAACTCATTGGCGAGGGCAAGTCGAACTCGGTCATTGCAACGTTGCTGGGCGTCAGCGAGAACACGGTGAAGTACCACGTCGGCACCCTCTTCCGCCGCATGAACGTGGCCACCCGTGAGCAAGCGGTTCGTGCAGCTTGCCGGGCCGGCCTTATCGACTGATGCGAACCGCACCGACCATCGGCGGACTAGTGCCCACCATGATGCCCGGAACGCAGAATCTCCATGACGATGGGGCGCCAGGGAAGGTGCGCGACCATGGAGGCGAGTGCTGCATCCCGCCGGGCGGGCGCCATCGGTTCACCGTTCGCATCCAGCGTGTAGATGTTCGAGTCCCTGATCGGCGGGACTCCGAGGACCAGAGCACCGCTGAACATGCCCCACCCCCATTCCACCCATGCCTGGCGGCCAGCGAGATCAGCACTCCACCGCGTGTATCCATTGCTGCGACAATCGACGTCCGCGGCCGTGCACTGATGTGCGAAGCATGCGCAGCATCGAATGAACTCCTGCATGGGAAGCAAGATCACCTCGCTATTTGAAGCACGATGACCCATCAGTCGGGCGCCATAGTGAACAGAAGACCGGTCCGGAACGCATGATTTTGCCGTTGGATTTGGACGCAGCAAGCCTTCTGGAACTCGGAGGCACGTTTGACGCTGGCGAGTATCAGCGCAGGCTTGTTCGCCTGGCCAACTGCCTTGGATTCCCGTTGATCTCCGGCGCGGTGCTTACGACGGACATCCGCGACCCCTCGGTCAAGATCCAGAGCTTCGGGAACACTCCGCCCGACTACGAGGCTGCCGCGCTGGACATCGACATGGCGCGGGCGGATCCAGTGATGAACCACCTCATGGCCTCGCGTGCACCGATGACCTACAACCGCAAGGTCTATCACGATGCGGGCCTGGACATGATGTGGGAGCACCAGGCGCCCTACGGCTATGCCAACGGCGTCGCGCTGAAAGTTCCCCTGTCTGCCGGCCGCTCCTTCGTCGTCGGGGTCGACACGGGCGATGAACTTCCCAAGGACGAGCAGAGGCTGGGGGAGATCGTCACCGGCGTGCAGCTCATCGCCTTCAACGCGTCCGTCGCGGCGGAAGGCATCTTTCACGCGCATCTCCAGGCGGAACTTCCCAGGCTGACTCCGAAGGAGCGCTCCGTGATGCAGTGGACGCTCGCCGGCAAGACGGCATGGGAGATCGGGCGAATCCTGAGCATGAGCGAGAACACGGTTCGGTACCACACGGCCAATGTGCTCAAAAAGGCCAACGTCTCGACCAAGCAGCAAGCGGCGCTGAAGTACAGCAACGCCGGGCTGCTCGGTTAGACCGGCAAAAAAAAACCCTGCTGAGCAGGGCGCCGCGTCATGGTCTGCGGCAAAGACGTTCGGGGGGCGCCGAACGAGAATCGACGTCTGGGGCGCAGCAACACTTGCCAAGTCATGGTGGCCGGATGACGGGCCCCACTGGGGAGGGCGGTTCATCAGCGCATCAAGCTCGCAAGCGCTCTACGGTTGAAGCCGCACCGGCCAAACGCCGGCTCAGACCCAACAAACTGGACAATTCGAGGGTGCTCCTGAAGAGACGATGGGTGCCAGTCTGAGCCGACGTGACCCTCTCGGCAACTGTCAAGCTTGACAGGTGACCGGGCCGCGCGGAGGCGCTAGCGGATCCAGCTGCGGAAATGAAAAAGGCCCCGCTCGTGTGAGGAGCGGGGCCGTGGTTCGTGAAAGGCGCCTACCAGCGCTGCCGACGGCTAGTCCCTTGCGGGATTCGTCGTCGAGCGAAAGCGCCAGGCATTGGTGTGAAGGACAACGACCTGGAGGTTGAGGCAGTCATAGGACCGAGCCAATGCCAGCGCATCCCGCAAGGGCGGCACCAGCAAAAGCAGCTCCTCGTCCCCCGACCAGCCGGCGGCAAGCTCCATGGGGACCAACACTTCAGTGACGTGGTGCTCCAGCTGCCTGTCGAAACGCGTCATGGACACGCAGCTCAGTGAGCCGAGCGCCTGCGCAAGCGAACGCGCTGCGATCTCGGTCTCCGGCTTCACGACAGCGTCGACGGAACTGACGGGGCCGAGCATGTCGCCCCCCGCCTTGCGGTAGTAGCAGCCTGCAGTCACGTTGCTCAAGCCGCCGGCCGCATCGAGCAGGTAGGTCTGGATGTAGCCCGCGTAGGGCTTCGATTCGAGGTATTGCACAGCCTGGTCAAAGCGTGCAAACCAGGGAAGGCCGAGTCGGGTGGATCCGGCCGGCCAGGCATAGGCGCCCTTGCTCGACGCGGCGTACTCGCGAACGAGCTGGTGGCCCAGGCCTCGGGCAACTTCGGCCGGCACCTGCTGGCCATTGATCATTTCGTACACAAAAAGACTCCCGGAGCTGCGTCTACTAACGCAAACATTGAAGGGGAGCCCGCGCGAACACCAGTCGCGCGGGCGTGTGAAGCGGCCGCGGGGCCGCGGCTCACTCAGCTGAAGAGCGCCGCTTGGCCGCCGGCGTTGTCGCCGCGGCTCAACGTGCTGGACTCGAGCAGCCTCTGCAGCCGCCACACGAAGTCGTCGACGGCGCCTTCCGGCTGAAGAGCCAACAGGCGCTCACGTTCGACCTTGGAGACCGGCTCGTGGCTTGCGTCGCAGATGAAGTAGCTGAGCTGAAGGCCCGTCCGATCTTGCGGGGGCTCGCTGATCTCGAGCACCAAGCGGTCCGCAACGAGGCGGGCGGTGCCGGACTCGTGCCGGGCACCAGGGACCACTTCGACGTGGCCTTGAACTCCGATGCGCTGACCGAGGCTTTCGAGGAATCGACGGCCAATCAGGCCGAAGTTCGTCTTGCGCATCTGCGCTGCTGTCGTAGGGCCGCCGTACTGCCAATGGCAGAGTTGGGGCGGCACTTTGGCTTTCTCAGGCATGTTTGCCTCCGATGCTAGGCGGACCCCTTCCCTGCGGGCTGGGCCCGCTAGGGTTGAGGAACACGGCGCCGGCCAACTATGCCCTGGCGGACACAGCAGCGCGACGCCGCAACAGAAGGACTGCCCTTAGTGCAGCTCGGCCTCGGACAGCGCCGAGTCGAGAGAGGTGGCGGCTCGACGAGCAAGCATGCGCACCTCCATCCGGACGGACACGTAGCGGCTGCTGTCGGGCACCGGGTGTGCCACGCCGCTCACGGTTGCACCGCAGATCTCGCCGTTGATCTCGTGAGCGCCGGAAGGCGTAGAGGTCACGACGAGGCCAGGGGCCACCGAGCACGTCTCGACGTCGCGGAACACCGCGGTGCCGATGTCGCCTTGCACACTCAGCCGGCTCGGGCCGAGGCCAAGGAAGGTCTCATGCACCACGTCGATGACTGTCGGTGCCTGATCTTGTTGATGGGAAGTGAGCATCAAGAACTCCAATGAAAGGAGCCGTGCCCACGGACTACCGCTCCGCACGGAGGGTGTGCGGACACGGCAAGTCGAGAACGCTGCCATCACGGCAGCTCTACATGAAAGGCCGCCAGCGTGTTGGCGCCAGCGACAACTCCACAACGTGGAGGAAGTAATCGGATTATGCCCGGCGCGGCAGCGCGAGCAACACGGTCCCCAAGCCCGCACGGCGCCAGAGGCAGCGCCAGCAGGCCTGGGCTCAACGGCTCAAGTGGTGGCGACCTCTTCGCGCGGCGCCGTCATCCGACGGGCCTCGGTCAGTGGATCGCAGCCTGGCCGGATTCGGGTCATGATGCCCTCCACCTCCGCGCCGGGGTCAGCGCGCATGCATTCGTACCAGACGCCACGAGTGACACGAGCCGTCTGCGCGAGCACTAGGTGGTTCAGCGCCACGACTGCGTCAACGGTGCCCAGTACGACGATCCGGCGCGCCTTCACGACGCCATTCACCCGGCCGGTTTCCGTGATCCAGATCGTGCCGCTGTGTCCATCCGAGTCGTCCTCGACGAGCACGTCTCCATCGACCACCCCCTTGATCGCCACTCCTCCGCGCCCGATGAGCGGACCCTGCACGCGCATGTCGGCACCGATCATCGTGACGATGCGATCCACCGGCGAATGCACCAGCGTCATGGGGTCGGGGCGCGGGGCCACCTCAGTCGTCGCTGCGGGTTGCGCAGCGGGCGCGACCGGTGGAGTAGCTGTGGCTGTGGCCGGGGCTTCAACGGCGTCAGGAGTGTCAGAACTCATGTGTTCCTCTTTCGGTTATCAAGGCGCGCGCGCCGTCAGTCCAGTTGAACGGATGCTTGGTTGGTCGTGAATCGATGCGACTTCGCATCGACCGCCTGCAGGATGGATCCATCGGGCAAGGCCTGGCCAACCTGGATGGCGCGCTGGCCTTGAGGTCCGACGACCACCACCGCATTGCCCGTCAGCGCCGTGATGCCCATGGCCCCGTACTTCAGCCGCTTCGCCGGCGGCGTCTCCACCGGCGCCTTGACCACCTTGGTGTCGGCCAACGGCGCCGAGGCAGCCACCCGTACAGCACTCGCTGCCTGCCTGAGCGGCTGCACTGCTGCAGCGCTGGCCGCTGGCGTCGGTGCTGCGACGTTGGGCGCCGCCTTCTCGGCGTCATCTCCGAGGGCGATCAACCCTTCCTTGGGCGTGTCCTTCGCCGCCTGCTGGGCAGCGGCCGGCGCCGCGGTGGGCTTGGGTGCGGCAGCCTTTCGTTCGTCGACGGCGGGTGGCAAGCTCGACACCGGAGGAAGTGCAGCCGACGCGGCTGCCAGAACCGCCGGAGGTACGGCCTCCTGTTGCGATGCCAGGTGCGCTGCAGAAGCCGCAACCGACGCGGACTCCGGCTGGTCCCCGGCCGAGACGGCGCTGGCAGCAGCTGTGGCGCGCACCTGAACCGGATCACCGAAACTGGCCTGTGGCGATTCGGGGGCAGCCACCCTCAGGGCTTGAGACCGACCGACGAGGTAGCCCATCGCCAACCCAAGCACGAGCAGCAAGGAACCGCCGAAGGCGAGCCGCCCACGACGTCCAAACGAGGGCAATGCCCAGCGCTTTTGCGCCTTCGCCTGCGGAGACGCGAAAGTAGCGTCCTCAACCTGGTGAGGCGTACCAGGCCCGGATCTCCACGTCAGGAACGGCCGCTTGCTGGGAGGTGCCGCAGCAGCTGCATCGTCCGCTCGACCTTGGTCGAGCGGCGGGATGGGGGATGCGGGCGCAGAGGCGGGCGTGGGCGGAATCGGCGCCGAGGGCGGCGCCCTCCGCATGGGCGGCGGGGCGCTCCCGCCTTCGCCGAAGTCGCCTAGGGCCATCCGGTCCAGATCATCAAGTCCGGTTGCTTCTTTTGGTGAGGTCATACGAGTCCAACAGGGGAATCGGCGGTGGATACTAGCCACCCGCCGCAGAGGGGTCCGAGAGACGCACTCGGCGGGTCTAGAAGTCAGCAACGCCCTTCGCCATTGAGGCTGCGGCTGACGCCGCCGGTGTCGGAGCTGCCGATCCGCCCCCCTCGTCGGATGGCGAAACCTCCGCCCCTCTCGGGGCCATTTCGGCGACCGTGGATGCCTCGGACGCGAGCACCGCGTCCGAGCCCCGGTTGAGCCTGAAGCTTTCAATGAACACGCCAGCCGCCTGAACCGCTTTGACGACGGTCGGCGCGTCCATCCCGCCAGGCACGGTCTTCTCGTCCAGGGCGGCGGCGCCGACATAGAACTCTGCGGCCAATGCGTCTTCGGTCGGGCAATCGAAGAGGCTCCCGTTCTGCAGGCCGGCGCGGAGCACCGTCTCCATAGCGCAGACGTCGAGCCCGGCCGCCTCATTGAGCCGGGCCCGCTCAGCCGCCATCCCGACCGCCTCAGCCATCGAGATGCCGTCCAAGCTGATATCGACGAAGTGGAAGACCTCGAATCCCGACTTTTGCGTGGCGCGCGAGCGGAGATTCAGCCTGAAGGGGACTCCGGTCAATCGACCCCCAAAGGCTGCGTGGTACATCCGGATTTGAGCCTCCAGGTTCGTCAGCGTGTTGAAGCTCGAGGTCCGCAACACGAAGCCGTTGTCCGCTTGCCGCTGTCCGTCGATCTGGACGTGCAGCCTGCCGAAGAACTTGCATGTGGCCTTCCCTGAGTTGGCGAAGTCGCACTTCTCATTGCCGACGCAGGGCACCTCGGAGACCTTGCCGCTGGCCTCACTTGCCTCCAGACGCCGGAAGGCCCGCCCATCCCCAGCGCTCGCGCAAACAACGCGGCGGCTGGAGCAATCGAAGGCCTGAAGCCCAGAGCGGATCACAAGATCCGGCGAATCAAACTGCGCCCTCACGGGGATGGACCGCAGCTTGCGCTCGGCCCTCGACTCGCCGACCTGGCCGGCTTGCGCACCATCTTGCTGCGCAAGCAGTCGCTCTTGCAGTTCGTGTTCCACCCACCGGCCGTCTTGTCCACGGATCAGCTGGGTTACCGAAAAATGATCCGTCATGACGGGCACCTCACCGTCCGGTCCAAACTCGACGTGGCCGATCCGGATCGTGCCCAGCTCGATGGGAGAGAAGACCATGCCCCGCATGGAGAAGGAAACAGGCGTCGTCATTGCTGCACAGAAGAGTTCGTATGCGACCAAGTTACTGCGAACCGCTGCATGCGCAAGCCCCTCCCGCGCACCTTCGCTACGGCCTTGCGCATGTGCGTCGCCCCCATACGATCAAAGCGCTTCCAACGAAAGAGACCACGCCAACACATGCCCATTTCAGATGAAGAGCTGCTTGACCTCGACACCTTTCACCCCGTCACGTCGGTGGCGGCCGAGCTGCTCATGCGCAACGACGCCGCATTGAGAAAG
>RXJW01000038.1 GCA_003963005.1 Burkholderiales bacterium
GCTGTGGATATCTCGGGCAGGGTAGGTTGAACACCTGGGTCAAATTTCGGTCGGCAGGGCCCTCACGGGTGGGTCAAATTTCGGTCGGCGTCAACATGCCATGTCTTCTCCCTGTCAATTGATGTGCTTGAGGCAGCCTAGCAAAGCTTTGGTGGCCCATTCGGATCGCCGCCCCCTGTAGATGTTCACGCGCTACGGCGCTGCGCGGAATTTCTTGATCCCCATGCCCGTGTAGACACCTCCTGAACAGCCTTCGCGCTCTCTCCATCCATATCGGCCTCCCCATCAATGTTGCCGGCCTTTGATCTGGTCCCGCCGGAACCGTCAAGGCGTTGAAGCCCATTTAGATCTGTGCCACCGCAGCGCGGTCGTGGGCATCAAGTTGCTGCGGCCAGCTACCAGCCGATCCGATGAACCGCGCTGATCGCGGAGTGCCGCGCGTCGTCTTCGCCGTGGATGTAAATGCTGGTGGTCGTCAGGCTGCTATGCCCGAGCGTGTCGCGCGCATGGCGCAGGTCGGCGCCGTTGGCCAAGTTCGAGGCCGCAGTGTGCCGAAGCCAGTGCGTAGACGCGGCCCGCAGCTTGTCGGCCTGAACCTGTCCACGGCCGTCAGCCTCCCAGCGGTCTGCCGCGGCGGCGAAGACTTCCTTGACGATGGTGTGCACGGCGCTGCGCGATATGGCCTCAGGCCAGGCCGGCGCAGGATGGGAGGAGCGCCGCCAAGCCACCGGGAAGAGCAGGGGAGAGGGCTCACCAGGGGAGGGCAGGTCGCTCAACTCCAGCGCGCGGCGGTACTTCATCAGCTCGATCATCAACTCGGTCGTCGCCGGCACCAGCCTTTCCTTGTCGCCCTTGCCCAGGACCTGCACCCACCAGCGCGGATCGCCCGTCGTCGCGTCGGTGCGCATGAAGAAGTCGCCCATGTCGTTGCCGACAACCTCCGAGATGCGCAGGCCGGCCAGGAACAGCAGGCTGAAGAGCCATCGGGACCGTGCGTAGACAGCGCGCTCGCGCAGCGTCTCCTGGGGCATGGCCACGATGGTCTCGCGCACAGCCTGCCAGAGGTCGGTCTCTAGGAAGCGGGTCACCCTGGGTGCGGCCGCCTTGCGGCGCCGCTTGGCCAGCGCCAAGGGGTTGCCTGACAGGTAGCCGGCCTCGACCAGCCAGCCCATCAGCGAGTTCAGGATCACCATGGACTGCCGGATGCTGGCATCGGCCAACGGGCCCGCAAAAGGCCGCCATGCCGGGTCGCGCCGGGCCAGCTTGCGCCCTGGCGGCATCACCCAGCGCGCTGCCGGCTGCGGGTTGGCCAGAAAGCGCCGGTAGATCAGCAGGTCCTCATGCGTGAGCGACGACAGCGGCTTGCCCCGTTCGACCACGCTCCACAGAAGCAGCCGCTCGGCCTCGCGTCGGCTGCTGGCCAACGTGTTGGGGCTGTCAACGAACCGGGCGAGCCAGGCCAGCACCGCATCCTGGTCGGTTTCGGCGTCGATCTGGCGGTGGCCGCGCGAGCGGTTCGTGCCGTCGCGGCCGGTGAGGGCGTCGAGCACGACCATTTCGCCCAAGGGTGCCTGACTCGCCAGCACCAGTTCGACGGGGTTCCCACGGCCTGATTTGGTCTCACGCATTGGCGCACACCGCTTTTTACAGATTTTTGACATTATAGGAGTAATGTCAAAATTCTTGTGCAGATAGTTAGATTTGCAACGTATTACGTTGTAATATTTACGCATGAGCACCGAATCCGAGATCCTGTCCGAAATCGAGGTGCTGAAGGCCAAATTCGCGGACACGCGACTCTTGTACCGCGAAGTTTGCGCGCTGCTGTTCTTCAGGTACGGGATCACGCCGACGGCCAACAAGCTCTACCAGTACGTCCGCCGCGGCTCGATGAGCGTGCCAACGGAGGAGCTGGGCAAGTTCTGGGACGAGCTGCGCCACAAGGCGCGCGTCGACATCGAGCATCCGGACCTGCCCGACGAAGTGAAGGCCATCGCCGCCGAGGCCATCGCCGGCTTGTGGCAACAAGCCTCCCAGGCCGCGCGTGGGGAACTGGCCGCAGCGCGCCTTGACCTGGAAGCCTCCGCTGAGCAGTCCCGGGCAGCTCGCCTTGCCGCCGAGCAGGCTGTCGGCCAGTGGGAGGCCGCAGCCCAGGAACTGCGCGCCAAGGTCGCGCGGGCCGAAGCCGACACGCAGGACGCCCTGTCCCAGTTGGAGGCTGAGCGCCGAGCGCATGCCGGCGCCAAGGCGCGTGTTGACGAGTTGCTGAGCCAACTCGAACAGGCGCGCTCCCAGCAGCAGCGTCAGCAGGAAGCCTTCAGTGCCGATCTAGCCAAGGCCCGCGCAGACGTCGAGGCCGCTCAAGAGCGCGCCGCCGCATCAGAACGCCGCGCCCTCCTCGAGATCGACACCGAACGCCAAGCCCGGGCCCGCGCCGACAAAGCCACCGAAGTCCTGCGCGACCGGCTGGCCCAGGCCGAGGGCCGCGAGCGCCAGCAGGCGCTCGATCACGCCGAGGCGTCCACGCGGCTGCAGATGGAGCTCAACGCCAGCAAGTCCGCGCTTGCGCGGGCCCAAGAAGTACGGGAAGGTTTGGAGCGCCAGGCTGGCCGGCTGGCCGAGCAGCTGTCCGAAGCCCAGCAAGCCGCAGCCCGCAACCAGGCCGAGGCTAAGACCCTCAAGGTGCTGCTTGAACGCCTGACACCGCCGACGGCAACAGCGCACGAGCCATCTCCGCGTGCGAGCCGCCGAAAGACTGCCGGAACGTGAGCGGCAACGCACCAAACCAGGCCTTGCTGGAGGCGCTGGGCAAGCTCATCAAGGATGTCCAGGACTTGGTGATGCTGCTGGGCCAAGGGCTTTCGCGCGCAAAGCCCTGGCAGCGCCAGCTCTCCGCCCACCTGGCAGACATCGACCGGCAGCTGCAGGTGCTGCGGATGACCGTGGCGATGGAGAAGCAAGACGGCGAAATCCTAGAGGCGGCCGAGCAATTGGCCGGCCTCAGCCGCCTTGCGGGTGCAGCACTGGCTGGATCACGGGTCGATCCGACGACGCGTGCCGCCATCAAGCTGATCGGCGATCTCACAGTGCGCATCCGCACCACGCTTCAAGAAGCGCGCGGCTGAAGGACTCGGCGAGCGGCCGCCAGTGCTTCCGGCGCGCCGTTTTGATGGTGTTTTCCCATATTTTCTTATCTCTCTGATCCTGCGCGGTTGCACATGCCACCGCCACTGGATGAGAAGCCCGCTACACCACGAGAAGTACGAGTTCTTCCTGGAGGAATTCAAGGAGCTCCGGGCTCGTAAGGGCTGGAACCAACGCGAACTGGCCACGAGGCTCGGCGTCGGCCAAGACATCATCAGCCGTTGCGAGTCGGGCAAGCGACGCGTCGACGTGTTCGAGCTGGCGTTGTGGTGCCAGGCCTGCGGCACCACGCTGGAAAAGTTCGTCAAACGCCTGGACAAGCGCATACGAAGTAATCAGTTGCCGGGCCTGCTGCGCCCGGATGAGGTCGACGAGACCGAGTAGACGGCCGTCGGCAGCTCCTCAGAGAAAGTGCCTGAGGACGACGGTGAGGCTGTACTTGCGCTGTTGGGTGCTGGCGTGGTGACGCTGCACCCGCATGAAAAGCCACTTGGCGGCAAGCAGCACCGTCATGAACTCTTCCTGTAACTCGTCCAGGTCGTCATCGGCAGCCGCCCGTAGGCGATCCGGCGCGGGATAGCCGCTGTACAAGGAGGCCGCTTCGGTACGCCAGTCCACCGGCAAGGTGTCATCCTGGGCCAGTTCCTCCAGGGCCTCGCGTCCCCAGATCAGATTTCGGCGTCGCTCGGCTGGCGTGGTCATCGCTGGATGCGGCTCTTGGTGGCCCTGCCGTTCGCCGCAGTGCGGCTGGGCGCAGGCGCCGGCACGGCTTTGTCCAGAGGCACGCCCTGAAGTAACTGCGTCAGCACGCCACGGGGACGACGATTGCGCGGCTTGGCGCGCAGGCGCAGCTTCTCAAGCTCACGCAGTTCGGCGTCGAGCTCCTTCACAAAGAGCATGAACTTGCAACCCAAGGCATCCAGCCACTGGCGCAGCTCGATGATGTCGAGGGTGGTCTCGCCGCACTCGACGTAGCTCACCCATCCTTGGCTGCGGCCGAGCAGCTTGCCGAGGTCAGCCTGTCGGAGCTGGCGGGACTCCCGCAATTTTCGGAGCTTGTCCAGGTAGATCTTGTTGTGGCGGCTGTGAAGACTTTTGAACATGAATCTCTCTCAGCCTCGCACCGTAGCTGACTCGCTGCCATATCAAGAATCTGGATATGGCCAGACCCTCGCAACAATTCGCCGGAGTTCAACAATCAGGCCGCCGAACTGCCCACTGTTCGCGGCAACGCAAGCATGTTCGTGTCCCAGCCGCAGTACGAATTTCCGTTCCCGCCCCACCTAGCCCACCCCGGGACCCAACACTGGCGCATCGTCGAGCTGACCCTGCACGCCCCCTGGTTCATGGTGTCGGTCGAAATCGTCGATCCCGAGCACCCGGACTGCAGCATGACCCGCACGTTATGCATCGCCTGGGATACCGACCTAGCAGAGCTGCTGTGCACGCTCGACCCAGGGCGGGTCAAGGGGATCGTGTGCATGATGCCGGCTTGGCAGTCGCCCACCGGTCAATGGACCTCGCGCGAGGTCCGTGAGGTGTGGCGCTGCAGGTCCGCCGCCGGACACAGCGTGGTGCTGGCCGACGCCGCGGGAGAGAAGTTTGACTGTGGCCTGGTGCCAGATCACGAAGTACCCATTGAGCAAGAGCTGATCCTGCGTATCGCCCCGGCGACGGGGCACCAGCGCGGCGGCGCGACGTCCAGTCGCAGGGTGCGCCGCGCGAGCGCCCGAAAGGGCCGCGCGTGAAAGAGGCCAAGGCCCACGACGTGGGTACCTGTGCCTCGCCGGCGCTGTCGTGCGGCATGAGGCGACCTGACTTCGTCGCGAGGTAGCCATGACTGCTCCAGTCGCCAAGAAAACTTTCTAAATTTCTCTTTTTGGAAATTTTTCGTATACTGATCAGGTGCAGACGACAGATTTCAAGACACCAGGCCAGCTCATCGAATCATTGCTGGACGCCCGAAGCTGGACCCAGCGTGTTCTCGCCGCAGTGCTGGACATGAGCGAGTCGAGCTTGAACAAGCTCATTTCGGGCAAGCTTGCCCTGTCCGCTGAGACCGCCTTGGCGCTGGAGGAAGTCTTCTCCGTCGACGCCGCGCGATTTTTGGACCTTCAAAGAGACTTCGATCTCGCGAAGGCGCGGTTGACGCATAGGGCTGACCCTGCGCGTGCCCAAAGAGCGCGCCTTTACGGCGACCTGCCGATCGCTGAGATGATCAAACGAGGCTGGCTAGACGTTGAAACCGTGCGCGATGCGTCGGCGGTTGAGGCCGCACTGATGAAGTTTTTCGGTGTTGCCAGCCCGGATGAGATCGAAATTCTGCCGCACGCTGCAAAGAAGACGGCCGTATCGGAGGAGACCACACCCATCCAGCTCGCTTGGCTCTACCGAGTCAAGCAAATTGCTCAAGAGATGGTTGTCGCGGAGTATTCGCCTTTTGGGGCTAGGCGCGCGCTCGAAGAGCTGAAGAAGCTCGTGCTATCGGCGGAGGAGACACGCAAGGTGCCTCGCGTGCTGGCGGAGGCGGGCATCCGGTTCGTCCTCGTCGAGTCCTTGCCAAGGGCAAGGATTGATGGGGTCTGTTTTTGGCTGAGCCCGCAGGCGCCAGTCATAGGCATGACGATGCAGCACGATCGAATTGATAATTTTTGGTTCGTTCTGCGACATGAACTCGAGCACGTCATGCAGCGTCATGGGATGGATCGAATCTCGATCGACGTCGACTTGCAAGGTGACAAGTCTGGGGTGGGCGACGAAATCGCTGAGGAAGAGCGCTTGGCCAATGCGGCGGCTGCGGAGTTTTGTGTTTCCAAGAAGGTGATGGATGCGTTCATTGCGCGAAAAGCGCCGTTTTTCGCCGAGCGGGACATCAGAGCGCTCGCAGCCACGCTGAAAGTGCATCCAGGCCTCGTCGCTGGGCAATTGCAGAACCGCACGGGTCGCTACGACAGGTTTCGCGATCATTTGGTGAAGGTCAGATCGGTGGTATTGCCGGGCGCCACATCTGACGGTTGGGGAAATATCGCGCCGGTTGGTCTCTAGGACGAACATGCAAACCAAGGCACAGCAGTACCAAGCGATCATTCGCCGCTATCGCGACGAGCACGGCGTCGATCAGGTCGATATGCACGAGGTCGCGAAGTACGCGATACGCCTCGGAATCAAGCCGCCAACGCCAAAAACGCCGGAGGCACTGCTGGCGGAACGACTCTCGGTTGCGGCTCGTGAAGAGACAGGGCGAGATGAGGTAACCGGTCGCCCGTACCGCGTCAACTTCGCGGTGACGACGTGGAGCGGGAACGATCAAATGACGCTGTGGCACACGCTCGACACCGCTCCTCGTCATATTGCCCACAAAGGGCTGCTGCAACGCCGCGAGCAGATGGTTGGCGACGCCGTCTCGCTTGTGGACGACGCGGATCACTGGAACCGCATTCACGCTAACGAAGAGCCGATTCAGATCCCACTCGACTTCGAGTTCGATGTCCTTCTGCGGCGTAATACGCCGGACGACGACGACATCCAGCAAGCAGCTTAATCGGCTTGAGACCAAAGGTTGCGGCACGAGGCCACGGTCGACATCGAGCATCCGGACCTTCCAGATCCGATCAAGGCCACCGCAGCGGAAGCCACTGTGGCGAGCTGGCGCAAAACCTCGCGACCAGGCTTTTGGCGCCCCCGCATCAGAACGACTTACGGAAGCAGTGCTGGCCACTGTGTAGCCAGCTCGGAAGTGGGAACGGTCACTTGTTAGCCATAGGAAGCGCGAATGTGCACCTGCGCCGGGAAGGGAGAGCGGTCACTTCTTGGCCATAGGAAGCGTGCTTGACCACCGCAGCCAAAAGAAGCGTCAACGTTCACTTGGTGACCTCAACCTGCGAAACCAGGTTCAGTGCCCGGGCGCGCCTCCCGAGTGGTGACCATTGGCGCCTACAGCAACCAGTAGCCACCATCGAGCGTGGCGCTGCAAGTGCTGAGTACCGTGGCCCATTCGATGGGAGACAGCGGTGCGGCAACACATCCACCGTGTTGTCACGCGACCAAACGTCAGGCAGGGCTTGAAGCGCAGAGTACCCGAAGTGAAAATCGAAATTAACTGCCGTACCCGACCTTGCAACCGGGTGATGCCCCGCGAGGTGGTGTAAGTTTTTAGGCGAGGCGGCCCGTAGAGGGTGGCCATCGTGGTCCCGGATAAGGTTGAGGTGCGACCC
>RXJW01000215.1 GCA_003963005.1 Burkholderiales bacterium
TCTACGGGCTCACTACGCCTAGTCATATTCACAGTCCTACTCCTATCCTCAAAGATAAGCGATGGACCGTGTCCGGTCATTCAGGGGGCTAGCTCAGTCGAGCGAACGATCGCTTCTGAGCCGACGCTCCACGCGCAACCATTGCTGCGGGAGTGGCAACCACTCCTGGTACACACGGCGACGAAGCGCTGCCGTTCCGACGCCCTCTGCCCGATAGCGCGCCGTCCCGCTGCACAAGGAAGCAAGCAGCGCTCGCCCATTGAGGAGCCAGCAGGCCTCAAGTTCCGTCAGAGCGCTGGACGTGGCTGGATTGACGAGGCACGGCTTCGCGGCAGCAAGATCAGCCGTGCAATTCAAGCATCGGCGCTGCGACGCGTTGCCTGCGCGGCCCGCCTTGGAAAGTGCCATGTCCTGCGGATAGCAGACAGGCGTTCGGCATTGCCAGCAGACGCTCTCCATCAGACAGTTGTGAAGTGGGCAATAGCGCCAATCGATGAACCGCCAATGGATGTCCAGATGGGGCGTAGAACGCCGTCGCAAGCAGGCTGGGCAGTACCGGAAGGCCGGCGTGCCACGAGTCGTCGTCGCCAAGCTCCAGGGGCCCAAGCCAGTCTTCTCGAGGCCGGCCATGACACTTCCTGCAATTGCAAACGCGGTCTGGGGCAGGCTGCACCGGCGGCGCAGTTCGGCAAGCGCCTTGCCGTACATCATCTGATCGACGTCCACGTCTGCGTGAATATCGAGGAACACCTGAATTTCTTCCAGCGAACAGCCCTGCGCAAGCGCCAGGCGGCCCAGCCAGCTGCTCGGTGCTTCGAACTCGAACGGTGGCGGCACCCCGTACCGAAGAATGCGCGCCCCGCTCATGCGATGAACAGCGGAAGCTGCCCTTTTGGACGAGCACCCGCTCGCGTTCGACCGGGATCCACGCCGCTGCGCAACGCGAGCAGAAGCCACCATGCAAGCATGTGATCCTCTGGTGCGGCAAAGTCATCGGCGAGCTGCGACAAGGCAACCTGGTTCACCACGGAGCTGAGCTGCTGAAGAACGCCAGGGTCAGCTTCGACGGAACGCAACCGCGAGATACCTCGTGCGATCACCGCGCCGAGTGCCGACGGGGTCCGGCTGCCGGCGAGCGCAGAGCGCACAGACGCGCCCGGCGATGCACTCAGGCCCAATGCCTCGATGAGCCTGAACGCCCCATCAACGCTGAGACGCGTAAGTGCCGCAGGAAGCGAGTCGTGCGCCGGCCCCGCAGGCGTCCGACAGACAACTTCTTCCAGCCACGACAGCCAGTCGTGAACCTCCGGCTCCAACGGGGCCGCGTCGCGGGCTGCTCGAAAGGGATAGCCGCAACGACAGATGTCGACATCCGGGCGGTCCCAAACGACTGCTTGATCGCAGCGTTCGCACCGCCAAATCAGGCTGTATCCATGCCAAGGGCAGCCGACCGCGGCTCGCAGCAGCCAGGTCAGCCGAAGGCGGCCCGTCTCCCTGACGCATTGCGGACACAGCTTGGCGTACAGCCGGTTGGAGGCGACCTGACGCCGGATCCGATGCCCGGCCAGACGCACCCACCCCGCGCCGGCGTCGCGCGTCACGAAGCGGCTGCCCAACTGATCCCCATCGACATTGAGCGCCCATGCGATCTGCCGGATTGACTGCACGTCCACCGGTCGATGCCGCTGCAGACCCAGCCACTGCACGCCCCACTCGAAGGGGACGCCATTGGCGCGAAAGGCACGCAGGACGAAGCCGAGCCCCGACTCGGCATCGCCCAACTCCAGCGGGATGGGCAGCTGACGAGGTTCATTCGCTGCCATAGGGATTCGGTGCGATCTGGCCCGATCCGGTGGTGCGCTCGAAGGCGAGACGCAGGTGCGACACAGTCACCGCCGACGCGTTGTCGTCCACCGCAATCAGCACTGCCTCGGAGATCAAGCGTATGAAGGCTCTTCGGCCGCCCTTGGTTGCGGCATGCGTGGCCGCACAGACCTTGTCCTCAGTCAGCACGGCCAGCGACACCGCCTTGACCGTGCGAGCGAACTCTCCCAGAAACGCAGCCCAGATGCTGCCGTCCTCGAAGTGCTTGAGAGGCAGCGTTCCCGACAGGCGGTCGGCGAGTCCAGGATCGAGCTGGTCCAAGGACTGCAAGCGCTGGTCGGCGAGCAGCACGATGCCCACGCCAACGGTGTCGGCCAACTCGCGCAGCAGATTGGCGGCGGTGGTGTCGCGCTCCTCCGCCATCCGCTTGCCGCGATGCGCCAGGCATTGCGCTTCGTCGATGAAAAGGACGCGCGTGCCCTTGTGCTCCAGTCCTTCGCAGGCGATGTCGCGCATCGGCGCGACGCGATCCTGACGTACGTTGGTGAAGGGGTGGTGCAGCCCCTTGAGGACCTGCGACACGATGAAGCCGGCCGACGCGCCGGGGCGCATGCGCATGTAGATCGCCCCGAAGCCGTCGACCACGTCGGCTGCAGGCGGCAGCGACTTCATGAAGTACTTCGCGACGGTGCTCTTGGAGGAGCCAGGCGGCCCGGAAACCAGCACGCCCTGCGGGAGATCCAATTGCCGCGAGAGCTGGTAGATGCGGTCGAAGGCCGCCAGCACGCCCTTGAGCTGCGGGAAGATCACGTACTTTCGGGTGACCTCCTTCGCCGCCGTGATGGCGGCAATGGAATACATGGCCATGCGGCGCGCTTGGATCTTGCGCTCCTCGTCATCCCAGTCAGCGGGATCGATGATGTCAAAGCTCATGCGACACCCCCTTTTGCGGACGTGATGGGAGGCCGATGCATGGCGCGTTGGCCCGGCCGTTGCCGGGTTGGGTGGGTTGTGTTTTCATTGAATTAGAGGTCGACGGTTTCGAATTCGGCAGCGTCCGCTGGCGCGTAGGTCTTCACTTCCTGTTCGCTCACCGGCTCGGGTGGCGGGGGCGGCGCCGGGGTCTCCAAGTCGCCGGCGAACACCTTGGCCGAGGTGGCACCAGAGAACCGCGCCGCCAGCTTGCGATCGGCCTGGGTCTTCCACGCGACCGCTTCCATCCAGTGGTCGTGCAGGCGCAGCCGCGCCTTTTCCAGGTACTCATAGGAGCCGTTCTGCTTCAGCTCCTGGCGAGCGAACTTGCGGATGAGCAGGTGCTGGTTCCAGCTGAGGTTCGTGGCGTATTCACCCCAGCGGCATGGGCTCGACACCCAGCGCTGATCCGCTGGGTCCTGGACCCACAGTTGTGACATGTCGTCGGGATCCCACTTCACCCAGGTCTTGAAGCGCTTGCCATGCCGCTCGCGCATCGGCAGAAGCTCCGCGCCGCCGTAAGGCAGTCCATGCAGCTCGACGCCGCCCTGGTCCACCGTCTTCAGCTTGGACAGCGCCGACGCGAGGCGGATTCGCCCCATGTCATGGGGAAAGCTAGCCGCTGGCGTGCGCTCCAGACCTTCCAGGAACAGGTCGTAGGGCTTGGCCAGCTTGCGCTCGTTGATTTGGAACGGGTGCACGTCCACGGCAAACATCACGAGGCCGCGTACGAACTGGGAGAACATGACGGACGCGTCCTTGGTCGGGTCAATGTTCAAGACGTTGGCCACGCGCTTGTGAATGCGACCCTTGGTCAACGTGAGCGTGTCCAGCGTGGCGAAGAAACGCTCGACGTGCGGCTTGAGCCATGGGGTCCGCACGCGGCAATACGTGAAGTCGCTGCCCAGCTCCCAGCCGATGCGCTGGAAAACCGGAGAGTGGAATTCCAAGCCGTTGTCTAGGATCGTCCTGTCCGGAATGCCCTCTGCAAGCCACCGGTGCTCCAGCTTGATGCCGGCGACCATATCCGCCTTGGGCGAGATGGCGCAACGCATGGCGCCGCTGACGCTACTTAGGCCTGGCCCGTAGAAGCTGACATAGAGGCCGAGGAGGTAGTTGCTGTAGGCGTCGATCACGACAGTCAGCATCGGGCGCCCCAACGGCAGACCGGTCCGATCGCATATCACCACCCAATTCAGCGGCGTGTGATCCACTTCGACGGCGTCGAGCGGGTACGCCGCTGTCGTCCCATCCATCGTTGTCCGGCATTCCATCCGCGCCCGAGCAGATCCCTGCCTCGCCTCGATCACACGATAGGCGTCCATGGCCTGGACGCGCCGGGTCAACGTACTGAGGCTGATCCGAGATCGGTCTTCGGGCAGTTGCCCCTTGATCACCTTGCGCTTGGCCTCCGCATGGATCACCGCCAGCGTATGGCTGAGCGAGTGGCAGTCGCGCGTCAGGTAGGTTGATCGCAAGGCCGATTCGACGATGCCCTGCATCACCGGATGCAGGCGCGACTGGCATCGACGGTTCGCATTCCGTGACACCAGCGCTATCGCGCAGTTGTCTGAGGTTTCGAACCGACGCATCCACTCCATGACGGAGCTGGCCGAGGGCGGTTTGGCGTCTTGGCGCCGCTCTGCGACCTTCTTGATGAGCGCCTCGATGGCCCGCCGCATGCCGCGGCTCAGATGCGCCTTGCGAACGGCAGTGACGTATTCGTCACGCAGCTCGAGCTCTTTGCGCTGCGATTCATTCAGGTTGTCCAGCGTGACGAGCGCCGATGCGGCGGTTTCGTTCGAAGCTGGGGATGCTGCGTCGGCGCCGATGACCGTCGCCTCTCCCGACCAGACGAGTTTCAGGAGTTTGTGTCTCAGGATCGTGCCGGGCCGACGCGTCACGCAATCTTCGATCGCCAGCGTGCCGTCGGTCAGCTCCCGAATCACCTCAAGGGTTCGCCCTCCACGGCGAAACGTTAAACCAGCGCGCAAGGTGAAGGGCATTCGTGAACTCCGTGGATTGGGTGGCTTTGAGGACCGTGGTCTCTGTCGTACCGACGCCGCGGGCGAAGGTGATCTGTCGCTGCGCAATCAGATGGAAGAGCAGCTCGCGCGGCACTTGCAGGCGCTCGCGAAGGTCCGCGATGGACAGTCCATCGGGACTGGCCTGCAGGCACTGCAGTACGTCGCTGATGGGCTGCGGCGAGTAACTCGCCTTGGCGTATCGCAGGATCAAGCGGGCGTCACGGTGCAGGCGCCCGTCTCTCAGCTGCTTCTCGGAGATGACGAAGAAAGGCGCGCCACGCTGCGAGAAGTGCGCGGCGGCAAGCGCAAACCGATGGCGGTAGCTCCCGATGCGGGATTCGAGCTTCACTTCCCAGAACGACTGGCCGCCGTCCTGGGTTTCCACACAGTAGTCCGGCGTATAGCGCTTACCGCCGGGTAGCTCGATGGTCTCGGGTTGGGAAGCAACGGACTTCGTCGCCGGGCACAGTGCGGCGATGTGGACGAAGTTGCTCTCTGTGGTGGCCTCGGCCTGAACTGGCGCTGGCAGCGTGCGCAAGTTCAAGAGATGAACGGTCCGAGGCGTGGTCGGCTTGATCAGCCGCCTCGCGGGTGTAGACATGGGTTTCCTTGCGGTCGAAGGCCCCCGACGCCTTGGCGTAGGGGCGAGCTTGACCAGCGCTGACCGCAGGGAGATACTCGGGTCGCCAAACCGCTTTGGGTATCCCCCGGCGGAACGCCGGTCATTCGAAAGGGTGATCGGCGTTTTCTTTTACATGGCCGTCTCCTTGCCGAGCGATTCGTCGCCGGCGTCATCGGGATAGAGGGCCTTGCGCTGGCAGCTATCCACGCAGTGGGCGACCTCTTCAGTGGCGAAGAGGTGCTGTTTTCGGCCGGGCATGTCCATCGGCGAGAGGGCGAGCCGCTTGCGCCGCAGCGCGGCTCGCAATGCCGGCACCGTCGGGAACTTGAGCACGCGCGCGACCTCCTCGGACGTCATGAGGGGTCCGAACTCGGCCGCGAGGAGTTTGAGGGTGTACTGCACAGTAACGCAACGTGTGGGACGGCGCGAGTGTTCCATTGCGCCCGCTCGCCGTCGAGAATCGTTTTTCAAGGAAAAACAGGATTAATTTGAATAGGGCTGGTGTGGCCGCCAGCCAAGCACAGGTGATGGGACGAACAAGTGCGACCTTGGCACAGCGGACTAGCGTCAAGGCATGGGCTGAGACGACTGTTTGCCTCGGCGGTGGAGCCAACAAGAAGTACCTGAACTTCTTCGCCAAGGCAGGCTCCCACGCCATGCCGACGACCTTCCACTCGTGCCTCGCGAAAGGGGTGCCAGCCCCACGGCTGCGGTATCCCAATGGGCAGGAGGGGCCAGCCCGGAAGATCGAGCACGTCGTGCCTGGCACGCTCAAGTGGCTTATCCACCCGCTTTGGTCAACGTTTGACACGCCCTGCGAGTCAGTCTTCGACCTCCACCGACTGATGGCGGCGCTTGCGCAGCCAGTGGTCGATTGCTTGTTCGATCCGGCTTCCCCACTTCTGCGTCGCCGTGGCCGGGCACTCAGGCCCTTTTGCGAACGCCTGTTCGAGATTGGCACGCTCGACGCTCTTGCAGCGTTGGTGTACTGCGGCTACGAAGCGGTAATGGCAAACGACTTGGCGGCCGCACGCGCAGTGGAGCGAACCCTACGTCAGCGGCTTCCGGATTGGCCGTGCCTGCAGCACCTCAAGGAGACAACAAGGCGATCCATCGCCGTGCTGTGCCGCGAAGCCATCGACGCATCGAGCGTTCAGCCGTCACGCAGGGAGGACGCGCCGTGGGCTGTGGCCACCGAGATCATCGCCAGTCGGTTCGTAGGTCCGTCCAAGCATGAATTGGCAGGCAGCGCCCAAGACATTGGGCTCGTCGAGCGAGTGTTAAAGGCGCCTTAGCCGGACTCTCCCGATGTGGCGCTTCGTCTTCTTGACTCGCAGCTGAGCCCTGGAGGTGCTGTCCTCCGCTGAAGGTCAGAACTCAGCGCGACCAAGCTGCCCGCCAATTCCCGCGTTTCCCGGTTTATGCGGAAATTCCGCACGGAGCGGGAATTTGCGGATCAAGACTAGGGCAAACCCTGAATTCGTGCGTATTTCAGTCCACCTCGTCAGTCAGCCCATCGAGCTGTTCAGCGCTGTTCGGCAACGTCGTCATGCTGAACGACGTCATAGTCATTTCGGCATCGTTGCCGCGCGCAGCGCGGCCCCCACGCCGGCAGGATCTTCGCGCGCGGAGCTGACGGCGCAGCTCGCGGTTGACCGCTCAGCCGGTGGGAATTGGCCACGTCGGCAGTTCTGACTCGATACGGTCCCCTTCGGGGAGCAACCGTGAGGTACCCAACCCGCCGGCGGTTGTGATCAGGCAAACCCTAGGCTTCAGTTGTGCAAGTGCACCTGCGTAACAATGTGGAGATCATGGCCAACGGCGATCAACTCAAAGCCTTGTTCCGCTCCTATGCGGAGGGAGATGATCGCCATTTCTACTCGGTGGCCATGCAGATGGC
>RXJW01000142.1 GCA_003963005.1 Burkholderiales bacterium
GAACGGCCGCCCAGCGGTTGTTCTCCTCGTCGTGCTCGAACATCGGGAAGTCGACCACCCACAGCGGCGCCCACTTGTCCTCGAACAGGCCGCCCGCCTTGCCGAAGTCGCTGTGGCCGACCTTCAGGCGCAGCGCGCCGATGGCGTCGTTGACGACCTTGGCCTTGTCGGCGCCGAAGAACAGCAGGTCGCCGTCCTGGGCGCCGGTGCGCTTCAGGACTTCAGCGACGGCCTCGTCGTGCAGGTTCTTGACGATGGGCGACTGCAGGCCTTCGCGGCCCTTGGCCACTTCGTTGACCTTGATCCAGGCCAGGCCCTTGGCACCGTAGATCTTCACGAACTCGGTGTAGGCGTCGATCTCGCCGCGGCTCATGGCCGCACCGCCCGGCACGCGCAGCGCCACCACGCGGCCGCCCGGGGTCGTGGCCGGGCCGCTGAACACCTTGAAGTCGACCGTGGTCATCGCGTCGGTCAGCTCGGTGAACTCGAGCTTCACGCGCAGATCGGGCTTGTCGGAGCCGAAGCGGTGCATGGCCTCGGCGTACTTCATGACCGGGTAGTCGCCCAGCTCGACGTTCAACGCCTTGCGGAAGACGTGGCGGATCATGCCCTCGAACATCGAGCGGATCTCTTCTTCGGTCAGGAAGGAGGTCTCGATATCGATCTGCGTGAACTCGGGCTGGCGGTCGGCGCGCAGGTCCTCGTCGCGGAAGCACTTGGTGATCTGGTAGTAACGGTCGAAGCCCGCGACCATCAGCAGCTGCTTGAACAGCTGGGGCGACTGCGGCAGCGCGAAGAAGTGGCCGTCATGCACGCGGCTGGGCACGAGGTAGTCACGCGCGCCTTCGGGCGTGCTCTTGGTGAGCATCGGCGTCTCGATGTCGACGAAGCCGTGCTCGTCCAGGAACTTGCGCACCTCCATCGCCACCTTGTAGCGCAGCATGAGGTTGTTCTGCATGTACGGGCGGCGCAGGTCCAGCACGCGGTGCGTGAGGCGCGTCGTCTCGGACAGGTTGTCCTCGTCCATCTGGAAGGGGATGGGCACGGACGGGTTCAGCACCTCGATCTCGTGGCACAGCACCTCGACCTTGCCGGACACCAGGTTGGCGTTCTCGGTTCCGGCCGGGCGGGCGCGGACCTTGCCGACGATCTTGAGGCAGAACTCGCTGCGCACGTCCTCGGCGATCTTGAACATGTCGGCGCGATCGGGGTCGCAGACGACCTGGACGAGGCCTTCGCGGTCGCGCAGGTCGATGAAGATGACGCCACCGTGGTCACGGCGACGGTGGGCCCAGCCCATCAGGGTCACGGTCTGGTCGAGCAGCTTTTCGCTGACTTGGCCGGCATAGCAGGTACGCATGGAAATTCTCCGGGAATCTTTTCAGGGGGTGTTCGGTGGGGCGCTGTCGAGCTCGCTGGCTCTCAGGATTGAACGCGGGCCAGGGCGTTCAACCCTGCGGATTTCGGACGGCATTGGCGGGGGCGCCGGCCGTGTCACCGTGGCTCAACGGGGCCACGGTGCCCATGGAGATGATGTACTTCAACGCTTCGTCGACCGACATCTGCAGCGGCTTGATGTCTGCCGTCGGCACAATGAGGAAGAAGCCGGAGGTCGGGTTCGGCGTGGTGGGCACGTAGACGCTGGTGTGCTCGCCGTCCAGGTGGCAGGCCACCTCGCCGCTGGGCGTGCCGGTCACGAAGGCGATCGTCCAGCTCCCGGCGCGCGGGTACTGCACCAGCACCGCCTCCCGGAAGGCGTTGCCGCTGCTGGAGAACAGCGTGTCCGACACCTGCTTGACCGAGCTGTAGATGCTCTTGACGATCGGGATGTTGGACATCAGCCGGTCCCACTGCGTGAGCAGCCATTGACCGAAGATGTTGGCGACGAAGACGCCCGTGGCCAGCAGGCCGCCGGCGACGATGACCAGGCCCAGGCCCGGCACGTGCTGTAGCTTCATCAGCCCGGCACGCCAGTCACCCGGCAGGACGAGGCTGAGTGCGGTCAGCAGCGACGCGAAGACGCCATTGACGACGTCCAATGCCTGCCCGAGCACCCAGACGGTGATGGCCAGCGGCAGCCAGACCAGCAGGCCGGCGACGAGGTATTTGCGAAGTGAGGCGCCCACGTCGACCCGATTCAGTGGCAGGCGCAGGAGCCGCCGCAGGGGGTGGAGGACGAGGCCGAGGCCTCGGTCGAGCCGCCGCCCGACTCGCTCTTGGCCGGCTCGGCTGCGGCAGGCGCCGCGGCTGCCGCCGCACCGGTGGCGGCCGCGCCGCCGCTGCCACCGCGGAAGTCGGTCACGTACCAGCCGGAGCCCTTGAGCTGGAAGCCGGCCGCCGTGACCTGCTTGCTGAAGGATTCCGCACCGCAGGACGGGCAGGTGGTGAGGGGCGCGTCAGAGAGCTTTTGCAGCACGTCCTTGGCATGGCCACAGGCGCTGCAGCGGTAGGCGTAGATGGGCATGGTGGTGCAAAAGGGTGGGCAAAGCCAGACATTTTAGGGCCACGGCGCCCGCTTCAAGCCCCGGACAGCGACGATCGAGCGCCGCTGCCTTCGGGCCGAGCGCCGGGCCGCCCCAAGCCGGCCCGTCTGACGATGTGCGAGCGGCTCGAAGCCGCGAGCATCGTCGCCCCCGCGGGGGGCGGACCAGCGTACCCCTGGGCCGGGGGCTCAAGGATGGGGCTTCAGATGGTGGCTGACGTGGTCGTGGCGGTTGGCCAGGATCTGCGGCATGAGCGAGCCGACGAGCATGCCCGCCAGGGCCGCGATCAGCCCGGCGAGCTGCCCCGGGAAGAACTCGCCCCAGGTCGTCACCTGCGGAAAGAAGGCCACCCAGACGGCGATGCCTGCAAAAATCGAGAAGATCGCGCCCTGCGTTGTCGCCCCGCGCCAGTACAGGCCGAACACCAGCGGCACGAAGGCCGCGACCAGGGTCACCTGGTAGGCAGCGCTCACCATTTCATAGATCGGCGTGCCCTGCAGCGCGATCGAATAGGCCAGCACGCACAGCGCGAAAATCACCAGCGTCACCCGCATCGCCACCAGCTGCTGCTTGTCGCTCATGCCGGGGCGGATCTGCTTCAGGATGTTCTCGACAAAGCTCGTGGTCGGCGCCAGCAGCGTGGCCGACGAGGTGCTCTTGATGGCCGACAGCAGCGCCCCGAAGAACAGGATCTGCATGATCAGCGGCATGTGGCCCATGATGAAGGTGGGCAGCACGCGCTGGTAGTCGTTCTGGGCCAGGTCCAGCGCCTTGTCGCCCATGACGGCCACGGCCGCCAGCACGATGAACATCGGCACGAAGGCGAAGGCGATGTAGCTGAAGCCGCCGATGACGGCGCCGCGCTGGGCGGTCTTGGCGTCCTTGGCGGACATCACGCGCTGGAACACGTCCTGCTGCGGGATGGAGCCGAGCATCATCGTCAGCGCCGCGCCCAAAAACATCGCGATCTGCGTGAAGCTGGGGTCCGGCAGGAACTTGCCCAGGTTCTTGCTGGCGGCTAGGTTCAGCACCACGCCAGCGCCGCCCGCGAGATCGGCCGAGAAGACCGCGATCACGCTCAGGCCGATGACCAGCACGATCATCTGGATGAAGTCCGTCCAGGCCACGGCCAGGAAGCCGCCGATCACCACGTACACCAGCACCGCCAGCAGGCCGACGATCATGCCCATCTGCGGGCTCATCGCGCCGTTGGTCAGGATGTTGAACACCAGGCCCAGGGCCGTGACCTGGGCGGCCACCCAGCCGAGGTAGCTCAGGATGATGGCCAGCGAGCAGAAGATCTCCACGCCCTTGCCGTAGCGCTGGCGGTAGAAGTCGCCGATGGTCAGCAGGTTCTTCTGGTAGAGCTTGGCCGCAAAGAAGGTGCCCACGAGCACCAGGCACAGGCCGGCGCCGAAGGGGTCCTCGATGATGGCGTTCAGGCCGCCCTGCACGAACTTGGCCGGGATGCCCATGACCGTTTCGGCACCAAACCAGGTCGCGAAGGTGGTCGTGATGACCATGATCAGCGGCAGGCTGCGGCCCGCAACGGCGAAATCGCTGGTGTTCTTGACCCGGGTGCCGGCCCAGACGCCGATGGCCAGCGTGCCGAGCAGGTAGAGCACGACAAAAACGATCAGCGTGGTGTTCATGGGCGTCAGAACCGGGTTGGGCCAGAAAACGGCGCGGATTATGAAGGCGCCGTGACCACGATGCGCTAGATCAGCGGCTCAAGAAAGCGCAGCGCCAGCCAGGCCAGCGTGATGCCCAGCGCGAAGCCGCCCGCCCCCCACAGCAGGCTGGACAACAGCCGGTTGGTGCTGCGCAGCTCACGCACCAGGGCGCGGAGCTCGGCGTCGCCACCCTTCTGGGCGTGCTGCTTGAGGGCGTCATGCAGCAGGCGTGGCAGCTCGGGCATCAGCTGGGCGAAGCGCGGCGCTTCCTTCATCATCTGCCGGTTGAACGCCGGCCAGCCGACCTGCTCTTGCATCCAGCGCTCCAGGAAGGGCTTGGCGGTGGCCCACAGGTCCAGCTCGGGGTCGAGCTGGCGGCCCAGACCTTCCACGTTGAGCAGGGTCTTCTGCAGCAGCACGAGCTGCGGCTGGATCTCGACGTTGAAGCGGCGCGAGGTCTGGAACAGGCGCATCAGCACCTGACCGAGCGAAATGTCCTTCAGCGGCCGGTCGAAATGCGGCTCGCACACCGCCCGCACGGCGCTTTCCAGCGCGTCCACCCGCGTCTCGGGCGGCACCCAGCCGGACGCGATGTGCAGTTCAGCCACGCGCTTGTAGTCCCGCTGGAAGAAGGCGATGAAGTTCTGCGCGAGGTAGTCCTTGTCCACCTCGGTCAGCGTGCCGATGATGCCGAAGTCCAGCGCGATGTAGCGGCCGAAAGTCTCCGGCGCCAGGCTCACCTGGATGTTGCCGGGGTGCATGTCGGCATGGAAGAAGCCGTCCCGGAACACCTGCGTGAAAAAGATCGTCACGCCGTCGCGGGCGAGCTTCTTGATGTCGATGCCGGCCTCTTCGAGCACGTCGCGCCGCGAGATCGGCACACCCTTCATGCGCTCCATGACGATGACTTGCGGGCTGCACAGGTCCCAGTGCATCTCGGGCACCATGACGAGGTCCAGGCCATCCATGTTGCGGCGCAGCTGGGCGGCATTGGCGGCCTCGCGCACGAGGTCGAGCTCGTCATGCAGGTAGATGTCGAACTCGGCCACCACCTCGCGGGGCTTCAGGCGACGGCCGTCGGCCGAGAAGCGCTCCACCCAGACCGCGAGCTGGCGCGTCAGGGCCAGGTCGTCGTCGATGACGTCCAGCATGCCCGGGCGCAGCACCTTCACGGCCACCTCGCGGCCGTCCTTCAGCGTGGCGAAGTGCACCTGGGCGATGCTCGCGCTGGCGACCGGTTCGGCGTCGAAACTGGCGAAGAGCGCCTCCAGCGGCCGGCCGAAGGCGCGCTCCACCATCTCCCGCGACAAAGCGGCCGGGAAGGGCGGCACGCGATCCTGCAGCAAGGCGAGCTCCAGGGCGACGTCTTCGGGCAACAGGTCACGCCGCGTGGAGAGCACCTGGCCGAACTTCACGAAGATGGGCCCCAGCCGCTCCAGCGCCAGGCGCAGCCGGACGCCGCGCGGCTCCTGCCAGCGGCGCCCCAGGCGGGTCAGACGGCGCAGGATCTGGAAGCGCCGCCGGCTCAGGCCCGACAGGGCGAGGTCATCCAGACCGAAGCGCCAGACCGTCCACAGGATGACCAGCAGCCGCGAGACGAACCTCATGCGCCGCTGCCGGACGTCGTCGGCGAGAACCGGGCCGCCAGTCCCGACAGGCTGCGCCGCAGGTTGCGGCCGAACTGGGCCAGTTGGCGCGCCGGCAGCGGGCCGACGATGCCGGCGAGGTCGTCCTCGATGTCCCAGCGCAGGTTGTCCATCAACCAGTGCATCTCGCCGGCCAGCGCCGCATCGCCCTGCACGTTGACGGTCGGCGAATCTCCACTGAGCGCACCCAGGGCCAGGCGGGCCGGGTTGGACGCATCAATCTCGATGCGCAGCCCACCCGGCGCTGCGCCCGGCGCGTCCAGGCGTTCGAACAGGCCGGCGGGCGTCACACCGAGGATCAAGTCCGGCGCCGGCGGCAACAGGCCGGGCCAGCCGGCCAGGTGCACCACGAGGCTGCGCCCGGCCATGGGCCGCAGCCGATCCGCAGCAATCGGCTCCCGCGACACCACGTGGTTGATCAGCAGCACGAGGCGATCCTGCAACGCCGGCAGCAGCAGCGGCGACAGGGACGGCAGGGGTGGCAGCGGCCAGGGCGAGGACATGCACAAGATTGTAGGCAGCGGACCCTGAACGAGGGACGAGAAGGTTTCGACCGTCAAATTTGTTGGTAGAGAATCCGTGATCGCCTTTCTCCAGCCCGCCGGCCTCCCTCCGAGGTCTACCCACCCCGTCACGATGTTTGAGGACCGCAGCTACAAGAGGACGTTCTACAGCGCGCCGCAGTCGGTCGAGTCCCTGATCGCCGCTTTCCTCGAGCCGGGCATCATTGTTTTGACGTTCCTGCTGGTGAACGGGCATTTCGCCGAGCCGGTCATGCGCCCGGCCCTGACGCTGTGCCTCCTGGTGTTCGCCCTCACCTTCCCCGGCCGCAATCGCTTCGGCGACCACCCGGCGAGCGCCCTGGTGGACGTGCTGTCGTCCTGGCTCGTCCTGCTGGGCATCCTGATGCTGTGCGGCTATGCCACCAACAGCCTGCACTATTTCGAGGACGAGGTGCTGTTCTGGTGGGCGGTCATCACGCCGGTCGTGCAGATCGTGGCGATCGAGGCCGGGCGACGGATCCAGAAATGGCGCGCCTCCGACCCCAGCGCCCGGCGCACCGCGGTGATCGTCGGGGCCGGCCCGCTGGGCCACAAGGTCGCCCGGGCACTGCGCGACACCCAGGGCGTCATCTGCCTGGGCTATTTCGACGACCGCAGCCCGGAACGCCTCCACCCCGAGGCTGGCGCGGCCATCCTCGGCCGGTTGTCCCAGCTCAGTGACTACGTGCGCGACAAGAGTGTGCGGGAGGTCTACATCACGCTGCCACTGGGCTCGCAGCCACGCATCGTGGAACTGCTGGAGCAGGTGCAGGGCACGACCGCCTCGCTGTTCTTCGTGCCCGACGTGTTCGGCATCAGCATCATCCAGGGCCGACTGCAGGACATGAACGGCGTGCCGGTCGTGGGCATCTGCGAGACGCCCTTCACCGGCACCAATCAGCTCGTCAAACGGCTCAGCGACATCGTGCTGGCCTCGATCATCCTGGTGCTGATCTCGCCGATCCTGCTGCTCGTGGCCATCGGCGTGAAGCTCAGCTCGCCGGGCCCCGTCATCTTCAAGCAGCGCCGCAATGGCCTGGACGGCGAGGAAATCACTGTCTACAAGTTCCGCTCGATGCGCACGCTGGACAACGGCAGCATCGTGAAGCAGGCCACGAAGGGCGACCCGCGCATCACGCGCTTCGGTGCCTTCATCCGCCGCACATCGCTGGACGAGCTCCCGCAATTCATCAACGTGTTGCAGGGCCGCATGAGCATCGTGGGCCCGCGGCCTCATGCCGTGGCCCACAACGAGGAGTACCGCAAGCTCATCAAGGCCTACATGGTGCGTCACAAGGTCAAGCCGGGCATCACCGGCTGGGCACAGGTCAACGGCCTGCGCGGCGAGACCGACACCATCGACAAGATGAAGGCGCGCGTCGAATACGATCTTGAATACCTGCGCAACTGGTCGCTGGCCCTCGATCTGCAGATCATTCTGCGCACCGTGCGGCTGGTGGTGTTTGATCGACATGCCTATTGAGCCCACCCGCCCCTCCCGCTGCCGCCTGCCGCTTGCCCTCCTGGCCGGCGCGTTGGCCAGCGCGGCCCAGGCCCAGACCGACGACACCACCCCGTTTTACGCGGGCGCGTCGCTCGGCTACACGCATGTCTCCAACGTCTACCGCGTCAACGCCGGCAATGCGCTGCCGACGGGCACGACCAACAGCGACAACGTCACCTCCGCCGGCCTGCTCGCGGGTGTGGACAAACGCTTCGGCCGCCAGCACCTGACCGTCGACGGCAACCTGCAGAACAACCGCTACGCCGACAACGCCACGCTGAACAACCGCTCGTATTCCCTGCGCAGCGCGTTCAACTGGGAAACCGTGGGCGACCTCTCCGGCACCTTCAGTGCGCAGACCAGCCGGGCGCTCGCGCAGTTCAACCTCGGCAACGGCGCGGAACAGGTCACCGAGAAGAACACCGAGCGCAACCGCGAGTACAACGGTCTCGTGCGACTGGGCCTCACGTCACGGTACTCGCTGGAGGCCGGCTACATCCATCGAGCGCGCGAGTTCAGCGCGCCGCAGTACGACCGCTTCTCCTTCGCTCAGAATTCGACGTCGCTCGGCGCCTTCGTGAAGCCGGGCGGCAACCTGCGCTTCGGTCTGGCGGCTCGCCGCACGAATGGCGACTACCCGCGCTACCCGATCTACATCGGCCCCTTCCGGGTCGGCAGCCTGCGGGTCGACTTCAACCGCGACGACGTCGACCTCACCGCCGGCTGGGACACCGGTGGTACAGGCCAGATGAGCGCCCGCATCAGCACAAGCCGCGTCCGCTACCAGCCTGACAACAGCCCCCTGCGCGACTTCAACGGCACGACCGGCGCGCTGAACTGGAGCTGGCAGGCCACCGGCAAGATCAACCTCGGCCTGCAGCTGGCGCGGGACACGGGCCAGGAAACCCTGATCAACACGACCGACGTGAACCGCATCTCCACCGGCTTGCAATTGAATGCCGGCTACGCGCTGACCGGCAAACTGACGCTCAATGGCAATGGCAGCACCAGCCGCAGCCATCGCGATGACGGTTCGTTCGACAACGAACGCAGCTACGGACTGGGCCTGCGCTGGGCCTACTCGCGCAGCCTGAGCCTGGCCTGCCAGTACAACCACGCCAGCCGTGACAGCAGCGTCATCCAGTACACCTACAGCGCCAGCAGCTACGGCTGCACCGGCCAGGCCCTCCTCTACTGATGACCACCATCCTGCTCACCGGGGCGGCCGGCTACATCGCCTCGCACACCTGGCTGGCCCTGCAGCAGGCTGGCTACCGCGTCGTGGGCGTCGACAACTTCTCCAACAGTTCGCCCGTGGTGCTGGAGCGCCTGACCGAACTGGCGAGCGCACCGATCGAGTTCGAACGCGCCGACGTCTGCGATGCCGCCGCGCTGGAGACCGTGTTCAACCGGCACCAGCCGGCGGCCGTCGTGCACTTCGCGGCCTTCAAGGCCGTGGGCGAATCGGTCGCGCAGCCGCTGGCCTACTACCGCAACAACCTCGGCGGCCTCGTGACCACCTGCGAGGTCATGAAGCGCCACGGCTGCACCCGCCTCGTGTTCAGCTCCAGCGCCACCGTCTACGGCGCCCCGGAGTCGCTGCCGCTGCGCGAAGACGCGCCCACGTCGGCCACCAACCCCTACGGCGCGACCAAGCTGATGGGCGAGCAGATCCTGCGCGACCTCGGCGCCAGCGACCCCACCTGGCAGACGGCCTGCCTGCGCTACTTCAACCCGGTCGGCGCCCACGAGAGCGGCCGCATCGGCGAAGACCCGCGCGGCACGCCCAACAACCTGATGCCCTACGTCGCCCAGGTGGCCGTGGGCCGGCGCGAGAAGCTGTCGGTCTTCGGCGGCGACTACCCCACGCCGGACGGCACGGGCGTGCGCGACTACATCCACGTGACCGACCTTGCCGAAGGCCATGTGGCGGCGCTGCGCTGGCTGCTGAGCCACGCCGGCTCGCTGACGGTCAACCTGGGCACCGGCCAGGGCTACAGCGTGCTCGACCTGGTGCGCGCCTACGAAAAGGCCAGCGGCCGCCCCGTGCCCTACGACATCGTGGCGCGCCGCCCCGGCGACGTCGCCGCCTGCTGGGCCGACCCCACCGCGGCCCGCGACACTCTCGGCTGGGCCGCGCGCCTGGACCTCGCCCGCATGTGCGAGGACAGCTGGCGCTGGCAACAGCTCAACCCGCACGGCTTCAACCCTTCCTGACATCATGATCCAGGTCCAACCCGTCATCATGGCCGGCGGCTCCGGCACGCGGCTGTGGCCGCTGTCCCGCGCCGGCTATCCGAAGCAGTTCCTCGTGCTCTCGGGCAACGAAAGCCTGTTCCAGCTCGCCGCGCGGCGCCTGGCCGCGCTGGCTGCCCCGGACCTGGCGCTGGCGGCGCCCTGCATCGTCGGCAACGAGGAACACCGCTTCCTGGTGCTCGACCAGCTCCGCGAAGTCAAGCTGGAGCCCAGCAGCGTGCTGCTGGAGCCGCTGGGCCGCAACACGGCGCCGGCCCTGACCCTGGCGGCGCTTGCCGCGCTGGAAGGCGGCGAGGATCCGGTGCTCGTCGTCACGCCGGCCGACCAGACCGTCACGCAGCCCGCGGCCTTCACGGCCGCACTCCAGGACGCCATCCGCCTGGCGGCCGACGGCGCCATCGCCATCCTCGGCATCGCGCCGGACCGGCCTGAAACCGGCTATGGCTACATCCGCACCACCGCCGACGCCGGCGGGCTGGCCGTGGCCCAGTTCGTCGAGAAGCCCAACCAGCAGACCGCCGAGCGTTACCTCGCCGAGGGCGGCTACTACTGGAACAGCGGTATGTTCGTGCTGCGCGCCAGCGTCTGGATCCGGGCGCTGGAGCGCTTCCGCCCCGACATCGCCACCGCCACGCGCACCGCCTGGGACGCCCGCAAGACCGACGCCAAGTTCGTCCGCCCGGGCAAGGCCGAGTTCGCGGCCGTGCCGAGCGAGTCGGTGGACTACGCCGTCATGGAGCGCTGCCCCGGCACCGACATCCCGCTGCGCATGGTGGCGCTGGACGCCGGCTGGAACGACCTCGGCGCCTGGGAGGCCGTCTGGCAGGTGGCCGACAAGGACGAAGCCGGCAATGCCTTCGTCGGCGATGCGCTGATCGCCGACAGCAAGAACACCCTCGTGCACGCCACGAGCCGCCTGGTGGGCGTGGTCGGCCTGACCGACATCGTCGTGGTGGAAACGCCCGACGCCGTGCTGGTGAGCGACCGGGCGCGCAGCCAGGAGGTCAAGCAGATCGTCAACCGCCTGGGCGCCGAGCAGCGTGGCGAGCAGGCCCTGCACCGCAAGGTGCACCGCCCCTGGGGCTGGTACGACAGCATCGACAACGGCCCGCGCCACCAGGTCAAGCGCATCATGGTCAAGCCCGGCGCCAGCTTGAGCCTGCAGATGCACCACCACCGGGCGGAGCACTGGATCGTCGTCAGCGGCACGGCCGAGATCGTCAATGGCGACAAGACCATCCTGCTGACCGAGAACCAGTCCACCTACATCCCGCTCGGCCAGACCCACCGCCTGGCCAACCCGGGCAAGGTGCCCCTGGAGATCATCGAGGTGCAGTCGGGCTCGTACCTTGGCGAAGATGACATCGTCCGCTTCGAGGACACCTACGGTCGGGCCTGACGACGCCGGTGCCCGCGCCGGGCCGTAAAAGCCCGGCTTTTCCTGGCCTTTCCACGGCTTGACGCCCCTAGCATGCCGTCCGGGCCCCCTTGAGAACGACGACATGACGATCCTGGTCACCGGCGGCGCCGGCTTCATCGGCAGCAACTTCGTGCTCGACTGGCTGCGCCAGTCCGACGAGCCCGTCATCAACCTCGACGCCCTCACCTACGCGGGCAACCTCGAGAACCTGGCCTCGCTGCAGGGCGACGCCCGCCACACCTTCGTGAAGGGTGACATCTGCGACCGCGCGCTGGTGGACCGCCTGCTGGCCGAATACCGGCCGCGCGCCCTCGTCCACTTCGCAGCCGAAAGCCACGTCGACCGCTCCATCCACGGCCCCGGCGCCTTCATGAAGACCAACGTGGAAGGCACCTTCACGCTGCTGGAGGCCACCCGCGCCTACTGGAGCGGGCTCGCCGACGACGCCCGAGCCGCGTTCCGCTTCCATCACGTGTCGACCGACGAGGTCTACGGCTCCCTCAAGCCGACCGACCCGCCGTTCGCCGAGACGAACGCCTACGAGCCCAACAGCCCCTACAGCGCCAGCAAGGCCGCCAGCGACCACCTCGTGCGCGCCTGGCACCACACCTATGGGCTGCCGGTCGTCACCACCAACTGTTCCAACAACTACGGGCCCTATCACTTCCCCGAGAAGCTGATCCCGCTGATGATCGTCAACGCGCTCGCCGGCAAGCCGCTCCCGGTGTACGGCGACGGCCAGCAGATCCGCGACTGGCTCTACGTGACCGACCATTGCAGCGGCATCCGCGCGGTGCTCGCCGGTGGCACGCCGGGCGAGACCTACAACATCGGCGGCTGGAACGAGAAGGCCAACATCGACATCGTCAAGACGGTGTGCGCGCTGCTGGACGAACTCAAGCCCTCCGCCGAGGGCCCCTATGCCCGCCTCATCACCTACGTGAAGGACCGCCCCGGCCACGACCGCCGCTACGCGATCGACGCGCGCAAGATCGAGCGCGAACTCGGCTGGCGCCCGGCCGAGACCTTCGAGACCGGCATCCGCAAGACCGTGCAGTGGTATCTGGACCACCCCGACTGGGTCGCCCGCGTGCAAAGCGGCGCCTACCGCGAGTGGCTGGACAAGCAGTACGGCTGACGCATGAAGATCCTGCTGCTCGGCAAGAACGGTCAGCTCGGCTGGGAGCTGCAGCGCTCGCTGGCCGTGGCGGGCGAGGTGGTGGCCCTGGGCCATGAAGACGGCGGCGACTTCCTGCAGCCCGACGCCCTGCTCGCCCGCGTGCAGGCGATCGCGCCCCAGGTCATCGTCAATGCCGCGGCTTACACCGCGGTGGACAAAGCCGAGAGCGAGCCCGAGGTCGCCCGCCAGGTGAATGCCCGCACGCCGGCGCTGCTGGCCATCGAAGCCCGGCGGACTGGCGCGATGCTGGTGCACTACTCGACCGACTACGTCTTCGACGGCAGCGGCAGCCACGCGCGCGATGAAGACGCCGCCATCGCCCCGCTCAACGTCTACGGCGCCACCAAGGCCGAGGGCGAGGACGCGATCCGGGCCAGCGGCTGCCAGCACCTGATCCTGCGCACCAGCTGGGTCTATGCCGCCCGTGGCGGCAACTTCGCCAAGACGATGCTGCGCCTCGCACAGGAGCGCGACCAGCTCAAGGTGATCGCCGACCAGATCGGCGCGCCGACCGGCGCCGACCTGCTGGCCGACCTGACCGTGCCGATGCTGCGCGCCGCGCGCGTGAACCCGGCGCTGATCGGCACCTACCACGCCGTGGCAGCCGGTGAGACGAGTTGGCACGCCTACGCCCGCTTCGTCATCGAATCGGCGCGCGCGCGAGGCATCAACATTCGGGTTGCGCCGGAGCACATCCTCGCCATCCCGACGAGCGACTACCCGACACCGGCGAAGCGTCCGCTCAATTCCCGCCTGGCCACTGCCAAGCTGCAGCAACGCTTCGGCCTGGTGCTGCCGCCCTGGCAACAGGGCGTGCAGCGCATGTTGACGGAGACTCTCCCATGACCCTGGCTCGCAAAGGCATCATCCTCGCCGGTGGCTCCGGCACCCGGCTGCACCCCGCCACGCTGGCAGTCAGCAAGCAACTGCTGCCCGTGTACGACAAGCCGATGGTGTACTACCCGCTGACCACGCTCATGCTGGCCGGCATCCGCGACATCCTGCTGATCAGCACGCCCCAGGACCTGCCGCGCTTCGAGGCGCTGCTGGGCGACGGCGCGCGCTGGGGGCTCAACATCAGCTACTGCGTTCAGCCGAGCCCGGACGGCCTCGCGCAGGCCTTCATCCTCGGCCGCCAGTTCATCGGCAACCACCCGAGCGCCCTGGTGCTGGGTGACAACATCTTCTACGGCCAGAGCTTCGGCACGCTGCTGGGCAATGCCACCTCGCGTGACCATGGCGCGACCGTCTTCGCCTACCACGTGACCGACCCCGAGCGCTACGGCGTCGTCGAGTTCGGCAAGGACCAGCGCGCCGTCTCCATCGAGGAAAAGCCCAAGGTCCCGAAGAGCAACTACGCGGTCACGGGCTTGTACTTCTACGACCAGCAGGTCTGCGACATCGCCGCGGACATCAAGCCCAGCGCCCGGGGCGAGCTGGAGATCACCGACGTCAATGCGCACTACCTGCGCGCCGGCCAGCTCAGCGTCGAGATCATGGGCCGCGGCTACGCCTGGCTGGACACCGGCACCCACGACAGCCTCATGGAAGCCGGCCAGTTCATCGCCACGCTCGAGAAGCGCCAGGGCCTGAAGGTGGCCTGCCCGGAGGAGGTGGCCTTCCGCGCCGGGTGGATCAGCGCCGATGACGTCCGCGCGCTGGCCCATCCGCTGGCCAAAAACGGCTACGGGCAGTACCTGCTCAAGCTGCTGTCCGACCTGGACGCATGACATGCAAGCGACCCCGACCGCCCTGCCGGACGTCCTGCTGATCGAACCCAAGGTCTTCGGCGACGCGCGCGGCTTCTTCCTGGAAAGCTGGAACGAAGGCCGCTTCAATGCCGCCATCGGCTACCCGGTCAAGTTCGTGCAGGACAACCACTCCCGCTCCTCGCGCGGCGTGCTGCGCGGCATCCACTACCAGCTCGCGCCGCATGCCCAGGGCAAGCTCGTGCGCTGCGTGGCGGGCAAGGTGTTCGACGTGGCCGTCGACCTACGCCGCACGAGCCCCACCTTCGGCCGCTGGGTGGGCCACGAGCTGTCGGCCGAGAACCAGCGCCAGATGTGGATACCGCCGGGCTTCGGCCACGGTTTCTTGGTGCTGAGCGAGACGGCCGACTTCCTCTACAAGACCAGTGGCGAATACGCCCCCGACTGCGAGGGCGCGGTGCGCTGGGACGACCCCACGCTGGCCATCGCCTGGCCGCTGGAAGGCCTGCAGCTCCAGCTCTCGGCCAAGGACGTCAACGCGCCGCTGCTCGAAGCGGCGCGCACCTTCGACTGAGGCTTCAGCCGCGGCCGATGCCGCTGTACTCGATGCCCAGGGCCTTCATCAGCTTCGGGTCGTAGAGATTGCGGCCGTCGAAGATGACCGGCTGCTTCAGCGTCGCCTTGATGGCATCGAAGTCCGGCGTGCGGAACTCCTTCCATTCGGTGACGATCAGCAGGGCGTCGGCCCCTTGCAGTGCATCTTCAGCGCGCCGCAAGAAACTCACGTCATCACGCGGCCCCAGCACCCGCGAAGCCTCCGGCACGGCGACCGGGTCATAGGCTGCGACCGTGGCCCCGCGACGGGTCAGCTCGTCGATCACGATCAGCGAAGGCGCCTCACGCATGTCGTCGGTGTCCGGCTTGAACGCCAGGCCCCACAGCGCGAAGCGACGCCCCGCAAGGTTCTCGCCGAAGCGTGCGACGACCTTGTCGACCAGCACGCGCTTCTGGCGCTCGTTTGCCAGCTCGACGGCCGTGAGCACCTGCAATGTCACGTCGTGCTCGGCACCCGTGCGCACGAGGGCCTTGACATCCTTCGGGAAGCACGAGCCGCCGTATCCCGCACCGGCATACAAGAACTGATAGCCGATGCGCGGGTCTGAGCCGATGCCGCGCCGCACCAGCTCGATGTCGGCCCCAACCTTCTCAGCCAGCAGCGCCAGCTCATTCATGAAACTGATGCGCGTGGCCAGCATGGCGTTGGCCGCGTACTTCGTGAACTCCGCGCTCTTCACGTCCATGATGAGCATGCGGTCCTGCGTGCGGTTGAATGGCGCGTACAGCGCCCGCATCAGCAGCGTGGCCTGCTCATCGTCAGCCCCGATGATGATCCGGTCGGGCTTCATGAAGTCCTCGACCGCGGCGCCTTCCTTCAGAAACTCGGGGTTCGAGATCACGGCATACGGCATGTCGCCGCGCCCGCGCTTCTCGAGTTCTTCCTGGATGGCCGCTCGCACCTTGTCTGCAGTGCCCACCGGCACCGTGCTCTTGTCGACGATGACCTTGTAATCGGTCATGCGCTGGCCGATGGAGCGCGCGGCAGCCACCACGTACTGCAAATCGGCCGAGCCGTCTTCGTCGGGCGGTGTGCCAACGCCGACGAACAGCAGCGTGCCGTGCTGCACCGCGTGGTCAACGTCCGTCGTGAACTGCAGGCGCCCTGCCGCAGCATTGCGCCGGACGATGTCCCGCAGCCCGGGTTCGTGGATCGGAATCTCGCCGTTATTGAGGACGCGGATCTTCTCCGGGTCCACATCCAGGCACACCACGTGGTTGCCCATTTCCGCCAGGCAAGCGCCTGTCACCAGGCCCACGTAGCCCGTCCCGATGGCCGTCACCTTCATCGCACATCCCCGTCAGGTTGGAGTCACGCATTTGTAGTGATCGCGTGTGACAGGGATATGGACGTGCGTGGCGGTTGGGACGCTCCCCTCAGACTTTGTAGTAGTCCCGGTACCAGGCGACAAACCGCTGGATGCCTTCAGGCACGGGCATCGCCGGCCGGAAGCCCGTCCACTGCGCCAGCTCTTCCACGTCGGCGTGGGTGGCCGGCACGTCGCCGTCCTGCATCGGCAGGAAGTTCTTGATCGCTTCCCGGCCCACGGCCTGCTCGATGGCCTCGATGAAGCTCATCAGCTCGATCGGCGCGTGGTTGCCGATGTTGAACACGCGGTACGGGGCGCTGGAGCGTGCCGGGTCAGCCGTCGCGGGGTCGTAGCCGGGGTCCGCGGTGGCGGTGCGGTCCAGCACGCGCACCACGCCTTCGGCGATGTCGTCGATGTAGGTGAAGTCGCGGATCATCTTGCCGTGGTTGAACACGTTGATGGCGCGGCCTTCGATGATGGCCTTGGTGAACAGGAACAGCGCCATGTCCGGCCGGCCCCAGGGACCGTACACCGTGAAGAAGCGCAGCCCCGTGGTGGGCAGGCCGAACAGGTGCGAGTAGGTGTGGGCCATCAGCTCGTTGGCCTTCTTGGTGGCCGCGTACAGGCTGATGGGGTGGTCGACGCTGTGGTGCTCGGAGAACGGCATCAGCGTGTTGCCGCCGTACACGCTGGAGCTGGACGCATAGGCCAGGTGTTGCACGCCGTTGTGGCGGCAGCCTTCCAGGATGTTGGTGAAGCCGACGATGTTGCTGTCGATGTAGGCGTGCGGGTTCTCGATGGAGTAGCGCACACCGGCCTGCGCGGCCAAGTGCACGACCCGGTCGAACTTCTGCTCGGCGAACAAGCGGGCCATGCCGTCCCGGTCGGCCACATCAAGTTTCACGAAACTGAAACCCGGCTTGCCGGTCAGGCGTGCCAGGCGGTCCTGCTTGAGTTGCGGGCTGTAGTAGTCGTTCAGGTTGTCCAGGCCCACCACCTGGTCGCCACGGGCGAGCAGGATCTGGCTGACGTGCATGCCGATGAAGCCGGCTGCGCCGGTGACGAGAACTTTCACGCGTTGATCTCCCGAGAACAGCGCGGGATTGTCGCTGGTTCAGCCTCGCAAGAGCTGCTTGGCGGCCCCCCAGATGAAGAGGCTGTTCGTGACCAGGTAGCGACGCCACAGCCTCCGAGGCTCGCTGGCCAGCCGGTGCAGCCATTCCAGTCCGGCGCGCTGCATCCACAGCGGCGCCCGCCGAACAGTGCCAGCGTGGTAGTCAAACGCCGCCCCCACGCCGACCATCACACCCTGGACCTGCCCCCGCTGTGCCGCCATCCAGAGTTCCTGCTTGGGGCAGCCGAGCGACACCCAGACCGTCCCGGCGCCCGAGGCATTGATCGCCGCGACGTCGGCAGCCAATTCCTCAGCCGCGGGCTTGCGAAACGGCGGCGATATCGTGCCGGCGATCACCAGGCCCGGAAAGGCCTCAAGCAGCCGGCGCTGCAGCAGCACCAAGGTGTCGGCCGTGCCACCGTACAGGAAGATGCCTTCGCCGCGCTGGGCAGCGAGGGCGCAATAGCGCCACATGAGGTCAGGCCCGTTGATGCGCTGCTGGCCAGCCCCCCCCAGCCGCCGCATCATCCAGGCCACCGGCGCACCGTCAGACGTCACCATGTCTGCCTCTCGCAGCACTCGCCCGAAGGCAGGGTCCTGGGTCCCCGTCACGACGGAATGCGCATTGCTGATGCAGACGTAGCGGCTTTCTCGCCGTGCCGCCCAGGTGCTGATGCGGCGCAGCGCCTCATCCCAGGTGAGCGCATCAAGCGGCTGTCCGAGGACGGAGATGCGACGGCGCTCAGTCACGGCGGGGGCCTTCATCGATCGCTTCCTGGTAAATCGTCATCAGCTGGGCGTAGTTGCAATCCGCCGTGTAGCGGGCTTCATGGACAGCACGGGCCCGCTGGCCCATCGCGGCCAAGTCCTGCGGATGCTCTTGGGCCCAGCGCATGCATTTGTGGAGCGCAACCGAGTCTCCGGGCTCAAACAACAACCCCGTCAGGCCGTCCTGAACCAGTTCGGCCATGGCACCCAAGCGACTCGCGATCACCGGCAATCCGCTCGCATAAGCCTCCACCAGCGTCCTCGGGAAGTTCTCGTAGCAGATGCTGGGCAACACAAGTGCCGCTGCGCTGCGCATGGATGCTGCAACCGCTTCGAGCGGTTGGGCGCCTTCCGAGCGCAGCCCTGGGGCGTGGTTGACCACATCGCGCAGAGGCCCGTCACCAATGACTCGCACGGGCTCGGCCAAGCCGGCACTCGCGGCGGCCAGGGCCTCAATGCCCTTCTCGTGGGACAGGCGCCCTACGAACAAGAGCCCCCGCCGCGGCACCTCTGACGCGGCCGGCAGGTCGGCAAAGTTCGGTTTCACCAGGATGCGCTCGCTGGGCAAGCCACCCTCGACAAACTTGCGTCGCGCAAAGTCGGTGAGCGCAATGAACCGGTTCACGCGACGATGCCAAGTCCCCAGCGCCCTGTGCGTCATCAGCATGCCAACCAACACCGTCGACTGCACCACGGACCCCCGATAGCACCCGCGCACCGCGCCACGCCACGGCACATGACCCACACAGTCCTCGCACACCCGCTTCTCACGCAGCAGCATGGCCTGCGGGCACAGCAATCGAAAGTTGTGCAGCGTCTGCACCACCGGCACACCGGCCTCCTGAGCGGCCCAGTGGATGGCTGGCGACATCAGCGGAAAGCTGTTGTGCACATGAACCACATCAGGTCGGAATGCGCGGCAATGCTCGCGCAGCTGCTGCGCAGCCGGACGCGACCAGATCGTCCGGCCGACCAACTCGATGCGCCCCATGCCTGCGATGTCATCGTTGTGAAGCTGCATGGGCAGCACCTCAACCCCGCGGGAGCGCAGCAGGGCGATTTCATCGTCCACGACGCTGTCCTCACCGCCCCGCTGCTGGTAGGCGTTGTGGGCCACCAGCACCCTCATGCCTGACCCCGCCGGATCGGCATCCGCAAAGCGCCCAGCACCCCCTCGGTGAAGCGCTGCGACATGTTCTGCAAGGTGTAGCGCTGCCCGTCCACAACACACTCCGCGCGCATGGCGGCATGCAGACGACCGTTGGTCAGGAGCGCAACGCTGGCTCGCACATATGCATCCAGGTCGTTGTCTGTCATCACACCGTTGCGGCCTGAGTCAAGGTACGCTATCTCGGGGCCATGCGTGGCAAGCCGCGTCGTGACGAGCGGCACGCCCGCTACGAACGCATCCTGAACAGCCAGCCCGATGGCGCCAGGATGCAAGTAGACGTCCGCCAGCGCCAATGCCAGCGCCTTGTCCGGCCCTCGCAATACACCCAGTACCTTGATCCAAGGCTCACGCGCCGCCGCGTCCGCCACCAGCGACTCCTGCGGGCCACCCCCGACCACCAGCAGCTCGAAAGAAGGCAACTGCGCCCGGATGTCCCGCGCCGCTGCAAGCAGAAAGTCCACGCGCTTCTCGGCGTAGAGCGAACCCACATAGATGCCTACTGGCCCTGGCCCGATACCCAGTGCGGCACGGCCGGCGGTGCGCGCTTCCGGTGTGATGGCGTCGATCTGCGTCCGGAGTTCGGTCGTGTCAACGGCGTTCTCCAGGACCGAAATGCGCTCGGCGGGGAACCCCGACTGCAACACCAGATCACGGCTCAACGCGGTGTAAGCCAGCCACCAGTCAGCCCTCAACGCGACGCGGGCTTTGAAACGCTCGCGCAGGCTGTCGCGGCGCCCCTGGAGATTGCCGCCGTGCCCCCACAACATGACTCGCCGAGACCCCGCACCGAACTGCTCGACGAGGTTGTAGACCAGTTTGTTCTCTGCCGTGATCACGGTCACCGCCGCATCGCGGGCCAGACTGCCAAACGGCTGCCAACAGACCCGCCCGCCCAAGAAATAGCGGGTGGGCAACTGAACCGCCCAAGGCAACTCGCCGCGATCCCGCTTTGAGACTTCGTCCGGCGCCGCTTCACCGCAAGCAAGACGGAGTTCAAGCCCTGCGCTCTGCAGGTCTGCACGCAGCACCTCGAAGAACGGAACTCGGTAATGGGTGAGGCGCCGCTGAACGACCAGGACTCGTTTCGGCGCCACGTTGGCAATCGGCATGGAAGGCTCGAATGAGGCCGCCGAAGTTTAGGGCGTGCCTAGGGACTTCTCTTTACACACGTGTTCGAGTGTCCCCGTGCCAGGCTTCACGCGGGTGACAGGGCTGCGCGTCGACAGTGCCGGCTCCGCTCGCAACAATGAGAACTGCAGCACCCGTCCGTCCGAGGATCTCCATGAAGTTTCATCCTTCTGCCCTGCCATGCGGCTTGTGCGTCGCCTTGAGTGTGGCCTTGGCCGGCTGTGGCGGAGGCTCCAGTGCCGACAAAGCTCCGACTGCAACCGCACAGATCAGCCCAGTATCGGAACCGGCCAGCACCGTCCTGGCCGCCAGCGTTGCTGACGCTGCCAGCACGCCGGCCAGCGCGGCGTCCGGCACTGCCGGCGACGTTGTTCCAACCGCCAAGATCGCAGCAGCACCTGCTGCCCTCACTGAAACCACGAGGACAAGCGCGCAAGCGGCGCTATCCACGGCGGTCACGGTCAATTCGCAGGGCGGCACCAGCGCAAGCACGTCATCAAACACCGCCATAACCGCCACCACAACGGCCAAGGCAGCGCCTCCAAGCATCGGCGCGGCCAATGTGACGACGATTGCAGCCACCGGCACGGCGAACGAATCCGTGGGTGCCAAGACCGCCACAGCGCCAGGTACTGCAAGCACGGCCGCGACGGGGCCGGTCCGTTTTTCGCCCCTTTGGGGCGCCGCGGTTGATGATCCAGCGCTCAAGTCGACAGGGCTCAAGGGGATGGGGCTGCTGACTTCTGTCACAACGGGCCTTTTCAACGGTGCGCGTACAGCGAAGGAAGACTGGGCGGCGCTTGCAGCCCTGTACAAGAGTGACGCCGGCGTTGCGAACTGGGTCAAGGGCGAGCAAGCGCGTGTTGACGCGTGGATGGCCAAGAGCTTCGAGCGCGCAGACTTGATTGGTGGCTGGATCAACTACTACACCGATTCCAAGACCGGCCTGCTGCTCAAATGGACACCCGACGATCCTGAGCCTCCCAATGCAACGACGGATCCGGCCAAGCGCTTCAAGGCAGCTTGGGTAGCACAGGCACGCACCTACAACATTGCCCAGATCCAGACCGCTGCGCGGCTCTTCCGCGTCACTGGGCAGGGCAGGTACGCCGAATGGGCAGCCAAGCAGCTGGACTTTTACGCGCAGCAGTACACCAAGTGGCCCGTGAGTACAGCTGAGGGCCGCAGCACGATGTACATGCAAGGTCTGGACGAAGCCGTCGACCTTTTCCCGTTGATTGATGCAGCCCGGTTGCTCGACGCATTCGCTGGTAGCTCGCGCACGTCGAACTGGAAGGCAGGCTTGTTCATGCCGATGGCCACGAACTTGAAGAGCACGAGCGCACCGAAAAGCAATATCCAGCTCTGGCATGCGGCTGCAATCGCAGCGATCGCGATGCGCTACAAAGACCAGGCTCTGCTCGACTACGCCATCAACGACCCGGCAGGCATCAAAGCCAACATGGCTGCCGGGCTGACGACCGACAACCTCTGGATCGAAGGCAGTTTCGCCTACAACACGTACGTTATCGAATGCTTGTCCAAGCTCCTGGTAGCAGCAGGTGTCGAGGGCTATGCAGACATGTTCGTAGCAGAAGCCGATTCCGCCCTGCGAATGTTGCTGGCGCCGATGGAGTACCGATTCGACGACGGCACCATCCCCAATCCGGGCGACAGTACCGGAACGCCTGTCGTTGTTAACAACCTCGCGCATTGGTACCTGTTCAGAACGATGCCGACGTATTGGGGTGTCTCGGTTGCGCAGGGCTGGCGCACATGGGAAGTTTTGCTTGACCCCCCAACTGCGAACAAGACAGCGACGGCACCCACGATCCCGCCGGCGACTACAAAAAACTTCGATTCGCTGCGCTGGACGGTTCTCCGGGCCGGCAACTGGCAGGCGTTCGTCCGTTACGGCGGCATGCACGGCAATCACTGGGCCGATGAGGCATTCAACTTCGAATTGCGACACGGCACCACGGGAATCGCGGTCGACCCTGGGACCGTCACCTACGGTTCGCCGCAGCACGCGGGGTACTTTCAGCGTGGCCCCGCTGGCAACGTGCCGCTGGTGGACGGCGACAACCAGTCCAAATGGGCACCTGGCACGCTGCTCAGCTTTGACGCAACCAGCGCTACGTTGGCAGCCGAGCAGCCGCTCTTCCAAGCGGACGCCACAGTTGGCCGCACCTTCCGCCTGACCACCGGCGGGATGGTGGAACAAACCGTTTTGAAGGTGCCCAGCGGCAAGACAAAGCGCCTGGGCATGGTGTTCAGCACGACCTGCGATATCGTGCCCGGCGCAGGCATGACCGGTGCTACGGGGCAACCGGCCCTGCCTGCCGTGACTGCCTTCGGGTATTGGACGAACACCGTCACCTACAGCGCTGCATCAAACTGGCGTGCGACGCTCAAATGCGCCAACAACAAGAACTATGTGATGCAGGTCTGGGGACCGAATGCGCAGCGCATCTACATCGGCAAGGCACCCAACACGCCGATGCCCTCGACACGCAACAGCATCTACTACGAAGTGAGCGCGCCAAGCGCAGTGTTTGAAAGCAGCATCACGGCTCTATGACCGCACAGGGCAGCTTGCCGAACCGATCGGCATGAGCCGGCATCATGCGTTGCGAATGCCGTTTTGCTGCAACCACACGGCGGTCATCAGGTAGCGCCAGACAGGGAAGCCAGCTTGTGCATGGCGGGGATCCTGCAGCTTTGCGGCCAGGCGGTCCGGTCGCCAAACTGTCCTCTGCTGAAAATCCGGGCTGTTGACCAGGTCCGCGACCAGTTTCTGCATCGGAACGTCACTCATCCAGGCTGCAATGGGTGTACTGAACCCGATTTTGCGGCCGGACTGGATGATAGGCCGTGGCACGCGATGCGCATAGGTCTCACGCAGCAGCCGCTTGGTCTGGCCACCACTGAACTTCAGGTCATCCGGCAGCCGGAAAGCCAGTTCCATCAGGCGATAGTCAACAAACGGCGATCGGACCTCGATGCCCTGACTCATCGACGACTGGTCTTCGTAATGCAGGATCTGGTTGAAGCCATAGTCAGTCACCTGGCCACGCAAATGGCGATCCAGATTGCCTGAACCCCAGACCATCCCGAGGTCGCGCAGATGATGGCGATGGGCACTCTGGAATGCTGGCGCCAGCACTTCGGACGTTTTCTCCTTGAAGCGCGCTCGGAAGCGCGATGCTGCCCGCCTGCCAAGCATCGCCTTGGCAGTCTGGGCCAGCGTGCTTCCGAGACCGAAGCCCATCTCACGCTGCATGGCCGACAACTCGCCAAGCGCCTCACCGGGTCGGCTGAGTGCCAAGTCCAACAGCCTGTAGCCGCGAATGTAGAACCCGTATCCCGCCCAGGCTTCATCAGCCCCCTGCCCGTTGATGACCACCTTGGTTCCTGCCGCACGAACCTGCTGCATGAGCTTCCAATGCACGTAGGAGGCTGCACTGCCCATGGGCTCTTGCATCGCCGCACAGTAGCTGTCGAAGTCGTCGGCCACGTGCGCAGCATCAGGCGACAGCATCACACCCTTGATATGCGGGCAAGTGCCGAGCAATTGCCGGATGGCCGCAGACTCATCCATGGCGTAGCCTGGGAACACGGCACTGTAGGCGGTCACGTCCGTTCGGCCGAGGCTCCCGTTGTCAATCGCATCGTTGACAAGGGTGGCGAGGATGGAAGAGTCGATACCACCGCTTTGCAGCAGGGCGACAGGCACGTCTGAGCGGAAGCGCAATCGCACGGCGTCAGCCAGCAACTCCTGCAGGCGCTCGCTGGCCTGCGCGTGAGTCAGGGCCAAGGGCTCTTCCGGCAGCGCCCAATAGGCACTGTGCAGCGCGCGGCCGGCCCGCCATTCAAGGTTGCATCCAGGAGCCAGTTCACGGACGCCGCTGAAGAAAGTGTCACCGTCGTTCGTTCGGTAACCATACGCGAGGTAGTCGTGCAGCTTGGCGAGATTGGCTTCGCGCAGATCCAGCACTGCGCGCAAGGCCCCGATCTCGCTGGCGAAGTGGAGCCGACCACCGTGCTCACAGTAGTACAGCGGTTTCACGCCGAGGCGATCGCGGGACAGGAAAAGACTTCGAGTGCGTCGATCCCAGATCGCAAACGCCCACATACCATTGAAGCGCTTCACGCAGTCTGGCCCCCATTGCTGGTAGGCCTTGAGGAGCACCTCGGTATCGCCGCTGGAGGTGAACTCATGCCCCAGGGAGCGCAATTCGCCGCGCAGTTCCACAAAGTTGTAGATCTCGCCGTTGAACACCAACACGAGGTTGCCATCAGCGCTGTGCATCGGTTGAGCAGCCGCATCAGACAGGTCGAGGATGGCCAAGCGACGGTGCCCAAGGGCTATGTGACTGTCAACGAAGTGGCCACCACCGTCCGGCCCTCGGTGCGCGATGGCCTCGGTCATGGACTCGATGATTTGCCGCATCCCTGCGACATCTTGTTCTCTCGGGTCGACCACTCCACTGATGCCACACATGCTCTTCTGCCTGACTCCCGTGCTCTCGGGAACCATTGCAGGATCTACCACGAGAGATTTACCGACCGTTAAAACGACTTTGACTTGCTTTGCAATTCAAACGCAGATTAGAGCCACATGTCCTGACAACAACGTGTCGACCGCGCAGACGGGGGGGATGACTCAAAAGCGGAGGCGCCAATTCAGATAGCCCTCCCAGCGCCCGACCAGCACTCCGGCGCTGCGGACCAGCCCTGCCAAACCATCCGGGCGGATCAAGGGCCAGATCAGCGGCCCCAGCAGCCCCTTCAGCAAGGTTGACCGAGGCAGACGGTGCTTGGCACACAGCGCTCCCCAGCCACGAGCACGGCCTCGTGACTGGCGGAACTCCGCCGCCAGACTCACGAAGGGCCGCGGGCCGAAATCATGATGCACCCTTGCCGCAGGAAGGCGCTCGATGCAGGCACCGTTGGCGAGCAGCGCCAGTACCAGGTCTGTCTCTTCTCCCGCGCCGTACCACTGCCCGACGCCCAGTCTCTCGTCGAACCCACCTACGCTCAGCACGGTGGCGGTGCGCAGGAACAACGTGATCGAGCTCGCGTCACTTCCTTGGAAATGTCGCCAAGTCTCAAGTCGCAGCGGCGTATCCGCCTCGGGCGCAACGCGGTGCACCTGTTCCTGCCAATGGATTGCCAGACCGTCCACGCTGGCTGCCTCGCTCAGCCGGCGGGCCACACGCTCCAGCGTGTCTGGTTCATACCAGCAATCGTCATCCGGGATCGCCATCCACTCACGCGTCGCAGCACGCGCACCCGCATTGCGGGCTGCAGATAGGTTGGGCTGAGCCAGCCGCAAGTGCTGCACAGCCCAACCCGAGCGCCGTGCGCGCTCAACATAAGGCAGCACCCGCTGGTCGAGGTTCTGATCTGCAACGATCAGCTCGAAGTCGCGGAAGGTTTGTCGCTCTAGCGAGTCCATCAAGCGGCCGATCTCGTCGACGCGACCGTACGTGGCGAGGATGAGGCTGAACATCGCGCGTAAAACCTCAGCCCCGCATGGCAGCCCGCCGCCGCAACCGCCGCCGATAGACGAGTTCGTGGAACAAGCGCGACAACGGGTTGGCGCCGACGTGGCGCAAGCGCACCGCGTGATCTTCGGCAAAGGCCTTGTCCGCCTGGGCGGTGGACAGACTGCCGGCATGGCGACGGAACGCAGCGACCTCGAAGCCCAGGTAGAGCGGGTCCACCATCTTGGCCAGACGCAGCCAGAGGTCGTAGTCCATCGCGTACTTCAGGCTTGTGTCAAAGCCGCCCGAGTCCAGGAACAGCTGGCGGTTCAAGAACACGGCCGGGTGGCCGATGAAATTGCCCCGCAACAACCGGCTTGCCGAGTACGCCGGCATGGCCCAGGTGTCGGAGACCAGCCGGCCATCCAGATCGGATGCGATGCGGCCGTAGGCCCAGCGCGCCCCGCCGACGGTCATCATTTGCACTGCCCGCAGCACGGCGTCGGTGCCGAGGTAGTAGTCATCGCCGTGCAGGTGGGCAATCAGTTCGCCCGTGGCCAATTGCGCACCCACATTCATTGCGTTCGAGATGCCGCCACGAACGTCCGTCACCCAGCGGACCTGCCCCGTCGCATTGCCCGGCAGCGACTGGATACGCGCCAGGGTGCCGTCAGTGGACCCCCCGTCGACGAACACATGCTCGATGTCGACCCCCTGTTGCGCCTGAACCGAGGCAATGCACTGTTCGATGAAGGGCTCGCTGTTCCAGCAGCACGTGATGATCGATACCTTCAAGATTCAATCCGCTTCGATGTCTGAGGGCGCCCGGCCAGCCACGACCTGCTTGTAGATGGCTTCGAGCCGGGCGGCCATCTGCCCCATGTGATTCTGGAATTGCTGCGGCCGGATGACAGCGTCGGGCGATCGAGGCGCTTGCAGCGCGGCGCGGGTCAGTGCGGCCATGTCATCGAACAGCTTGAGCTGCCCACCCGCCGACGCTGCATAGGCCGCCATTTCCGGCGTGCCGCCACTGCGCAGCGCAAACACCGTCTTGCCCAGTGCCAGCGCTTCCAGGATGGACGTTGCGCAGGGTTCCTCCCAAATGGACGGCACCAGGACGGCATCGGCGGCGAGCAGCTCGGTCACCACGGCAGGATAGGCCGTCCAGCCGAGGAACTCGATCTGCGGACCGGCATGGCGCTCGCGCAGCTGGCCCTCCAGGGGCCCCGAGCCGGCCAGCCGCAGGCGGTAGGGCCTTGGATGCTGCGCGGCGGCAGCTTCCAGCGACGCGAGCATCGGGCCGAACCCCTTGTAATGGAACAGCGCGCCCGCCGAGAAGAGGCGCAACGGGGTGTCTCCATGCCCCGCTTCCCCCGGCATGGCCGCAGCCTGAGCGGCTACCGTGGACAGTTGCTCTGCATCCACGGCGTTGTGCACCACCACACCCGGCAAGGCTTGGCCCAGCCCTCGCTCGGCATTGCGCTTGAGGAAGCCGGAGACGAACACGGTCACATGGCGCTCATAGGCCCGGGCCGTGAGTTGCCGCATGTCGCGCACCGCGTGCGCGCTGACGGCTCGCTGCCAGGCAGCGGGCTGACCGGCGGCACAACCGGCGCATTCGCGCGGATCGGTGGTGGTGCAGACCCGGCCGCCGTCGGTGTCCAGGAAGCGCGTCTTCAGCATGCAATCGCCGCCCTGGTCATGGCGAGTCTGCAGGAAAGGCAGGTCAGCAGGCAGATCCGCCGCCACCCAGGGCAAGTGACCGTGGTAATGCACCACGTCATAGCCAGCTGCGTGCTGTACCAGCGCCCGGCGCAGCGGCGCTGCGTTGGCACGATGTGCCCAGGCGTGGAAAGCGCCGAGCTGCTTTTGCTTCCAACCGCGCTCGTAGCCCGCCAGGGCGGCGATGAAAGCTCCGGGCCCCCGCTGCTCGGGGTGGTTCGCGATCGGATGGGTGGCGCTGCCCAGCAGGTCCACGGTATGCCCGCGCGCGGCCAACGCATGCGCCAGGTTGAGGGCATGCTTGCCGAGGCCGCCAAGGTGCGGGTTGGGAATGTCTTCGCTGACGATGAGGATCTTCATGGCGCACGCCCAGCGGGCCCGAGTCTCGCCAGCACGCGCTGACGCAGTGCCGGTGTGAGCACGCAGCCCCAGCTCACGACGCCCATCACGAGCATGGCGGCACTCACCTGCAGGGGCGCCTCGCCGGGCCACCCTGGAAGAGCAACCCCCACGATCCAGCCTGTCAACAGCCCGGCTGCGCCCACGATCAGCCCGGGCAGCAACGCCTCACGCAACAAGGCCACCAGCGACATGGGCAGCACCGAGCGGCAGAAGTAGGCCAGGAACAGCATCGTGAACAAGACCGACACGAGGAGGTGCGAAGCGGCGACCCCGACGATGCCACCCCAGCGGGCACCGAGGTACAAGGCCAGCAGGCCCACTGCGGCGCGGCTGATGGCGAACATGCCGGTATCACGGGTTCGCCCTGCGCCGTCGGTGACCAGCGCAGGCGCGTTCGTCAGCGAGTCCACCAGGGCGCCCAAAGCCACCAGGGTCAACACCAGGCCGCCGGTCTGTGCGTAGTCACGGCCCAACCAGTGCGTGAGAAACCAATCCCCCAGCAACAGCACGCCAACCACGGCCATGGCGTTGATGCCGAACACCAAGCGCATCCCCAACCCCATCAACTGCTGCACCTCGTCCTGACGGCCTTGGGCCAGCAGGGCGCTGCTGGCGGGGAAGAGCACCTGCGTCAGTCGAAACGTCGTCCCCATGATGCGATTCGCGAGCAGCACGGGCACCGTGTAGAGCGCCACCTGGCGCACGTCCAGCACGGCGGCGATGACGATCTTGTCTGAATGCTGGTACGAGAGCGACGCGAGGCGATTCAGATAGGCAAAGCCGCTGAAGGCGAGCAGTTCGTTGCGAAGCGCAGCGCGTGGCCAGCGCCAGCGCAAACCGGGGAGCAAACGCTGAACCATCACCACCAGTGCCCCCACCACCAGCAATGCAGCGCCGTTGCGCAGCCAGGTCACGCCCACCAGGTCGGCGCCCAGGAGCACGATGCCAGCCGTGCACAAAGGCACGAGCGAGCCGTTCACCACCTCCACACGGGCGCTCAGGTCGTAGCGCTGGAGGGCCTGCGGCACGCTCAGCAGGAAGCTGTAAAGCTGGCCGAGCAGGAAGCCGAGCGCCGTGATGCGCAGCACCTGCACGGCCTGGTCGCGCGCGTAGAGCCGCGCATCGACCAGCGCATCGACCAGCGGGCCTGCAAACATCCAGATCAGGACCGCGCCCAAGAGACCGATGGCGACGTAAAAGGCCGCGCCCAGGCTCAGGACCTGCCAGGACTCCTCCTGCTCATCGCGGGCTTTCGCGGCGGCGAGGAAGCGGATGGAACCCGCAGTCAGGTTGAGATCAAGCACCGACAGGTAGCCTGTCACGCTGCTGAGGATGACGAGCAAACCGTACTGCGCATCACCCAAGCCCCGGATCAGGATGGGCACGGTGAACAGCATGACCAGCGCCGGCAAGACGGCGGCGACGAGGTTGTTCAGCGCGCTGCGCGCAAGCCCGGTCATGAGCGACCTGCTGCGGCTCAGGCTGTGCGCCGCAAGGCCCGGGCCCGCGCCACGAAAAACGGCAACGCGAGGCAGACGCCGAGCAACTGCATGGTGCGGAATTGCACGGTGGGCGTGCCACCGAGAAAGTCGGGCAGCATGAACAACAGGCCCATGCAGGCACCAGCGACCAGCGCCTGTTCATCGGCCGTGCCACCCCCCAGGCTGCGGACACGCCGAACGAACGACAGCAAAGTGCCAGCCAGCAGGCAAAGCCCGATGAGACCCGTCTTCATGGCAATGTGCAGCAACCCGCTGTGCAGGAAGTTGCCCGGCCTGACCGGGTCCTGCCAGCCAATCTGGCGAGTGGCGGCATAGCGGCCCCAGGCGCCATTGCCCCAGATGGGGGACGCAAAGAACTCGTCGGCCGCCAACCGCAACTCCAGCACGCGGGCCCCTTCCGTGTGGTACCGACTGCCCCACAGGTCGTAGAAGAAGCCCATGAAGCCAAGCTTGTCAGTCTGGGTCCCGAGGCGGCGTGCAGCGACGAAACCAATGGCAGCAAAGAGGACCGGCGCAGCCAGAGCCACCGCTGCGAAACGCTGACGCGCGTTCAATTGCCACAGCAACCAAGCGAACGCCATGACCAGCCCGAGCCAGGCCGTTCTGCGGAAAGACAGCACCACACAGGCGAGACCCAGACCGAGCACCGCGTAGTGCAAGGCACGGCGCCAGGGCGGCTCATTCTCGGCGCGGCGAATGAACAGCATCGATACGGCGATAGCCATGCCCAGCAGGCAGATCAGCGAATCACCGATCTCGAAGAACGTGAGCTTGACAGCAAGCTTTTCAACGTTCGCGTAGATGTTGGCGGGGTCCCCCCCAAACGCCGCCCAGCGGCCCAGACCGAACAGCGCCTTGAAGAACGCGGCGAGCTCGATGAACAGAGCCAGCCAATGAACCGCTCGACGCGTCTCGGCACCCGCGACCATCAAGGTGATCAGCAGGCCGACGATGGGGATCTGGATGAAGCCATTGGAGTCCAGGATCTCAGTGAGCGGCTGCTGCAGCAACAGGCCGACCATCACGTGGCAGAGCATCAAAATGAACCAGAGCAGGAACCAACGCTGGATCGTCGTCGGGGGTGCAGAAACTGCCGCGCGGGTGTCCCGGCGCTGGATGAGGCCATAGCGCGCCATGCTCATCCAGATGGCACCCAGCAGCAGGAGCCAGATCAGCACCGGAAAGAAGAGCTGACCGCTGCCGCGTGAGTAGATCGTCGATGCAGCTCCCTCCACCACCCCGTATCGCGAACTGCTGAAGGTGAAGATCACGCTCAAGTAGGCGAACGCGGGGAGCAGCGGGAACTGCCACGCGAAACCTGCCAATGCAATCAACAAGCCAGCAGCGCCCAGCGCGATCAGGTACGGCAGTGAGTAGTAGAAAGCGATCAGCAGGTAGTCCATCGATCAGCCCTGACGCTTCACGAAATCCGCATACGCGAGCGCGACCCCTTCCCTCAGCCCCGTCTTCGCCCGCCAGCCGCGGCTGGCCAGCAGGCTGACGTCCATCAGCTTGCGCGGCGTGCCGTCGGGCTTGGTGGTGTCGAACACGAGCTCGCCCTGGAAGCCCACCACCTCGCACACGAGCGTGGCGAGGTCGCGGATGGAGACGTCCTCGCCCACACCCACGTTGGTGAGGATGTCCTCGGCACCGGTTTCCATCAGGTGCACGCAGGCATCGGCCAGGTCGTCGACGTACAGGAACTCGCGCAGCGGCGTGCCCGTGCCCCAGACGACCAGTTCCCGGTCGCCACGCAGCTTGGCCTCGTGGGCCTTGCGGATGAGCGCGGGCAGCACGTGGCTGCTTTGCAGGTCGTAGTTGTCGTTGGGGCCGTAGAGGTTGGTCGGCATCGCGCTGACGTACTGCCGGCCGTACTGGCGGTTGTAGCTTTCGCAGAGCTTGATGCCGGCGATCTTGGCGATGGCGTAGGGTTCGTTGGTGGGCTCCAGCGGCCCGGTCAGCAGGCTCTCTTCCTTCAGCGGCTGCGGCGCGAGCTTGGGATAGATGCACGACGAGCCGAGGAACATCAGCCGCTGCACGCCTGCGAGGTGGGCGCCGTGGATGAGGTTGGCCTCGATCATCAGGTTCTGGTACAGGAACTCGGCGCGGTAGACGTTGTTGGCCTGGATGCCGCCAACCTTGGCCGCGGCGATGAAGAGGTAGTCGGGCTTCTGGGCCTGCAGCCAGTCGTGGACGGCACGCTGGTCGAGCAGGTCGAGCTGCTGCCGCGTGGCGGTGAGCACCTGGGTGTAGCCGCCAGCCTGCAGGCGGCGCACGAGGGCGGAGCCAACCATGCCGCGGTGGCCGGCGACGAAGATACGCGCGTCTTTGGCGATGCTGCTCATCTCGCGGTCATTCGTTGTAGTCGTAGGCCTGGAAGCCAGCGAGCTTGACGAGGCTGTCGCGGCGGGCGGAGGTGTAGTCGGCAGACACCATCTCGGCCACCAGCTCGCGCAGCGTGGTCTTGGGCACCCAGCCGAGCTTTTCCTTGGCCTTGGTGGGGTCGCCCAGCAGGGTCTCGACTTCGGTGGGGCGGTAGTAGCGCGGGTCCACCTTCACGATGACGTCGCCGACCTTGCACTTGGCCTTGTCGCCCTCGACCTTGGCCACGCGGCCGATCTCCTGCTCGCCCTGGCCTTCGAAGGCCACGGTGATGCCGAGCTCGGCAGCCGCGAACTCGACGAACTGGCGCACGCTGTACTGCACGCCGGTGGCGATGACGAAGTCCTCGGCCTGCTCCTGCTGCAGCATCATCCACTGCATCTCGACGTAGTCCTTGGCGTGGCCCCAGTCGCGCAGGGCGCTGAGGTTGCCGAGGTACAGGCAGTCCTGCAGGCCGAGCGCGATGCGGGCGATGGCGCGGGTGATCTTGCGGGTGACGAAGGTCTCGCCGCGCAGCGGGCTCTCGTGGTTGAACAGGATGCCGTTGCAGGCGTACATGCCGTAGGCCTCGCGGTAGTTCACCGTGATCCAGTAGGCGTACATCTTGGCCACCGCGTAGGGGCTGCGCGGATAGAAGGGCGTGGTTTCCTTCTGCGGAATCTCCTGCACCAGGCCGTAGAGCTCGGAGGTGGAGGCCTGGTAGAAGCGGGTCTTCTTCTCCAGGCCCAGGATGCGGATGGCCTCCAGCAGACGCAGCGTGCCGATGCCATCGGCGTCGGCCGCGTACTCGGGCTGCTCGAAGCTCACGGCCACGTGGCTCATGGCACCGAGGTTGTAGATCTCGTCCGGCTGGGTCTCCTGGACGATGCGGATCAGGTTGGTGGAGTCGGTCAGGTCGCCGTAGTGCAGCTTGAAACGCTGGTTGTCAACGTGCGGGTCCTGGTAGAGGTGATCCACGCGGTCGGTGTTGAACAGGCTGCTGCGCCGCTTGATGCCATGCACCACGTAGCCCTTGGACAGCAGGAGTTCGGCGAGGTAGGCGCCGTCTTGGCCGGTCACGCCGGTGATCAGCGCAACTTTCTTGGGACTGCTCATGATGGAAGTGAGATCGAAGAAGACTAGCCAGCCAGACTGCTGCCGAATACGCGCACCCGCGAGGGATGCGGCATGGCGGCACGCATGTCGGCGATGAAACGGGCCTGATCGCGGTAGCCCGCGTCGGCGTCTGGGTTGATGCTGGAAACGCGGACCAGCATGCCGTCAGGAATCAAGCCCCGGAGGCCATAGCTGAGCTGGGCGAACTTCTGCTGCTGACCGGATACGGCCACGCGCTCGCCAACGATGAACCAGAAGGTCACCGGCTCGTAACGTTGCCCGAGCTTGGCAAGCATGTGCCGCACCGGCAGTTGAGCACCACCCACATCGATGCTGGTGTACTCGGCAGACAAGATGTCAAAGCCCTGGGCTGGGTAGCAGACATCAGGCCGGTGCGCACGCGTAGCGTCCGACTGGTCACCACCATAGGCGATGGAGAGCATGATGCGCTCGCCGCTGGGGCCGACGTAGGTGCGGCTCAGGGTCTGCGCATAGAGCGACTTCAGCATGGCCTCGACATCTGGCGAAACGATGCTCACCGGCAGGTTAGGGTCCAGGCGCCAGTCACCGAAGGCCTTGGGAAAGAGGGTCTCCAACTCGACCTTTTCATGCTGATCAGCGATGTGCACCGTAGGGCGCGTGACATGGCCCAACACCGACGCCGACACCAACAGCAGGGCTGCGAGCACGGCCCGCAGTCGCACCGGCGTGATCACGCCGCTCATGCCGCACCTCGCTCGCGCTTGAAGAAAACGCTGAGCAGTCTGTCGAGCGCAAGCATGAGCATCAGCGCGATCATGAAGAGGACCATGCCCGCGAACCCGTGCACAAAACCTTGTCCCGCCTCATCCCCGAAGTAGTAGGTGACCAGCACGAGAATCATGACCCGCCCGATGTTGGCGCAGAACGCGATAGGCACCAGCATGACCGCCAAGGTGACATTGCGAGCGATCGAGGTGTAGCGCATGAGGTTCATGTACAGCATGCCCAGCGCTTCGAGGGTGAACATGGAGTTCAAACCGGCACAGGCGTCCGCCACCATCAGCTGGTACTGCCCCACTGTGAGCATCACGCCCGAGCGGCCGACCGGATAGCCCATGGCGTACAGAAGGTTGCTGGCCACCAGCGACACGGCCGATTTGAGCGGTGCCGTCACTGCGGCCACCAAGGCCTCGGGCAGCGGCACCATGAACAGCATGAAGAACAGCGGAAACCAGATCACACGCAACCCGCGCCAGCCCTTGAAGAGCAAGGCCAGTCCGGCAAGAACCCAGATCTGGGAACCGATGGAAAAGATCCAGATATCCTGCGCGCGCCCAATCGCGTACAGCAGCGAGCCGATCACAAGCAGAGCCACTGCACTGACCGTAGCCGGCTGCGATGTCATCTCGGTCAGCGTGTACCGCAGGCCGAACAGCAGCCACAGGCTGACTGCGAAGATGATCGGCCCGTGTCCCTGCTCATCGCTGCGCCAGATGGTCTGGCTCAGCTCCAGATACTCAGGCACGTAGACCACGAGCAGCCCGAGCACGACGAGCAGCAGCGCTGGCAGGTCGACGTTGGCAGGAAGCAGAGGCCGGCGGCCGGTCTGCGGTGCGGTCGCGGACATCACGGGAACTCTCGCGGTCAGAATTCGTTGACCACCGCGCCCAGCAGTTGCACCGAACTGCCGGCCATGCTTGCCACGAGGTCCTGCAGCGCCGACACCTTGTTCTCGTGCTTGCGAGTGAGCACGAGCGCCGCACCGCACTTGGCGGCAACAACACAGGCGTCCGAACCCAGGGAGGCAGCCGCCGTGTCGATGACCACATGGTCGAACTTCGCCGTGAGCTCGCGCACCAACAGGCCGAATGCCGGGCGCTCGATGAGTTCGAGCGGGTTGGGTGGGATCGGGCCGCAGGGCAGGACAAACAGGCCCTGCACGCCCTCGACGGCCTGGATGACCTGCGTCTCGGAGCGCCCAGACAGCAGTGAAGACAGGCCCGCTGTATTGCTGACCTTGAAAACCTCATGCTGGCGCGGGCCGCGAAGGTCGGCATCAACGATCAGCGTGCGTCCGCCGAGTTGGGCAAGTGCCACTGCGAGATTGGCTGCGAAGTACGTCTTGCCGTCTCCCGTGGAGGGACTGATGACGGCAAGTGCCTGGCGCACGGCGTCAGGCTTGGCCAGCCGCATCGTCACTTGGCTGCGCACCGCACGGATCGCTTCAGCCTGCACGGAGAACGGCTGCAGGAGCGTGACCAGTTCGGGGCTGGCGATGCGGCGCTCGGCATTGGCCAGCGGATAGTGGAATTGCTGGGCCAGCGCGTTGAGCACGTCGTCCGGGCTGGCCAGGCCAAGCGTCACGGCGGCCTCGCCAAAGCGCACCCCATGTTCGCGCTGGTAGCTCAGCACCTTCTCAACTTCAGCGGCGCTGAGGTTGCGCGCATCGCGGATCAGGTCGCCGATGGGGCGGTCGTGCAGGTCGGCAGCGGCGTTCACGGAAGCTCCAGAGGTTGCGGCGTTCATCGGATCAAGCTCCCTTGCCCGGCGCCTGGCCAAGGAGTCGCTGCTGCATCAGATTGGCCGTGGTGGCCTTGCGGAACAGATGCCGCGCATCTGGCGATGGCAACACGCCGATGATCGGCAGTGCCACAGCCTGGGCGACGTCCTCAGCGCTGCGCACACGGCGATCCAGCATTTCCGTCGCGATCACAACCGCCACTGCCAGCAGCGTGCCGGCGAACACAGCCACAGCCATGTTCAGGATCAGGCGCGGCGAAGTAGGTTCCACTGGCGCGACAGCCTGCGACAGCACAGAGACGTTGCTCTGGGTGGCCAGGCTTTCCATCGTGGACTGGTTCAGGCGAGTCATGATCTGGTCGTAGGTCCGCTGGGCGTTCTCGACGTCACGGACAAGCACAGCTCCGTCGTCGCGTACGGCCTTCATCTGAAGCACCTTGGCACGCTGGGCCTCCAGTTGTGCCTTGATCTCGCCAGCGCGTTGCTGGTTGATGTTGTTGGCGATGCCTAGAGAGCTGGAGACCTTGGCGGTTTCAGTCTCGATGCGGGTCTTGAGTTCGGCCAGATTGGCCCGCGTCTCGATGACCTGAGGGTTCTTGTCGCCCAGCTTGGCGGTGAGTTCCTGCAGCTTGGCTTCCAAGCGTGCCTGATCGGCCTTGAGGCCGGCAATGAGCGGGTTGTTCAGCACTTCCTGCATGCGGTCAGCGCCATTGCCTCGCGCGGCTGCCTGGCGGCTGACTGAATCGGAGGCCAGTGATTGAAGCCCGACGTACTGGCTGGACAGTTCGTTCAGTCGACTGTTCTCAACGTCCAGGCGCTCGTCGGTCGCGATGATGCCCTTCTCCTTCTGGAACTCGGAGAGCTTGCTCTGCGCCTTTTCCAGCACTTCACGGGCTTCCTTTGCCCGCTGGTCAAAGAACGACGAGTACAAACGCGCCGGCTCGACACGCATCTCGATATTGGTTTCCAGATAGGCCTGCACAAAGGCGTTGGCGAGCGCCGCTGCAAACTTCGGATCGGCGGCTTTGTAGGTGACCGTGACCACGTTGGACTCACGCGAAGGTTTCACGTCGAGCGACCGTTGGAACACGGTGCCAAGCCATTGCTCGATGGAGCCTTCGCCCTTGGTGGCGCTCTGCCACTGCTCGCGGATCTGCGGGTTCTCGGTGAGCTTCAGGTTGCGCACGACCTTGAAAGCGACGCGGTCGCTCTGGATCACGTCGATTTGCGTCGCCACCACACTCGGGTTCATGCCACCTGCATACAACACGGCCGACAGCGGGTCGGGCTTGCTGGAGTCGATGACGACCGAGGCTGCCGCCGTGTAGCTCTTGGGCCAGGCGAGGCTGACCACCAGCGCCACCAGCACGATGCCTGCGAACACGCCGAGCGCCACTTTGTAGCGCGCGCGCAGGATGGCCAGGAATTGGACGAAGTTCATTGCTGCAGATCCCTCGGGTTCAGAACAGGCTTTCCTTGACGTACACCACGTCACCGTCCTTCAGGCTGTCGTCCATGCCGGGCTGGACGACCTGCACCTTGCCGTCGGCGCCCTTGCGGTGAACGCGGATGCCGCGCTCGGTGCCGCGCTGGTTGAGGCCGCCGCCGGAGGCCAGGGCCTGCATGACGGTCATGCCGCGCTCCAGGCGCATCGGGCCAGGGCGCTGCACTTCACCGTAGATGTAGACGATGGGGGCGCGCTCGACCCAGAGGACGTCGCCGTTCTGGATGATCACGTCGCTGGCCCGGCCGGCGTCGGTGTTGGGACCGAAGACGCTGGGCAGGTCGACCTCCAGCCGGTAGGGCTTGCCGTCGCGCGTGCCGCTGAGCACGAGCAGGTCACCGCCGGTCGTGGCCACGCCGCCGGCGTTGGCCAGCAGGTCGGTCAGGCGCATGTCGGTGGTCTCGATCGGGTATCGGCCCGGGCGGTTGACCTGGCCGAGCACGCTGGCCTGGTTGCCCTTGACCTGCAGCAGCACCACGGTGACCTGCGGTGCCTTCACGAAGTTGCCGTTCCTGAGGCCGTCGGCGATCAGCTTTTCAGCCGCGCTGACGGCCAGGCCGCCAATGCGCACGCTGCCCAGCAGCGGAAAGCTGATGACGCCGGTCTCGGAGACCCGGGTTTCAAGGGTGAGGTCGGGGTTCTGGTAGACGATCACCCGAACCACGTCGCCGGCGCCAAGGCGGTATTCGGCAGCGGCAGCGGCCGATGAGGGAGTCTGGGCCTGCGCTCCCAGGGCGCCCAGGCCCAGCGCAGCCGCGAGAAGCAGTTCTTGGAAGCGGATCATTTCAAGCCCATGCCCTTGGAAATGGAAGCGGCGTCCAGGCCGCTGGCGGCGGGTGCCGCAGGAATGGCCGGCGCAGCGGCCTCGGAGGCCGCCGGCAGCACGGGCGCGGCGGGAGCACTGGCTGGCGCCGGCTGAGCAAACTTGCCGACGTATTCGATCTTGGAGCTGTCGCGCAGGGCCTTCAGGTCCTTTTGCACGGCCTCGGCCTTGCGCTGGTTCAGCAGGAAGGCTTCGATGGCCGGGCGAGCCCGTGCTTCGTCCACCGGCTGGCTGCGCGAGCCGACGAGGAAGAGCACGGTCAGCCCGACGGGGCTCTGGCTGATCAAGGAGTCACCGTCCTTCATGCGGGAGATGGCATCCAGGCTGGCCAGCGGCAATTGCTCGGCGGCACGCACGGCTTGGTTGCCCTGGAAGCGCAGGTCGGCCGACTTCAGGTACTCGGCAAAGTCGTTCAGGTTCTTGGATGTGGCCAGCTTGGCGCGGACGCCTTCGAACTGCTCAGGCTTCGCCTCGATCTGCACTTCCTGGAGGCTGTAGATGCGGCGATCCTTGAAGAGCGCCGGCTTGTCGTTGTAGTACTTGCCGATCTCGTCGCTGGTCGGCTTGGTGACGGCCTCACCGACGCGTTCCGCGTAGGCGCGGGCAATGATCTCGCGCTTGGCGGCCTCGATCTGCTGCACGACGCGCGGGTCACGGTCGAGCTTTTGTTCCTGGGCTTTCTGGACGGCCAGTTCCTGGTCGATCAAGCGTTCGAGGACCTGCCGGCCGGCGGCCTCGGCCTGCTCGGGCTTGAGGCCCGGCTGGCGCTGCAGCACGAAGTTGATCTGGTGGACGGTGATCTCTTCCTTGTTGACCTTGGCAGCCGTCTGGGAGGCCTTGTCACCCTTGTCGCCGCCGCAGGCTGTGAGCAGGGCCGCTGCAGCGATGACCGCCAGCAGCAGGGGGGCCCGGGAATGGATCAGTCGCGTTGCCATCTCTTGAAGGTCCTTGTTGTGGAGGAGGGGCTCCCCGCCCATTGAGCAAACCAGTGTAGCGGGGGCATATGTCGACTCTGGGACCGTCACGACCCCACAACGAGGGGCGCGGCGGCCGCCAGAAGCGACCCGCGGTTAGAACGGCGTTGGGCCGAAAGTTCCGCGGCCCCCACGATCGAGGGGGTTGCCGTCCGCTGCAAAGGATAGCGCCGTCCGGGCGCCCATCGCACCCCCTCCCGAGGGGCCGGCAAACCCTAGGCGTCTGCCCGTCAGCACGAAGCCCCGAACTGTCGCGGGGCCCGCCTCAGCACTTGATGCCGGCATGCAGCGCCACGATGCCGGCGCTGAGGTTGTGGACGTCCACGTGGCCGAAGCCGGCCGTCTTCATCATGGCCTTGAGCGTGGACTGGTCGGGGTGCATGCGGATTGATTCCGCCAGGTAGCGATAGCTGTCGGCATCTCCCGCGAAGAGCGACCCGAGCTTGGGCAGGATGTTGAAGGAGTACCAGTCGTAGGGCTTGCGCAGCGGCTCGGCAATGCGCGAGAACTCCAGCACCAGCAGGCGGCCGCCCGGCTTGAGCACGCGGCACATTTCGGCCAGGGCCAGGTCCTTGTGGGTCATGTTGCGCAGCCCGAAGGCGACGCTGACCAGATCGAAGCTCGCGTCCTTGAAGGGCAGCTTCTCGGCATCGGCCAGGCTCGTGGGCAGGATGAGGCCTTCGTCCAGCAGGCGGTCGCGGCCCTGGCGCAGCATGGCTTCGTTGATGTCGGTGTGAACCACCATGCCGGTGTCGCCCACCTTGCGCGCAAACGCCCGGGCCAGGTCGCCGGTGCCGCCGGCGATGTCCAGCGCCCGCTCGCCGGGCTTGAGGTTGGCCACCTGCACCGTGTAGGCCTTCCAGGCCCGGTGCAGCCCGGCGGACATGAGGTCGTTCATCAGGTCGTACTTGGATGCGACCGAGTCGAACACGCCGCGGACCTTGCCGGCCTTCTCGGCCTCGTCGACCTGCTGGAAACCGAAGTGGGTTTGAGTCATGGAACAGGATTCAGTGGGCGCCGCGGACCTCAGTGCGAATGGCAGCTGCCACCGGACTTGACGGGCATGGGATCGTCGCGCCCCTTGCCTGCGGCGGCGAGGCGGGCTTCGTAGTCGCGCCAGAGGGCGTCCTGCTGGCTGCCGAGCTTGTAGAGGTAATCCCAGGAGAACAGGCCGCTGGCATGGCCGTCGGAGAACTCCGGCCGCACGGCGTAGTGGCCCACGGCTTCGAGCTGCGTGATGATGACCTCGCGCTTGCCGGTCTGCAGGACTTCCTGGCCCGGGCCGTGGCCCATGACCTCGGCCGAGGGGCTGTAGACCCGCAGCAGCTCGAACGGGATGCGAAAGCGCGCGCCGTCGTCGAAGGCGACCTCGAGCACGCGCGAGTGCTGGTGGACTGTGAGTTCAGTGGGCGCTGGCATCCCGCCAGTGTCGCTCAGAACGACTGGTAGGCTGGCGAAACCCCGTCACGGGGCTTGACCTGGATGAACCGGGCCGCCAGCCTGGACTGCACGCTGACCGGCAAGGGCGCGAAGCCGGTGCCGTTGGTCAGCTGGTCGCCGTGCATGAAGCACCAGTAGAGGAACTTCAGCGCACCCAGCGCCTTGGCGCCGGTTTCAGGCTCGGCATCCACCAGCACGAAGCTGGTCAGCGTGATCGGCCAGGACTCGTTGCCTTGGCGATCGAGGAGCGTGGCCAGGTCGTCGCCGGTGCGGTTCATGTCGCTCTCCAGGACGGCCGCGGCGAAGCCACGCTCGGACGGCAGCACGAAGCGGCCTGCGGCATTGCGCAGCTTGACCGGTGTGAGCTTGTCACGCAGCACGCGGTCGTAGGACACGTAGGCAATGGCACCCGGCGTCGTCCGCACGGTCTGCACCATGCCGTCGTTGCCCTCGGCTTTCAGCACGTCGCCGGGCCACGCCGGCAGCTGGCTGGCACCAACCTCACTCTTGAACGCGGCCGATGCACCGGCCAGGTAGCGGGTGAACCCGTCGGTCGTGCCGGACTTTTCCGCCCGCACCACCCGCTTGATTGGCAACGCCGGCAAGGCGACACCGGGGTTCAGCGCCACCAGCTTCGCATCGTTCCACGATTTGATGCGCCCCTGGAAGATGTCGGCCAGCAAGGGCCCGTCCAGCTGCACCGAGCCTCCCGCGCCGGGGAGGTTCACCACAGGCACCACACCGCCCACCAGCATCGGGATCTGCACGAGCCGCTGCTTGGTCAACTCCGCAGCCGGCAGCGGGGCGTCGGTGCCGCCGAAGTCCACCTGGCGCGCGATGATCTGTTTCACGCCATCACCCGAACCGGTGCCCTTGTAGTTGACGGCCATGCCGCCGGCTTTCTGGAAGGCGCGCGCCCAGGTCTCGTAGACCTTGGAGGGGAAGGTCGCACCTTGGCCCTGGACGGACTGCGCCAGCGCAGCCACCGGCAGCGCCAGCGGCAGGGCCAGCGCAACGATGCACTTCAGGATCGACGGAAATCGTGACATGGTCGGTACTGCTGAATTGGTACAAACCCTAGATCATGCCCTGTGTCTTCCAGATGGGCTCTGGAGCGGCCGGTCTAATCCGGCACTCTTCACGCCTTTGCGATGACATCCCCATGAATCGATCCGCCCTCGCCCTGAACCGTCTCGCCGCCGCCGTGGTGCTCGTCGGCCTTGCCGCCGGTGCACCCGCACTGGACCTGAAGGGACTGTCCCCGGACGTTCTGCCCTGCGACGACTTCTACACTTTCGTCAATGGCAGCTGGGAAGCCGCCACCGAGCTGCCTGCGAGCCGCTCGCGGATCGGCAGCTTCGACCAGCTCCGCCAGGCCAACGACGAACTGCTCAACCGCGCGCTGACGGAGCTGGCCGACCAGCCTGCGCTGCAGACCACGCCCGGGCTGAAGCTGATCGCGGCTTACTACGCCTCCGGCATGGACGAAGCGGCCATCGAGGCGCGTGGTCTGAGCTCGATCACGCCGCTGCTCAACCGCATCGACGGCCTGCAACGCCGCGAGGACCTGCCGGCGCTGCTCGGGCTGCTGGCCCGCAGCGGGGTGGCAAGCCCGCTCGGCTACACCGTGACGCCGGACCGCAAGGACACGCGGCGCCACGTGCTCACCCTGAGCCAGTCGGGACTGGGCTTGCCGGACCGGAGCGACTACTTCCGCACTGACGAGCGCACCCGCACGCTCGTCACCGCGTATCGAAGCTTTGCCCAGACGCTCCTGACCGCGGCCAAGCGCCCGGCGGCCGATGGCGACATCGACGCCCTGATGGCCTTCGAGACGCAGTTGGCTGACGCCTCACGCGAGCGTGCCGCGCTGCGGGACCCGAATGCCAGCTACAACGCGATCGGACCGGCGGATCTGAGCACCGCGGCGCCGGGTCTGGATTGGACGGCTTACCTGGCCGTGCTGACGGCGGGTGCCCGGCTACCGCAGCGTTTCATCGTGGCGCAGCCCGAGTTCGCCAGCCGCGTGGCCAAGCTCGCGGCCGAGGCGCCGCTGGACGTGTGGCGTCGCTACCTGGCCGTGCGTGTGCTGGACGCTGCCGCACCGCGCCTGCCCAAGGCCTTCGCGACGGCGGCCTTCGAGTACCGCGGCAAGGCGATCACGGGCCTGCAGGAGCCCGCCCCGCGCAATGAAGACGTCATCCTCCAGATTGGCGGCCGCTACGGCACGGAGCCGGTCGCCATGGCGCTTGGCGAGCTTTTCGTGGCGCGCGCCTTCTCGCCGCTGGCGCAGAAGCGCTCGCTGGAGCTCGTGGAAGACATCCGCGCCGCGATGAAGGCCCGCATCGAGAAGCTGGACTGGATGACGCCCCCCACCAAGGCCAAGGCGCTGGAGAAGCTCGCCCAGATGCAACCCCTGATCGGCGCCCCCGACAAATGGCCTCTCTACGACGGCCTGCAACTCGTGAGCAACGACTACGCGGGCAACTGGCTGCGCGTGGCGCTGTGGCACAGCGACCGCCAGATGAAGGACCTGGACGCGCCCGTCGAGCGCAACCGCTGGCGCACGAGCCCGCACATCGTCAACGCCTTCGCGGGGGGCCTCAACCAGATCACCTTCCCCGCCGGCATCTTGCAGCCGCCGTTCTTCGACGCCAAGGCCGACGACGCGACCAACTACGGCGCCATCGGCATGGTCATCGGCCACGAGATCACTCATCACTTCGACGACAGCGGCCGCAACCTCGACGCCAACGGCTCCCTCACCGACTGGTGGACGGCAGCCGACGCCGCGGGCTACCAGGCCCGCGCCGACAAGGTGGCCCAGCGATACGGCAGCATCTCGCCGCTGCCCGGCTACACCATCAATGGCCAGTTGACGCTGGGCGAGAACATCTCCGACCTGTCGGGCCTGCCGATTGCCTACGAAGGCCTGCAGCGCGCGCTCAAGCGCACGGGCGGTGCCGACCGCAAGATCGACGGCTACACGCCGGCGCAGCGCTTCTTCATCAGCAATGCGATCGTGTGGCGGGCCAAGGTGCGCACCGAGTTCATGATCAATCAACTGCGCACCGATGCGCACTCGCCGGCGCGCTACCGGGTGCTCACACCGATGAGCAACACGCCGTACTTTGCGCAGGCGTTCTCGTGCAAGGCCGGCAGCGGGATGGTGGCCGCGGAGCCGATCTCGGTCTGGTGAAGTGGGCCGGGCTCGCGGCCCGCGCTTCTGGAACACCGCAGCGGACCGGGGCGCCGACCCGGGGCGGTGCCTGCTCGCAGACGGCGTGACGAGTGGCACGGGTGCGGCGGCATGCCGCGTTGGCGCGCCCCCGCAGTTCATCGGCGTTTTCCCGCGGGCCATCGCACGCCGACTGCAACTCATCGCTCGACCCTTGGGGCCGCTCAGGCCAGCGCCTAGCCTGACGACAGGTCGACGCGCTGTGCGCCGACTGCGACACCCCCACTCAGGAGCTCGTCATGTCCACCCGCTACTCCCTCGCCCAGCGCACCCCGATGCTCAACAGCCTGTTCGCCGGCCTCGCCTGCGCGGTGACGCTCACTCTCACGGCGGGGCCGGCCTTCGCTGCCAGTGAACTGGAGCGCGTGAACGTGCAGGGCCGCATGGTCGAAGCGCCGGTGCGCTACGACGTCACTGCCGCCTGCACGGGCATCGAACAGCAGTTGCAAGGCGCGCTGGCAGACACCTGGCAGCAATCGCAGCGCGAAGGCCTCATCGCCGTGCAATTCGTCATGCAGGGCGATGCGATCGAGAGCGTGAGCGCCACGGGCCTGTCCAACGGTGTCGAGCGTTCGGTGCGCAAGGCCGTGCGCGCACTGCACTGCGGCGCCCAGGCGACCACGACGGCACAGGTCTACCGTTTCCAGATCCACTTCGCGGAGCCCGACGCCGGCACCACGACCGCGGCCGCTCAGTCGGCCGTGCGCATGGCGCTCGCCAAGCGCTGAGCCAGCGCGGCATCGACGTCCGACAGCGGGCAGGCCAGCGCGGGCACCGCCTCGCGCTGAGCCGCCGCCCAGATCGGCGCCGGGAAGTGCGAGTCGCCCTCGAAGCGGGCGACGACGTGCCAGTGCAGATGCGGCACGACGTTGCCCAGCGACGCCAGGTTCACCTTGGTCGGCGACAGCAAAGACCTCACGACCCGCTCGATCTCCGTGACGGCGTCCATGCACACGCGACGGTCCGCAACCGACAGATCACTGAACTCGGCGACATGCGTGGCCCAGATCAGCCGGTAGAACGCCGGAAAGCGGCGGGCCTCGTCGCCCTCGACGACGCGCACGACGCGGAACTGCGACGCGCGGGCCACAACGAGGCCGCCGTCCGTGGTGCAAAGCGGGCAGGTCATGTCAGTCGTCCTTCAGCACCCAGCCGAGCGACAGCACGTAGCGGCTACCGCCCTCGACCCGCGTGACGCTGTGTTCGCACGCGTCCGGCCGGAAGAATTTGATGCGCCGGCTCTGCCAGATCGGCGTGGCGCAGACGAACTCGCCCCCGCGGGGCGAGGCCTTCACGACGATGTTCAGCCGGTAGTGGCGCCCCGTCTGCACCGGGTCGGTGTGCGGCGGAATGGCACTGCCCTCGGGGTAGCGGATCAGGTAGCTGTCGAAGGGCAGCGGCCAGCGGCCTGTGAGCAGCAGCATCTTGTCGTAGCCGCTGCCCTGGCGGCCCCGCTGCCACCGCAGCGCGGTGCGCAGGTAGCCGCTCAAGGTCACACCAGCACCCGCTCGATGCCGCCGGCGTTGGCCTTGGTCACGTAGTCGGGCATCCAGTTCTCGCCGAGGATCTGGCGCGCCATCTCGACGACGATGTAGTCGGCCTCCAGCAGCCCGTTCTGCAGGTCGTTGCCGTAACGCGAGAGGCCCTGCAGGCAGCTCGGGCAGGACGTGAGGATCTTCAGGTTCTCGTCCGCGCCCACCTTGCCGCTGGCGCGCAGCTGCGTCTCGGTCTTGCGCAGCTCCTCCTCCTTGCGGAATCGGACCTGCGTGGACACGTCCGGCCGCGTGACGGCCAGCGTGCCGCTCTCGCCGCAGCAGCGATCGCTCTTGACGACGTTCTCGCCCACCAGCGCCTTGACCGTCTTCATCGGCTCCTGCTGCTTCATCGGCGAGTGGCAGGGGTCGTGATAGAGGTAGCTGGTCTTGGCGCCAAGCGTGATGCCCTTCTCCAGCAGGTACTCGTGGATGTCGATGATGCGGCAGCCGGGGAAGATGTCCTCGAACTTGTAGCCCTGCAGCTGGTCAAAACAGGTGCCGCAGCTGACCACGACGGTCTTGATGTCGAGGTAGTTCAGCGTGTTGGCCACACGATGGAAGAGCACCCGGTTGTCGGTGATCATCTTCTCGGCCTTGTCGAACTGGCCCGAGCCGCGCTGGGGGTAGCCACAGCAGAGGTAGCCCGGCGGCAGCACCGTCTGCACGCCCGCATGCCAGAGCATGGCCTGGGTGGCGAGCCCCACCTGGCTGAACAGTCGCTCGGAGCCGCAGCCGGGGAAATAGAACACCGCCTCCGTCTCGCTCGGCGTGGCCGGCGGGCGGATGATGGGCACGTAGTCCTTGTCCTCGATGTCCAGCAGCGCACGGGCCGTCTTCTTGGGCAGGCCACCCGGCAGCTTCTTGTTGATGAAGTGGATGACCTGTTCCTTGATGGGCGCAGCACCCACGGTCGCGGGCGGCGCGCTGGACTGCTTGCGGCCGGCGGGCTTGAAGAGGTCCACCGCCAGGCGCTGCGCCTTGTAGCCGATGCCCACCACCGCGCTGCGGGCCAGCTTGATGGTTTCCGGGTTCGTGGCGTTGAGCATCAACATGGCCGCCGCATTGCCGGGGCGCCAGGTCTTCTGGCCCATCTTGCGCAGCAGGTTGCGCATGTTCATCGTCACGTCGCCGAAGTCGATCTTGACCGGGCAGGGCGAGGCGCACTTGTGGCAGACCGTGCAGTGGTCGGCCACGTCCTCGAACTCCTGCCAGTGCTTGATCGACACGCCGCGGCGCGTCTGCTCCTCGTACAGGAAGGCTTCCACCAGCAGCGAGGTGGCGAGGATCTTGTTGCGCGGGCTGTAGAGCAGGTTGGCGCGCGGCACGTGGGTGGCGCACACCGGCTTGCACTTGCCGCAGCGCAGGCAGTCCTTGATGGAGTCGCTGATCGCGCCGATGTCGCTCTGCTGCATGATCAGCGACTCGTGGCCCATCAGGCCGAAGGACGGCGTGTAGGCATTGCGCAGGTCGGCCGGCAGGGCCGAGTCCTTGAGCAGCTTGCCCTTGTTGAAGCGGCCTTCGGGGTCGACGCGCTGCTTGTAGGCCGTGAAGTTCGCGAGTTCGTCGTCGGACAGGAACTCGATCTTGGTGATGCCGATGCCGTGCTCGCCGGAGATGACGCCGTCGAGGCTGCGCGCCAGCGTCATGATGCGCGCCACGGCCTCGTGGGCCGTCTGCAGCATCGCGTAGTTGTCGCTGTTGACGGGGATGTTGGTGTGCACATTGCCGTCGCCGGCATGCATGTGCAGCGCCACCCACACCCGGCCGCGCAGCACCTCCTTGTGGATGCGGCGGCACTCGGCCAGCAGCGGCTCGAAGGCCGCGCCGCTGAAGATGGCCTGCAGGGGCTTGAGGATCTGCGTCTTCCAGGACGCGCGCAGTTCGTGCGTCTGCAGTTGCTCGAAGAAACCGCTGTCCAGGCCGTTGAGCCAGCCCTGCCACAGCTCGCCCACTTCGCGCAGCAGCGCCAGGGCCTGCTGCACGCGGTCTTCGAGCAGCTCGGCGCTCGGGATGTCGCCGGCGTCGTCGGTCTTGCCCAGCGGCAGCTTGCCCGCGGTGAACAGGGCCTGCAGCGCGGTGACCAGCTCCAGCTTGTTGCGCAGGCTCAGCTCGATGTTGATGCGCTCGATGCCCAGCGTGTACTCGCCCATGCGCGGCAGCGGGATCACCACGTCCTCGTTCACCTTGAACGCGTTCGTGTGCTTGCTGATGGCCGCGGTGCGCTTGCGGTCGAGCCAGAACTTCTTGCGCGCATCGGCGCTCACGGCGACGAAGCCCTCGCCCGAGCGGCCATTGGCCAGGCGCACGACCTCGCTGGTGGCACGGGCCACGGCATCGGCGTCGTCGCCGACAATGTCGCCCACCAGCACCATCTTGGGCAGGCCGCCGCGCTTGCTCTTGGTCGCATAGCCCACGGCCTTGAGGTAGCGGTCGTCCAGGTGCTCCAGGCCCGCGAGCAGCACGCCGGTGGACGCGATCGAGAACATGTAGTCCTTGATGTCCACGATGCTGGGCACGCAGTCCTTCGGGTTGCCGAAGAACTCCAGGCAGACGGTGCGCGTGTGCGCCGGCATGCGGTGCACGATCCAGCGGGCGCTGGTGATGAGGCCGTCGCAGCCTTCCTTCTGGATGCCCGGCAGGCCGGCGAGGAACTTGTCCGTCACGTCCTTGCCCAGGCCTTCCTTGCGGAAGACGCGGCCGGGGATGTCCAGCCGCTCGGTGCGCTCCAACGTCTTGCCGGAGGCGTCGAAGTAGCGCAGCTCGAAGCTCGCCATCTCCACGTCGTGGATCTTGCCGAGGTTGTGGTTCAGGCGCACCACCTCCAGCCACTTGGCTTCGGGCGTGACCATGCGCCAGCTGACGAGGTTGTCCAGCGCCGTGCCCCAGAGCACGGCCTTCTTGCCGCCGGCGTTCATCGCCACGTTGCCGCCGATGCAGCTGGCCTCGGCCGAGGTCGGGTCCACGGCGAAGACGAAGCCGTTGGCTTCGGCCAGGTCGGCCACGCGCTGCGTGACGACGCCGGCCTCGCTGAAGATCGTCGGCACCTCGCGGTCCAGGCCCGGCAGGCGCAGCATCTCGACGCCGCGCAGGGCTTCGAGCTTTTCGGTGTTGATGACGGCGCTATTCCAGACCAGCGGCACCGCGCCGCCGGTGTAGCCGGTGCCGCCGCCGCGCGGGATGACGGTCAGCCCGAGCTCGAAGCAGGCACCCACCAGCCCGGCCATCTCGGCTTCGGTGTCGGGCGTGAGCACAACGAACGGGTATTCCACGCGCCAGTCGGTCGCATCCGTCACGTGGCTCACGCGGGCGAGGCCGTCGAACTTGATGTTGTCCTTGGCGGTGTGGCGGGCCAGCGTCTTGGCCGCCCGCTTGCGCAGCGCGGCCGTGCTGTCGAAGAACTTGGCGAACTCGGCCACGGCGCCACGGGCGGCTTCGAGCAGTTCGCCCACCGCGGCGTCACGCACGGGGTCACTCGCCGGGTCGCGGCGCTTCTGCACCTCGGACAGCCGGTGGTGCAGGGCCTCGATCAACAGGCCGCGGCGCTTGGGGTTGTCCAGCAGGTCGTCCTGCAGGTAGGGGTTGCGCTGCACCACCCAGATGTCGCCCAGCACCTCGTACAACATGCGGGCGGATCGCCCGGTGCGCCGCTCCAGCCGCAGCTGGTCGAGCAGGGCCCAGGACCTTGCGCCGAGCAGGCGGATGACGATCTCACGGTCGGAGAACGACGTGTAGTTGTACGGAATCTCGCGCAGGCGGGGGGCGTCGCGCGAGTCGTGGACATCGGCTGCGGCAGCGGCAACCGGCATCAGGGGATGCGGGGCGTTCATAGAGGGGTTGGATCGTATCGCAGGGGGGGTTTTGCACCGATTGCCCTCAGAATCCGAAGGATGAAGCCTTGGCCCTACCCGCTGTGGCTGGCGCACCGCGGCGCCGGCAAGCTCGCCCCGGAGAACACCCTGGCGGCCTTCCGCCTGGGGGCCGGTTTCGGCTACCGAGCCTTCGAATGCGATGTGAAGCTCAGCCGCGACGGCGAAGCCTTTTTGCTGCATGACGACACCCTGGAGCGCACCTCCAGCGGCCGCGGCTCCCCGGCCGAGCAGGACTGCGCGGGCCTGGCCCGGCTCGACGCGGGCGCCTGGCACAGCCCCGCCTTCACGGGCGAACCCCTGCCGCGCTTTGCCCAGATCGCCGCCTTCTGCCGGGCGAACAACTGCGCGCTGAACGTCGAGATCAAGCCTTGCCCCGGCGAGGAAGCCCGCACCGGAGCGGCCGTCGCCCGGGAGGCCGCCCGGCTGTGGGCGGGTGCCGACATGCCGCCGCTGCTGAGCAGCTTCCAGCCCGAGGCCCTGGCCGCCGCCCAGGCCGCCGAACCCGCCCTGCCCCGAGGCCTACTGCTGGACACGCTGTGGGACGGCTGGGAGGACACCGCCACAGCGCTGGCCGTGGTGGCGGTCATCACGAACTGGCGCTGCATGAACCGGGCGCTGATCGAGCGGCTGCACGCCCGCGGCTGGCGGGCCCTCGTCTACACGGTGAACGACGCCGACGTGGCCGAGCGGCTGATCGCCGACGGCATCGACGGCATCATCACCGACGCGGTGGACCGCTTCAGGCCCTGATGACGCCGTAGACGGCCGAGTCCCGGGGCCGACCGTCCACGGTCAGCGAATCACAGCGCAGCACGCCTTCGAGCTGGAACCCGCAGCGCTCGGCCACCGCCCGGCTGCGGGTGTTCTGCGTGTCGCAGCGGATCTCCACCCGGCGCGCATCCAGCGGGCCGAAGGCCAGCACCGTGAGCAGGCGCACGGCTTCGCTCACGAAGCCCTGGCCGGCGGCGTCCGGGCGGATCCAGTAGCCGATCTCGAACTTGCGCACCGTCCAGTCGATGCGGTGCAGGCCGGTGCCACCGAGCATGCGGCCCGGGCTGCCGTCGGCGCGGCGGGCGTAGATCTGGAAGCAGAGGTCGCGCCGGGCATGGAAGTCGGCCTGCATGCGGCGCACGACCAACTCGGCGCTTTCGGCACTCGGGGCGTCCTGCGCCCAGGGCATCCAGGGCCGCAGGTGGCTCAGGGACTGCGTGATGACGACCGCCAGCTCGGCCCCCAGCCCGGCGCGCGGCGCTGCCAGCACGACGCGTTCGCCGTCGATGCGTTCGGGAATGTCGATCAGCAAAGGGTCGGTGCTCACTGGTGCACCCTTCGCGCTCCGCGCTGTCCCGCCAAGCGGGAGCGAGCTGGCTTGGGACGGCCCGGCGCTGCGCTCATGCCGTGGCCACCTCCACCGGCTTGGGCAGTTCGCGCACGCCGCGGATGACGGGATGGCGCCAGGCCACCAGCGCCAGCAGGCAGGCCCCCACACCGGCAAAGCCGAGCGCCGCCCGCAGCCCGACGTGCTCGCCCAGCCAGCCACCGATCAGCGCACCGGGGCCGGCAGGCAGCAGAATGAGCCAGCGCATCGTGCTCGTCATGCGGCCGAGCATGGGCGCAGGCGTCACGGCCTGGCGCAGCGACAGGAAGTTGATGAAGATCAGCACCGCGCCGATACCGAAGGCGAACAGCATCACGCCGAAGCTGACCACGCCCATCTGACCCGCCGGCGCCAGCGCCAGCTGCAGCCAGCCGACGCCGCAGGCGCCGTAACCGAGCACGAGGCAAGGCCCCGGCCCGATGCGGCGGCTGATGCGGTGGCCGAAGATGCTGGCCAGCACGGTGCCGGCGCCCAGTGCGACATAGGACAGGCCCACCGTCTGCGGGCTCAGGTGCAACTCACGCGTGGCGAACAGGATCTGCACCACCAGCGCCGCGTTGTGGAAGATCTGCCAGCTGCCCGTGGCCGTGGCCAGGCTCACCAGCAGCGGGCGCTCGCGCACGAAACGCAGGCCGGCCTTCAGCTCCTGCCAGAAGTGCTGGTCGCGCCGCGCCACCAGCGTCTCCTTGACCTGGATGCCGCGCAGGATGGCCGCCGAGACCAGCAGCAGCAGGGCATCCACCGCCAGCGCCAGCGGCGCGCCGAGGAGCTTGATCAGTGCGCCGGCCAGCCCCGGCCCCGCCACCTCGGCGCCGGAGGAGGCCAGCGCATTCTTGGCATGCGCCTCCACCAGCCGCTCCCGCGGCACGACCTGCGTCAGCACGATCTGCGCCGCACTGCCCGCCACGGTGTACACGCAGCCCAGCACGAAGCCCACGACGTACAGCCAGCCCATGCCCAGCCAGCCCATCCAGGCCGCGAAGGGCACGGTGGCGACCGCGACCGCCAGCAGGCTTTCACCGGCGATGTAGACGGGCAGCTTGCGCACGCGGTCCAGCAGCACGCCGGCCGGCAGCGAAAACAGCACGAAGGGCAGGATCTCCATCGCCTGCAGCAGGCCCATCTGCGTGGGGCTGGCGTTCAGCAGCACCGCCGCGGTGAGCGGCAGCGCGAGCATGGTGATCTGGCCGCCGAGCGACGAGATCAGGATGGACGACCACAGCCGCCGGTAGACCGCATCACGCAGCAGGTCGCCAGGGGCGAGGGTGAAGTACTGGATCAGACGAGACCACATGGATTGGCTCTGCTCAAGACGACTCGACACGCAGGCACCGCCCGCGCAGGACAACAGGAACCCGCAGAACGCGGAGTCAGTCGAGGTCGAGGAGCTTGGTCATGGCGAGCATGCTAGCAGCGCGAGCGGGCGGCGTCGCGTGCCGACGGTCACGGGTTGAGGATGACGAGCTCGGTGTAGCCGGTGGCCGCATCCGGCTCCCGCGTCAGGCTGCCGGGCGGTAGCGGTGCGATCAGCAATTCCGCCGTCGTGAGCACCGTGCAACCGGCGCACACATGCCCGCCCAGCACGCGTCCGGCAGCGTCGGACAGGCTCACGTGCAGGTGCACGCCCGCGGGCGTGAGGCTGCCGCTGAGCGTCAGGATCTCCAGCGGGCCCTCGATGGGCGTCGGACCGGGCGCGCCAGCCAGGCGCAACTCGGCGTGCGCCAGGCTGCCGATGCCCGCCACGACGAAGGCCGTGCGGCCCGCGAGCGCCGCGCGCAGGTCGTCGCCCGGCAGCAGTCGCAGGGGCTCGAACATCACCAGCCCACCGCTGCGCCATCACGGCGCGGGTCGCTCGCGGCGACATAGCCCTCCACGCCCGGGTCGCCGAGGCGCCAGATGAACTGGCCGGCGCCGAAGTCCTGGTAGCTGTCGTGGATGTCGCCGATCTCGTGGCCGCGCGCCCGCAGCGCCTCGATCGTGGCGGCCGGCATGTGCGGCTCGATGTTGATCGACAAGCCCTCGTTGAAGCGCCAGCGCGGCGCGTCGCAGGCCGACTGCGGGTTCTGGCCGTAGCAGAGCATGCGCACCAGCGTCTGCAGGTGCCCTTGCGGCTGCATGTTGCCGCCCATCACGCCGAAGCTCATCACGGGTGCGCCGTCCTTCGTCAGGAAGGCGGGAATGATGGTGTGGAAGGGGCGCTTGCCCGGCGCCACCTGGTTCGGATGGCCAGCCTCCAGCGTGAAGCAGTGGCCGCGGTTCTGCAGGCTCACGCCGTAGCCCGGCAGCACGAGGCCCGAGCCGAAGCCCATGTAGTTGCTCTGGATGAAGCTGACCATCATGCCGCGCTCGTCGGCGGCAGTCAGGTAGATGGTGCCGCCCTTGATCGGGTTGCCGGCACCGAAGACCTGGGCCCGTGCCGGGTCGATGAGTCCGGCACGCTCGGCGAGGTAGGCGGGGTCGAGCAATTGCGCCGGGCTCACGGTCATCGCAGCCGGTTCGGCCACATAGCGATAGACGTCGGCGAAGGCGAGCTTCATCGCCTCGATCATCAGGTGCTGGGCCTCGGGGCTGTCCACCGCGTGGTCGGTCACGCGGCAGTGCGACAGCAGGCCGAGCGCCATCTGCGCCGCAATGCCCTGGCCGTTCGGCGGGATCTCATGCAGCGTGTGGCCCGCGAAATCCTGGGCGAGCGGCGTGACCCACTCGGGCCGGTAGGCGGCGAGGTCGGCCTCGGTCAGGGCGCCGCCGGTGTCGCGGGCGAAGCGCGCCAGCGCCGCGGCGATCTCGCCGCGGTAGAAGGCTTCGCCTCGCGTCTCCGCGATGAGCTTCAGGCTGCGCGCTGCGTCGGGGAAGGTGAAGCGCTCGCCAATCGCCGGTGCGCGCCCGTGCGGCAGGAAGGCGTGCGCGAAGCCGGGCTGCGACGTGATCTCGGGCAGCGCGGCAGCCATCGCCCACTTGCTCTGCACAATCGGCGGCACGGCGTAGCCGCGCTCGGCGATCTCGATGGCCGGCGCCATCAGGTCCGCGAACGGCAGCTTGCCGAAGCGCTCGGTCAGCGCCATCCAGCCGCCCACGGCGCCGGGCACGGTGACGGCGCCCCAGCCGCGGCGCGGCATCGCCGGGCCCTCGAAGCAATCAGGCGTCCAGGCGGCCGGCGCCGGCCCTGAGGCGTTCAGGCCATGCAGTTGCTGGCCGTCCCACAAGATGCAGAAGGCGTCGGAGCCCAGGCCGTTGCTGCACGGCTCCACCAGCGTCATGCAGGCGGCTGCAGCGATCGCGGCGTCCACGGCATTGCCGCCCGCGTGCAGCACCCGCAGCCCGGCTTGCGCGGCGAGCGGGTGTGAGGTCGACACGATGTTGCGGGCGAAGAGCGGGCTGCGGCGGCTGGGGTAGCCGGCCTGCCAGTCAAAGGCGTGAGGCGTGTTCATGCGCCCGATTCTGCCGTTGTAAGGCTTTGCAACGGGGTCAACGGGGAGATCGGAGACGTCGTTGTGGACACAAGCTTTGCGCGAAGCCGATCGAAACCTCAAACCACCCTGGAGCCCTCACGATGAACACGCTGAAGACCACGATCGCCACCGCCCTCATCACGCTTGCCTCGGGCGTGGCCCTGGCGCAAAACCCGACCCCGGCTGCCACCAAGACCCCTGCGGCGGCGCCGACCGCGACTGCGACGACGGCTCCGGCCGCCGCGGCGAAGACCACCACCGTCGCTCAAGCTGCGACGCCGGCCGCCACCCCGACCGTGAAGACGACACCGGCTGCGGCTGCCACCCCGGTCTCCACGACGCCGGCCGCTGCCACACCTGCCGATGCCGCCAGCGCCACCAAGCATGCCGGCAAGAAGCACCACGGCAAGAAGCACGGCGACAAGCCGGCGGACGGCAAGGCTGGCGACATGCCGGCCAAGACCGAAACCAAGACGCAGTAAGCGCACCCGCGCTCCGCGCAAGGCCGCAGCTCTCACGGGCTGCGGCCTTTTTGTTCGTCAGCGCACCACGGGCAGTGCGCGCAGAGCCTTCACGGCACCGGCGCCCATCGCGGCGCCGAAGCGCTTGGCCAACCGTTCGGCCACGTTGTCCTTGGGCGTGTAGTCGATGACGTCCTCGGCCTTGACCACCTCGCGGGCCACGTAGTCGAGATTGCCGAAGTGATCGGCCAGGCCCATCGTCACGGCCTGCTCGCCGTTCCAGAACAGGCCCGAGAACATCTCCGGCGTTTCCTTGAGGCGCTTGCCGCGGCCCTCGCGCACGACGGCGATGAACTGGGCGTGGATCTGGTCGAGCATGGCCTGGGCGTAGGCACGCTGCTTGGGTTGCAGCGGGCTGAAGGGATCGAGCATGCCCTTGTTCTCGCCCGCGGTCAGCAGGCGACGCTCCACGCCGAGCTTGTCCATCAGGCCGGTGAAGCCGAAGCCGTCCATCAGCACGCCGATGGAGCCGACGATCGAGGCCTTGTCGACGTAGATCTCGTCCGCCGCGGCCGCGATGTAGTAGGCCCCCGAGGCGCACATTTCCTCGACGACGGCGTACACCGGCTTGTCGTACTGCTTCTTCAGCCGGTTGATCTCGTCGTAGACGATGCCTGCCTGCACCGGGCTGCCGCCGGGGGAGTTGATGCGCAGCACCACGGCCTGCGCGCCGTCGTCCTTGAAGGCGTCCTTCAGTGCGGCCAGCAGCAGTTCGGCGCTGGCCTCGGTGTCGACGGCGATCTCGCCGCGCACTTCCACCAGCGCGGTGTGCGGCGTGGTGCTGGGCGCCACGTGGCGGCCCTGCGTCCAAAGGGTGTAGACGATGCTCGCCAGCACCACGAGCCAGAACAGCCTGAAAGCGATGCGCCAGCGGCGCTCTGCACGGCGTTCGCGCAGGAACTCGCGGGCCAGTTCGGCCAGCAGCGGCTCATGGGCCGGCGCCACCACGGGGGGCACGGGCACGCCGACGGGTTCTTGCAGGGGAGGCGGCAGGTCATCGTTGGGGGGCGTCATGGGTCAGTCTTCAAAAGCGGGTCGGGTGTCGCGCGTGGGATGCCAGAACACCTCACCGTCGCGCTCGGTCAGTTCAATCTTGGTCAGGCGGCCGCGGTTGCAGGGGCCCATCACGCAGCGGCCGCTCAGCGGGTCGTACACGGCGCCGTGGATGCTGCACATGATGTAGCGCTTGTCGCTGTCCAGGAACTCGCCTTCCTGCCAGTCCATCTCGGTGGGCACATGCGCGCAGCGGTTCAGGTAGGCGACTGCCTGCCCGTCGAAGCGCAGCGCGAAGGCACGCACCGGTTCGCGCCACTGGATCACGTCAAAGCTCACGGCCTTGCCGCGCTCGGCCAGGTCGGCCGACGCGCACAGGCGCTGCGGCGGGGCGATGTCGGGCTCAGGCATGCTGGATGAGCCAGTCGTACAGCTCGCGCGTGGAGTGCGCGACGAACAGGGGCTGGTGCTCGGCAAAGGTCTCGTGATCGTGCGCGCCGAAGCTCACGCCGACGCTGGCCACACCGGCGTTGCTCGCCAGCAGCAGGTCGTGCGTGGTGTCGCCGATCATCAGCGTGCGCTCGGGCTCGACGCCGAATTCGCGCATCAGCTCCAGCAGCATCTGCGGATGAGGCTTGGAGCGGGTTTCGTCGGCGGTGCGGGTGCCGTCGAACATGGTCGTCAGTTCGGCATGCTCGAGCACGCGGTCCAGGCCGACGCGGTTCTTGCCGGTGGCCACGGCCAGCCAGTGGTGGCGCGCCTTGAGCGCCTGCAGCATCTCCAGCGTGCCGTCGAACAGCGACACCTCATGCTCGGACGACAGGTAGTGGTGGCGGTAGCGCAGGCCGAGGTCGCCGTAGCGCTCGGGCGCGAGGCCGGGCACGACATGCTCCAGCGCATCCCGCAGGCCCAGGCCGATCACGTACTTGGCGCGTTCGAACTCGGGTTCGGGCAGGCCGATGTCCACCGCCGCGCGCTGGATGCAGCGGGCGATCAGCGCGGTGGAGTCGAACAGGGTGCCATCCCAGTCGAAGGCGATCAGGTCAAAACGTTGGGGTCTCATGGGTTCATCAGCTTCGCACAGTCGGGGGGCAGCGGTGCTTCCACGGTGATTTCTTGCCCCGTGGCAGGATGGGTGAAGCGCAGCCGCCGGGCATGCAGGAACATGCGGTCGAACTTCAGCGGCCCGCGGGCCAGGGCCCGGTTCTTCTCGAAGTCGCCATACTTGGGGTCGCCCACGATGGGGTGGCCGGCCTGCTGCAGGTGCACACGGATCTGATGCGTGCGGCCGGTCTTGATGGTCACGTCCAGCAGGCTGAAGCCTCCCGACCTTTGCATCACCTTGACGAGGCTGATCGAGCGCTTGGCCTCGGGTTCGTCGGCCTGCCCGGGGCGCACCCAGCGCTCGCCGTCGCTGCCGACGAACTTGACGAGCGGCACATCGATGACCTTGAGCTTGTCCGGCCAGTCGCCCCAGACGAGGGCGGCGTAGGTCTTGCCGGTCTCGCGGTCGCGGAGCTGGTCCTGCAGGTTCACCAGGGCGCTGCGCTTCTTGGCGATCATCAAGAGGCCCGAGGTTTCCTTGTCGAGCCGGTGCACCAGTTCGAGGAACTTCGCGGTGGGCCGCGCACGCCGCAGCGCCTCGATGACGCCGTAGCTCACGCCGGAGCCACCGTGCACGGCCACGCCGGCCGGCTTGTCGATGACGAGCAGGTGGTCGTCCTCGAACACGACCGGGAACTCCCGCGCCGGCGCCTCGGGCAGCGCAGCCTTCTCCGGCACACGGACGGGCGGAATGCGCACTTCATCCCCCAGCTCCAGCCGCGTGTCGGCCTGCGCCCGGCCCTTGTTGACGCGAACCTCGCCGGCACGGATCACCCGGTAGATGTGGGTCTTGGGCACGCCCTTGAGCTCGCGCAGCAGGAAGTTGTCCAGGCGCTGACCGGCCGAGCCGTCATCCACGATGACCCGTCGAACCAAGGGTTTGTCCGTAGTCACGGCGGCGGTTGACCCCGTGGCAGGGGCCGCAGGGGCTGCCCCTATAATCCTTTTCACCACGTTGCTGCCGTAAGTGTTTGATTTTTTTGATTTTAGCGGCGGCAGCGAGGCGTTCGTGGGGCACGGCCCCCGAGCACAACCAGGCGATGCAACGCATCCCGAGGTCGGCAGGCGGTTTCCCCAAGTGAAACCGCGGCAGGCTGCGCGGTGCGGCAGAGCGATGACACCCGGAACCCGCCGGCGCCTCTTCAGAAGTCCACAAGCGAGAAGAGCGCCGGATGCCACAACAAGGTTTTCACGGTGCGAGAGTGCGCAGTCGGTTCAACAGCCCGGCCGCAAAGGCTCGTACCAGCGTCCAGCCCTCCTCCCCGGATGAGCCCTTCCCTACCCCACCCGCTGCGCCCCGCCGCGCGACCCCAGCCAGAAGCTGCGGTGGTCGCCTGGCCCGGCGCCCCTGCATGCGGCCAGGTCGAGACAGTGCTTCCCTGGGGCGTGAAGGCCCGGTCGCATGCGCCAACGCTGCTCGGCGTCTGACCTGCGTCAGAAACCCGAGCGGTCCAGGGCACTCCTTCCACGGTTCCACGCCGTCGCTCGTGCGTCTTGAACGCCACCTCCGGGTGGCATGACGTGGCGCGTGCCCGGCTCAGCCGGCGCGCGTGAGGAGTGATGACATGAAACGCATGCTGATCAATGCGACGCAGCCGGAAGAGCGGCGCCTCGCGATCGTCGACGGCCAGAAGCTGCTCGACTTCGAGACTGAAATCGAAGGCCGGGAACAGCGCAAGGGCAACATCTACAAGGCGGTCGTGACGCGGGTCGAGCCTTCGCTCGAAGCCTGCTTCGTCGACTACGGCGAGGACCGCCACGGCTTCCTGCCGTTCAAGGAAATCTC
>RXJW01000138.1 GCA_003963005.1 Burkholderiales bacterium
GGTGACGTCACGCTCAAGGGCACGACCGCCACGCTCTCGCACGACATCACCGCCACCGGCAACCTGGACGTGCAGGCCACCACGGGCGGCATCAGCCAGCCGGGCGGCACGCTGACCGTGGCCGGCACCACGCGGCTCGCGGCCACCGGCACCGTCACCGCCAACCGACCGCTGAACAGCTTCCAGGGCGCCGTCAGCCTGGCCGGCACGGGGGCCGACATCTTCGGCCTCGGTCCCCTGACCCTGGGTGGGCTCACGCTGAGCAGCCTGACGGCGCAATCCGGCGGTGGGCTCCAGCTTGGCACCGGCACTCTCAGCGGCAGCCTGACGGCGACGTCGGGCGGGGCCATCACCCAGGCCGCAGGAGGGCTGCGCGTGTCGGGCACCACGTCGCTCTCCAGCCCAGGGCCCATGACCCTGACCGATGCCAACAATGCCTGGACCGGCGCGATCACGCTCGGCGGCGGGGCGGTGCAGCTGCACAGCACCGGCGCCATCACGCTGGCCGCGAGCACCGTCAGCTCGCTCGACCTCACCGCGGGGGGCGCGGTCAGCCAGACCGGCCCGCTGACCCTCAGCGGCACGACGGCGGTGAACGCCGGCAGCGCGGCCATCACGCTGTCGAACAGCAACAACCAGTTCGGCGGCGCGGTCTCGCTGCTGGGCGGCACGGTGCAGCTCACGGCGCAGGGCGCCCTGCGGCTGGGCAGCCTCGACGTGGCTGGCCTGACCGTGCAGTCCGGCGGGGCCTTGAACCTGGGCCAGGGCGACATCGCCGGCGCCCTCGTGGCGGGCAGCACCGCGGGCGGCATCAGCCAGTCCGGCGCGCTGCACGTGACCGGCACGGCGAACCTGCAGACCGGCACGGGCACGCTCACCCTCACCGCGGCGGGCAACCAGTGGGGCGGGGGCGTCACGCTTGCCGCCGGCACGAGCCAGTTGACGAGTGGCGGCGGCCTGAGCCTGGCGTCCGTCAACGTCGGCGCGCTGACGGTCACGGCCAACGGCCCGCTGAATCTCGGGCAGGGCACGGTGAGCGGCACGCTGAACGTGAACAGCCAGGGCGGCGCGATCACCCAGGGCGGCGGTCTCGATGTGAGCGGTGTGGCGTCGCTGCAGGGCGGCAACATGACGCTGACGCAGGCCGGCAACCGCTGGCGCAGCGCTGTCAATCTCAGCGGCGGCGCGGCGCAGATCACGGCCAACGGCGCGCTGCGCCTGGGCACGCTGGCCACGACGGGGCTGACGGCGCGATCCACCGGGCCGCTGAACCTCGGCCAGGGCACCGTGACGGGCACCCTCGTGGCCGACAGCGGCGGCACGGCCATCACGCAGGCCGGTGCGCTGGAGGTGACCGGCAGCAGCCAGTTCACGGCGACGGGCGCCGACATCACGCTCACCGACACCGGCAACCGATTCCTCGGCGCGCTGAGCCTCGTCGGCCGCACGGTCGCGGTCTACAACCAGCCGAGCCTCAGCTTCGGCAGCCTGACCTTCAACAGCCTGGACGCCACCAGCGCCGGGGCCATCGTGCTGGGCACCGGCACGCTGACGGGCAGCCTCACCGCGCGTGCGCTCGGCGGCACGGTCACGCAGACGGCCGGTGGGCTCGTCGTGGCGGGCGATGTGACGCTGCAGTCCAGCGCCGGCATCCAGCTCGGTGACGCGGGCAACCGGCTCGGCGGCATCGTCAGCGTCACCGGCGGGCCCACCACCCTCACCAACGGTGCCGCGCTGCGGCTCGGCAGCGCCAATGTGAACGGCAACCTGGTGGTGACGAGCACGGGCGCGCTCACCCAGACCGGCGTGCTCAACGTCACCGGCAGCAGCGCGTTCGATGCGGGCGCGAGCGACATCACGCTGACGCAGACCAGCAACGGCTGGGGCGGCGCGGTGTCGCTGCGCGGGGGCCAGGTGCAGATGAGCGCCGGCGGTGCGCTGCGCCTGGGCACGCTCGACGTCGGGACGCTGACGGTGCAGTCGCTCGGGGGCCTGGACCTGGGCACCGGGCGCGTCACCGGGGCCTTGCAGGCGCGCAGCCAGGGCGGGCTGCTCACGCAGGCCGCCGGTGGCCTCGCCGTCGGCGGCACCGCGGTGCTGGACGCCGGTAGCGGCGACATCCGCCTGACCGAGTCCGGCAACAGCTTCGCGGGAGCGGTCAGCCTGAACGGCCACGACGTGTCGCTCGGCAGTGCCGGCGTGCTGCGCCTCGGCAGCTTTGCGGCGCACGACCTGACGCTCGCCGCGGGCGGCAACCTCGTGCTCGGGGGCGGTACCGTCAGCGGCGACCTCGAGGCCGCCACCCGCGGCACCGCCATCTCGCAGACGGGCGGCGTGACCGTGCGAGGCACGGCGGCCTTCGTGGCCGACGGCAACCTCGTCGACCTCGTCATCGATCACCCGGCCAACCAGTGGCTCGGCCCGGTGCAGATGCGCGGCATCAACGGCGGGAGCTTCCGCAGCGCCAACTTCAGCTCGGCCCTGGACCTGAGCTTCAGCGGCGACGTGCAGACCCTGACGCTGGCCAGCGGCGGCCGCCTGACGCTGGGCGCCATCCGCAGCCAGACCTTCTCGGCGGCCGCGCGCACGGGCATCGTGCAGACCGGGGCCCTGGAGGTCAGCGGCACGACGACCTTGATCGCCCGCGGTGCCGGCATGACGGCTGACCTCGGCCAAGCGGGCAACGACCTGCACGACGTCAGTCTGCAGGCCGACGCCGGCGCGAGCCTGGCCCGCGTGCAGCTGCGCGAGGGCGACGCCCGCCGGGGCGACGGCTTGCGGGTCAGCGGCGATGCCGGCCTGCTGGACATCACCTCGGCCGGTGCCCTGACGCTGGCCGGCGGCACCTACACCGACCTGCGGATCGACACCGCCGCCACGGGCGCATCGGTCACGCAGAGCACGGCAGGCCTCGTCAGCGGCACGACCCGCGTGGCCGCAGGTGCGGGCGCCGTGACGCTGGACCGCAGCGACAACCGGTTGCCCCAGGTGCGCCTGGACAGCGCCGGCACGGCCAGCCTCGTCAGCCAGGCGGACTACACCGTCGAGGCCGGCGCCGTGTCGACACGGCTGACGCTCGGCGGGCCGGGCGCGATCGCGCTGACGGGGCGACTGAGCGGTGCGGGCGAGCTCGTGATGGCCGGCTCGGGTCGCCTCCTGCTCACGTCGGCGCACGACCACCGCGGCGGCACGCGCGTGGACACGGGCCAGCTGGTGCTGCAGGGGCCGGCGGCGCAGCCGGGCAGCGGCCCGGTGCGGCTGGGCGCCAGCGGCAGCCTGGACCTGCGCGACGGTGCGGTGCTGGCCCAGGCGCTGCTGGCCGAGGGGGGGCGCATCACGAGCACCACGGGCCTGGGCGTGCTGAGCGGGCCGGTGACGCTGCAAGCCACCACGCGCTTCGAGCCCGGTGCGGGCGGCTTGCGGGTGGACGGCGACATCCGCGATGCCGGTGCGGGCTTCGGCCTGCAACTGGTGGGCAGCGGCACGCTGACGCTGGCAGGCCGCAACGACTACCGCGGGGTGACCGACGTGACCGGCGGCAGCCTGCGTGCGGTGAGCGCCGGTGCGCTGCCGTCCGCGAGTGCGCTGCAGCTCGCCGCGGGTGCGACGCTGGCACTCGGTGCCGACCAGGGCGTCGGGTCGCTGGCCGGTGTGGGCCACGTCGACCTGGGGACGTTCTCGCTCAGTGCCGGCGCCGATGGCCGCGACACGACGTTCGGCGGCAGCGTGACGGGCGCCGGGGGCTTCATCAAGCTCGGCGAGGGTCGGCTCACGTGGACCGGCATCGGTGGGCACACCGGCGCGACCCGGGTGGTGGCGGGCGACCTGGTGCTGGCCAGCGCCACGGCGCTGAACGTGACGACGGCGGTGACCGTGGAGGCCGGGGCGCGATTAACCGTGCAGCAGGGGGCCCGGCTGGGTTCGCTGGCCGGCGGGGGCACGGTCGACCTCCAGGCCGGTCCGCTCGCGGTGGGCGCCAACGGTGACAGCACGCGCTGGGTCGGTGCGCTCGTCGGTGGCGGCGCCCTGGTCAAGCAGGGCGCAGGCAGCTTCGTGCTCGGCGGCAGCAACACGCTCACCGGCGACGTGGCAGTGGAGGGGGGCACGCTGCGCCTCGAAGGCGCCGGGCCGCAGCCGCTGCTGGCGGCCCGGCCGGCGGCCGCCGTGCTGCCGGGGACGGTCGGCGTGTCGGTCGCAGCCGGTGCCACGCTGGAACTCGGCAGCGACACCGCACTTGGCGCGCTGACGGGTGCCGGCACGGTGCAGCTCGGCAGCGCGCAGCTCACGCTGGGCGCGAGTGGCCGCAGCAGCCGTTTCGACGGCAGCCTGCTCGGCGCGGGCAGCCTCGTCAAGGCGGGGGTGGGCACGGTGACGCTCGGCGGCGCCAGCGGCTTCACGGGCGGCACGTCGGTCCGCGAGGGCCTGCTCGTGCTCGCGGCGCCGGGCGCGCTCGCAGCCACCGGAGCGCTGGCCATCGACGCGGCCGGGCAGGTGCAGGTGGAGGCCGCGCAGGCGGTGGCCTCGCTGGGCGGCACGGGGTCGGTGCAGCTGAACGGCGCCTCTCTGGCGATCGGCAGCGACGGCCGCGACAGCCGCTTCGATGGCCTGATCAGCGGCACCGGCGGCCTCATCAAGCAGGGCGCGGGCACCCTGACGCTGACCGCGGCCAACCGCTTCAGCGGTGACAGCCGCATCGACGCCGGCGTGGTGAAGCTGTCCGACCAGGGCGTGCTCGGCGCAGGCGCGCTGCGCAACGACGGCCAGCTGGTGCTCGCGCGCAGCAGCCCGCTGACGCTCGATCAGGCGATCAGCGGCAGCGGGAGCCTGGTCGTGAGCCAGGGCGAGGTGACGCTGACGAACGCCGGCAACACCTACACCGGCGCCACGCAGGTGCTCGGTGGCGTGCTGCGCACGACGGCGGCCGAGCGGCTGCCGGACGGCAGCGCCGTGCAGGTGGCCGCCGGCGCGGCGCTCGAACTCGGCGGCAGCGAGACCGTCGCGGCCCTGCAGGCGGCCGGCAGCGTGCGCCTCGCCGGCCATTTCACGACGCTGGGCGACCAGGTCTACACCGGCAGCCTGACCCTGACGAACCCCGCCGGCACGACGCTGACCGGCCGCCTCATCGACGCCAGCCGCAGCAGCAACAGCTTCGGCACCGGGCCGCTCGGCCTGGCCGGCGGGCAGGCGCTGGTGACGGCGCCCGGCACGCTGGTGCTCGGCGACGTGACCCTGAGCGGCGGCGGGCGCATCGAAAGCGGCCGGCTCGCGCTCGACGGCCGGCTGCAGCTCGGCAGTGGCACGCTCAGCCTCGTGGCCACGGCCACGCCCGACGATGCCAAGGCCACGCTGCTGGCCACGGCCCAGGTGCCGGTGGCGGGCCAGCCCATGGCCCTGGCCGAAGCCACCGTGCAGCAAGGCGCTGGCGGCAGCATCGCCGTGGCGGAAGGCGCGGTCCTCCAGGTCGCTGCGACCGGTGGCGGCTCGGTGCTGCTGGATCGCGATGCCAACAGCTTCCGCGGCGCGCTCGCCGTGCTCAGCGGGCCGGCCTACAACACCGCGTGGGCGCCGAACGTGCGCGGCGCGCAGGCCGTGCAGTCGCTGGTGCGGGTGGCCGGCGACCGCGTGAACGTGGGCGGGGCCGGCGTGGAGGGCGATGTCGTGGAGGTCCGCGCCAATGCGCTGGCCACCACGGACCGTGCGGCCCTGGTGGCGCGCCTGCCCTTCGACGAGATCGTGCTGGGCCGCGCGCTGTCGGCGCCCGGCCTGACGCTGTCGCTGGCCCCGGGCGCCTTCGCCGTGCCGGGCAGCTTCGGTGCCATCAACGGCGCCGCCGTCAACGTGGTCGTCGGCAGCACCGAAACGGGCGCGCGCACGAGTGGCCCGAACGCCGGCTACCTGACCGTGCTGCCCAAGGGCGGCGCGCAGGGCGCGGCCGTTGTCGTGCTGGCCGGGCCCAAGGTCGGCAGCGTGCCGGCGGGCGGCGGCGCGCCCTACCGCTTCTTCCATGACGGCGCGGGGCGGGCCAGCGAGATCCCGGTCGTCTACAACGGCGTGCTGCCGCTGACGCCCGCGGCCACCGGTGCGCTGTCGTCGATCAACGGCGATGCCGAAGAAGCCCGCCGCGCGCGCTTCCAGGACACGGTGCGCACCGAGAACGTCACGGTGCGACTGCGGGCCGGCGTGATCGCCGAGGTCGGCCCGGGCCGTGCCTCCACGCAGGGCAGCGAGGGCATCCGGCCGCCCGAGCTGTGCGACCCGGCCGTGCAACCCGCGCTGAGCTGCAGGCCGGCCGCCGCCACGCCATGAGCTGCACGACGCCGCCACTGCACCGGCCGTTCGGGCGTCGACGCTTCCTGTGGGGCGGGCTCGCCGGCGTCGGGCTGCTGGCCCGCGGCGTGCGCGCCGAGTCGGCGCCCGCGGCACGCCCGGCCAGCCGCGAGGTGCGCCTGGCCCTGCTGATGGGCAACCGCACCTACCCCCAGCCCTTCGATCTGCCACCCATCCCCAAGAATCTGCGGGACCTCGAGGCCGTGCTGGAACGCCGTGGCTTCCAGGTGACCTCGGCGCTGGATCTGGACCTGCCGGCGGCGCGCCGCGTGCTCGACCGCTTCATCGCCGAGGCTGCCGCGAGCCCGCCGGATGCGACCGTGTTCTTCTACTTCAGCGGCCACGGCGTGCAGGTGGATGCCGCCAACCTGCTGCTGCCGGCCGGGCTCAACCCGACGGCGCGTGGCGACCAATTGCAGACCGGCAGCGTGCAGCTGCTGGGCGATGTCGTGCGCCGGCTGCCGCCGCGGCGCGAGGGCATGGTCATCGCGGTGGTGGACGCCTGCCGCACGGGCCTCAAGTCGGGCGAGGTCGCCGGGCTGAACCAGGTCGAGGCACCGCCGGGCTGCCTCATCAGCTTCTCCACGGCGGCCGGCAAGCCGGCGATCGCGCCGGCGGTCGAGACCCAGAACACCTTCTACACCGGCTCCCTCGTGCGCCTGATGGCCAGCGTGCCGGACCAGACCACCTTCCCCGAGCTGATGCAGCTCGTGCGCAGCGATGTGCGCGAGACCATGCTGAACCACCCGGTCCCCGCCGTGCGCCAGCTCGCACAGGACCCCTTCATCGCCGATCACACGCGGGTGCGGCTGACGGTGGAGCCGCGTCGCGAGGGCGCGACCGCCGCGCTGCCCGACATCGACGAAGCCGCCGAACTGCGCAAGCTGGAGCGGCTGACCTGGCCGGCCGAGGTGGTGCAGGTGGCCGAGGCCTTCCTGAAGGCCCGCCCTGACAGCGCCTACGCCCCCGGCGTGCAGGTCGCGCGGGACGGCGCCCGCACGGCGCTCAAGGCGCTGCAGCGCAGCGACGTGCGGCTGTTCAAGGCCGCCTTTGCCACCAGCGACGATATGCCCGACGAGCTGCGCCAGGACCTGCTGCGCTGCGGCCGCGGCGACAAGGACGCCGCCGCCCGCATGGCCTGGCGCGCCCGGGGTGGCCCCGGCAGCGCGGCTGGCTACGCTTCCGCTGCGCAGTCGCGTTATGAGGGCTGGCTGCAGTTCGCCGTCGCGCTGGGCAACGGCATCGCGAGCTACGAGCTGGCGCTGCATTTCCGCGGCACGGGCCAGCCCCTGCTGGCCTCGCAGTTCGAGGCCCGGGCGCGGGAGCTGGGCTACACGCCGCCGCCGGACCTGGACAACGTGCGCAAATGAAGTACGGGGCCCGGGTGCCACGCTCAGCCGCGCAGCCTCCCGGGCCCCGTGCACAGCGGCGTGATGCCGCCGTCGGCGGTCAGTGCGTGGCGAGCTGCTTGGTGGCCCAGTTCGCCCAGATCTTGGCGTCCGTCTGCAGCACGTTGAGCGCACGCCGGTCCTCGCTGTAGCCCTTGCTGATGGTGGCGATCAGCGTCAGCAGCTCCTTGGCCTCGGCGTGCTTCTCGTGCGCGTCCTTGGCCGTCAGCGCGAACTTCAGGCGCTTCTCGTTGCGCGCGTCGGTATCCTTCCAGGCGGTGTTGAACTCCTCCACGCCCTTGCGGAACTGTTCGATGAAGCCGGGCGAGGCGCTGTGGTCCTTGAGCTTGTCGGCCGCCACGAGGCGCTCGTAGATCTTCTCCAGCTTCTGCGCCTGCGCCTTGAGCTGGGTGAACGAGGTCTGGTAGTGGTCGTCGGTCTTGACGAGCTTGTCCTGCGCCTCCTTGGCGCCGGCACCGGCGAGCACGTGGTTGCGCTTGGTTTCCTTCCAGAAGTTCAGCTCGTAGTCCATGTCAGCGACGAAGTCCTTGATGAAGGTCTTCTCCTTGGCGTTGTATTCCTTGCTGAACTTGGTGCCGAGGGCTTCGACGTCGTCCTTGGCCTTGGTGATCATGTCGACGTTGCGCTTGATGTCGCTCAGCGCGTTGTTGCCCATCACGTTCTTCACGAAGTAGGGGCCGTCGTACTCGCGCCACTGGCGGTCCAGGCCTTCGAGCAGGGCCGTCATGCCTGAGGCCTTGACGCGGGTCTGGCGAACCTTCTTCCATTCGGTCGCGTACTTGGAGGGCTTGGAGATTCCTTTGGCCATGGTGGTGTCCCGTCGGGCAGGTGGGGTGCGCGGAGTGCGCGTGCCCGGCCCGCGCTCCGACGGCGCGCCGCAGCTGGCTGCGCCTGATGCCCTTGAGTGGCGGGCGGTGCGGGCCGGTTCCCCTCCCGGGAGGTTCAGCCTAGGGACTTCAGCAGTTCGTCGAGGTCGGTGTCCATGCCGTCGTCGTCGGCCTTCGGGCTGTCGCTGTCGTCACCGCCCAGGCTGGCCAGCAGGGCGTCGAGGTCGTCGTCGCCGGCGGGCGTGGGCGGGGCATCGCTGTCGATCTCGCCGTCGATGTCACCGTCGATGTCGGGGCTGCTCCGGGAAGGCGTGTCGGGGTCGGCCGCGGCGGCACGTGGTGCGGTCGCCGGTGCGGCCCGCTCCGGGGCTCGGCCCTGCACGTGCAGCTGCACGCCGCTGCGCCCGGCCGCGCGGCTCGTGGCGCCGGCGGCGGCCACGCCGGTCAGGCCCGACAGCCGCACGCAGGCCTCACCCTTGTGCGCCACCAGCGCGCCCACGCCCCAGTCGGCCAGCGCCGAGACCGCCGTGGTGGACAGGAAGCGTTCCGTGCAGGGCAGGGCCGTGCTGTCTCCGTCGGCATCGATGAAGCTGTGGAAGGGCAGGTCGTTCACGACCGGCGTGCCGCCCTGGCCGGCCAGCACGGTCAGCGCGAGCAGCGCCGGGTGGCCCCAGAGCATGCCGGCCAGGCCGTCCGCCGCGGTGAACTCCTCGAACGCAAAGGCCGAGATCGGGTCGCTGCGCTTGCCGTAGGGGTGGCGCAGCAGGAAGCGCGGGCCGAGCAGCACGAGCCGGGCGGCTTCGGGCAGCGCCTGCAGCGCCCGCAGGGCCTCGGCCACGAGTGGATGCGGCGGCCGGCGGGGGTCGCTCAGCGCGTCCACGGCCATGCCGGTGATGAAGCTCGCCCCTGCGGCCTGTGCGATGCGGGCGATGCGGCCCAGCAGCTCGGTGTGTGGCGGCGTGGCCTCGAACTGGTAGAGCCCGGCGATGTAGGTGTAGCCGCCGTCGCGGGCCTGCGCGGGCTGGCTCACGAGCAGGTCGTACAGGCCGGCGTCGGCCAGGTCGTCGGCCGCGCTCAGGTCGGCAGCGAACTCTTCGGCGCTGATGTCGATCAGGTGGACCTGCAGCATCGGCCCGGTCTCCAGCCGGCGCAGCAGGAAGTCCACGCCGCGCCAGAGCGACTCGGCGGTCTGGAAGTCGGGCTGGTGCAGCACCGCGCGCATGCCGTCGGCGATGGCCGCATCGAGCGCGGCGAGCAGTGCGGCCTTCTCGGGCTTGGCCGCCGGCACGATGAAAGGCCCGACGACGTCGCGCAGCAGCGCGTCCAGGCTGCCGGCCGTGGGCGGCGCGCTGGTGCGGCCGGTGAGCCGCGCGAAGTCGTCGAGCCGGGCGTCGGCCGCGGGGGCGGCGCCGCGGGCCCGGGTGCCGCGTCCCACGCGCGAGGCCTTGCGTGCGGTGCCGGTGAGCCGGGCCACCTCGGCCGCGGCCTTGTCGAAGCTGGACGGGCTGTTCAGTCGCTTGCGCAGGTCGCCGAGCTGACGGAACAGCGGCAGTTCGCGGAACAGCGTGTCGGGGTGGAAAGACTCCAGCTCGCTCAGCGTCACGCTCAGCGCACCGCGTTCGGCGCCGATGGGCAGGGCCAGCGTCAGGCGCTGCCGGGCGAGCTCGTCCTCCAGCGAGTCGAACTCGACGGCGCGAGGCTTGCGCCGGGCCAGCGCGCTGCCCGTGTCCAGGCGCCCGGCCGCAGCGCCGCCGCCGAAGTCGCCGAGCAGGGCGATGCGCACCGGGCGCTTGGCCGCCCAGGGGGGCGCCGGGGTGTCGAGGTGGCCGTAGTCAGGGGTCCAGTCGCTCATGGCAGTGTGTTCGGTTGGAAGAGGGCCGCAAACGCGGCGCCGGTGGGCAGGGCGGGATGCACGCGCGGCCGGTCGCCGTCGTGCAGCCACAGGCTGCAGCCCTGCAGGCCGTCCCAGGCGGCCTGGCTGAGCAGTGCGGCCAGCGGCGCGGGCACGGCGCTGTCGGCCGCGAGGAAGTCGGGCAGCGGCGCGGCGGCCAGGGCGGCATCCAGCGCCTCGGCCGTCCAGTCGTCCTGCAGCGCCTGCACGGCAATGTCTTCGAGCAGGCCGGCCCAGTGCCACAGCGCCGCAACGTGGGCACCGTCGGCCGGACGCGGCAGGGGGTCGCTGACGACGACGAGCGGGAAGTAGCGCCCCACCCGGTCCACCGACGGCACCAGCACACCCACCCGCAGCCCGTCGCCGGCGCGCTCGGGCATGGCGCCGGGCAGCAGTGCGAAGCGCCAGGCGGGGCTGGCGAGGTAGTTCTCCAGCCAGGCGTCGGGTGCGGCCTCGCGCAACTGGTGCAGGCCGGTGGCGAGCCAGCGGTCCCAGGGCGCGATCCACTCGGGCCCGAGCCGCCGCGAGGCGAAGTCGCCCAGCGCGGGCAACTTGCCGTACCAGCCGGGCACGCCGCTCACAGCGCCCCCGGGCAGCGGAACTGCTGCAGTTCGCGCAGCCGGAAGGGGTTGAACACGCTGCTGGCCGTGACCTCCAGCCGCGCGCGGTGGCCGTCCAGGTTCATGACGACGATGAAGCGCTCGGGCTGCTGCGGCGAGCCCTGCACCTCGAAGCGGTCGAACAGCCGGAACAGCGCCCAGGGCCCGTCGAAGGTGATCGGCGTGCCGCCCGGTTGGCCCGTCAGCTTGATCTGCGAGGACAGCCGCGCGCCGGGCCACTGCAGGCTCACGGCGGCCGTGCTGCCGGGCGTGAAGCGGCTGACCTGGCCGTCAATGTCCAGCGTCAGCTCCTTCAGGCCGTCGCTCAGCTCCAGCGCGCGCACGTCCACCCGGAAGGCCGGTGCCTTGCCGCCGTTGCGGAAGAACACCTCGCGCACCCGCGCCGCGCGCTGGAAGTCGGCCAGCGCCGCGGGCGACACCGGCCGGCTGCCGTCGCCGGTGGGCCGGAAGGTCCAGGGGTTGGTGCCCACGTCCACCAGCGCGTTCAGCTTGCGGGTGAAGAAGTCATCCATCAGTCCGCCGGGGGCGAAGAACTGGCCGAAGTCCTCGGGCAGCACATCCACCTTCGAGCCTTGGGCCACGGGATAGCGGCCGGCAATGGCGCGAGCGCAGAACTCGGCCACCGGCTGCAACTCGCCGGTCAGGCTCTGGCGCTCGACGAGCCGGCTCTGGTTGTCGGCCGCATCCGCCAGGCTTTCGAGCGCGGCGCGCAGCGGCTCGGGCTGCTGGCCGGCGGCCGCCTTGAGCTTGGCGCCCCCGCCGCCCGCCGGGGGCGGTGACTTGCTCTTCAGGGCCTCCTGCACCGCGCTGAGCTGCACGTAGACCTCGTTGAACATCTTCATCACCTCGTCCAGCGGCGGCGGGGTGCCGGTGACGAGGCGGCGCAGCGGTGCGAAGTGGTCGTCGACGAGCTTTTCCAGCGGCCCGTCGCGGTTGATCGACGCGGGCGCCTTGGCCTGGTTGCCCGCCAGCTTGGCCAGTTCGCCGCCCTTGGCAAAGATCGCGTCGTCCGCCCGCTTGTTCAGCTCCTTGCCGACGGTGTTGGCGTTGTCCACCGGGTCGATCAGCGTCGTCTCCCTGGATGCGGCGCGCAGGAAGGCCGCGAGCGGCGAATCCACCGCCGACAGCAGGCGCGACACCGCAATGCCGCGGTCCAGCCCGCCCAGCTTCACGAGGCGCACGTCGGCGAGGTAGGCGTCCCAGACCTTCACGTACTCCTCCAGGTACAGGCGCCGCACGCGGTCGACCAGCGTGCGGTCCTCGGCCTGCCGCTTGGCGGTGACGGGGTTGGTGCCGAGCACCCAGGCCTCTTCCTCCGCGAGTTGCTTGGCCGTCTTGTCGACCGAGGTCTGGAAGGCCTTGCGGTAGCCGTCCTTCGTGAACATGCCCGGGATGCCCTGCGTGAGCGGCTGGCCGCTGGCACGCTCGAACACGTTGGGGCTCTGCGGGCCGGCGGCGGCGGCCACCGTGAACGGCGGCAGGTCGCCGTCGATCTGCGCGCGGCGCAGGCGACTGAAGATGCGGTACTCCAGCGGGTAGGCGCCGAGCATCTCGCGCACGCTGGCCACCAGCGTCTTGTCCATCGGCGCCGTGATCTCGAAGGCACCGCGTGACAGCAGCGCGTCGAGGTGGTTCTTCAGCAGCGCGACCTTCTCGGGGCCGAGGCTGCCTTCGAGGTTGGCGTCCCAGTCGAGGCCCACCCAGGCCTGCAGGCCGGCCTTGTCCAGGTGCTCGGGCGTGTAGAGCATCAGGTAGGCCTTCAGCGACTCGTAGGCGAATTCCAGGTTGTCCCGGTTGGCGGTGCGCAGGCGCTCCTCCAGGCGCGCGGCCACGCGAGGCGCGAGCGCGCGCTGCAGCACGCGGTGGTAGGACACCTGGGCGCCGGCGTCGAGCTTGTCACCCTGGAAGAGGCCGAAGCCGAGCGACAGCGGCGGGCTGTTCAGCGCGAAGCCGGGCGGCTGGGCAGCGTCGCGCAGGGCGGCCAGCGCCTCGGGCAGGGCCGAGGGGTCGCTGCCCGACGTGGGCGGCAGCGCGGCCACGGTGTCCTTCAGCGCGGGCAGCTTGGCTTCGATGTCGTTGATATAGCGCTGGTTGCCCACATAGCTGAAGCCCCAGCCGATCAGCAGCGTGAGCGTCGCCAGGCTCAGGGCCGCCAGCCCGGCCAGGCGCAGCCGCGCGCTGCGCCGCTCGACCTCGGCGTTCTGCCCGACGAGGTACTGCTCCACGAAGATCACGCGGCGCAGCAGGTGGTTCAGGAAAAAGCTCTTGCCCTTGGCGGCGGCCGGTGGCGTCAGGCGCCGCTCCACGCCGAAGGTGCGGGCGAGCGCGCCGAGCACGCGGTCGATCGGCGTGCCCTCCTGCGTGCCGCTCGTGAAGTAGACACCGCGCAGGCGCGGGGCTTCGTCGAGTGCGCCGCTGCCGCCGAACACGGTTTCCAGGTAGCTGCCCAGCAGCCCACGCAGGCCGCCGAACTGCTGCGGGAAGGCGAACACGACGGCCCGCTTGAGCGGGTCGCTCTCGGCCTCCATGCGCTCGATCAGCCGCTCGCGCAGGCGCTTTTCCAGCGACGCGAACTCGCTGCCGAAGTTGGCCATGACCTCTTCGCCCGGCTGCGTGGACAGCGGGAAGGTGAAGCCGAAGACCTGGTCGCGCTCTTCCTTGCCGAGGGGGCCGAAGGTCTCGTTGAAGCCGGCCAGCAGGTCGCACTTGGTGACGAGGGCGTACACCGGCACCTGCACGCCCAGGCGCTGCTGCAGCTCCTGCATGCGGCCGCGCAGGCGGGCGGCCTGCTCCTTGCGCTGCTCGGGCGGCAGGGCCAGCAGGTCCTGCACGCTGATGGTCAGCAGCACGCCGTTGATCGGGCGGCGCGGGCGCGCCTTGCGCAGCAGGCCGAGGAAGGTGTCCCAGGCGGCGGCGTCGGTGTCCTTGTCGGAGTCCTGCGTGGCGTAGCGGCCCGCGGTGTCGATCAGCACAGCCTCGTCGCTGAACCACCATTCGCAGTTGCGCGTGCCCCCCACGCCGCGCACGCTGGCCTGGCCGAGCTTCTCGGTGAGCGGGAAGTTGATGCCGGCGTTCAGCAGCGCGGTCGTCTTGCCGGAGCCCGGGGCGCCGATGAACACGTACCAGGGCAGGTCGTACAGCGACGTGCCACTGCCCAGCAGCCCCTTCTTCGCACCGGGGGCGTTCTTCAGCAGCATGATGGCCTGGCTGAAGCGCTGCTGCAGCACGGCCTCCTCCTGCGCGGCGGCTGACGGGCCCGTGGCCATGCCCTTGACGAGGGCAGCGTTGATGCGGCGCCGGCGCATCAGCGCCCAGGCGAGGCGCAGCACGCCGAGCAGCCAGACGACGAGCAGCGCGAGGCCCCGGGCGAGCACGGTGTCCAGCGGCCGGTGCTCGCCGAAGGCGATCAGCGGGCCGACCCACCAGACGAGGGCGGAGACGACGAGCAGCAAGAACACGCCGAGCGTGATCGGGTGCAGGAGGAATGACAGCAGTTTCTTCATCACTTGGGCTCCGTCGCGCTGCGTTCGGTCGCCATCGACAGGCACGGGGAACACAGCCACAGAGGCACAGAGACACCGAGGCGTCGGGTCAGGACACCGACCGCAGACCGATCTCTCTGTGTCTCTGTGCCTCTGTGGCTGTTTTGTGCAGCGGGGGCAGCAAACCGCCTCATGGTCAACGCTCCTGCACCATCAGCGTGACTTCGACGCGGCGGTTCTTCGCGCGGCCGGCGGGGGTGGCGTTGTCCGCGACGCTTTCCGCGTCGGCCCGGCCTTCAGCGCGCAGCCGGCCGATCTCCACCCGCTCGGACAGCAGGTTGCGGAAGGCCTCGGCGCGAGCCTGCGACAGGTGCCAGTTCGACGGGAAGCGCAGCGAGCGGATGGGCTGGTTGTCGGTGTGGCCGGTGACGAGCACCGGGCCCTTCAGACGCTGCAGCGCCTCGCCGATGCGCAGCACCAGTGGCCGCAGGTCGCCCGACACCTCGGCGCTGCCGGGGGGGAACAGGCCGTCGCCCTTGATGACGACGATCGAGCGGTCGGCGAGGTCGTTGACCTGCACGAGGCCGGCCTTGATGTCGGCATCCAGCAGCGTGGCCAGGCGCGGTGCGGCCGGTGGCGGCACGGGCGCGGCCACGGCGGCGGTCTTGACGTCGAAGCTGCGCAGCGTCGTGAACACCTCGTCGGACGCGCCGTTGATGCTGAAGCGCAGCCCGATGTAGACCCCGAGCAGCACGAGCGCCGTGGCGGCCGCGATGGCCCACAGCGGCGGGCGCTGGCGCAGGCCGCGCTCGCCCGGCTCGGCACCCTGCCAGCGCGGCGACAGCGCCGGGTCGGGCGTGTGGCCCTGTCGCAGCATCTGCGACAGCCGCGAGCGCACGCCGTCGAGTTGCGCACGGCCGTTGTCGATCACGCGGTAGCGGCCCTCGAAGCCGAAGGCCAGGCACACGTAGAGCAGCTCCAGCAGCTGCCGGTTGGCGGGCACGTTCTCGGCGAGCTTGGCCATCAGCGCGAAGACCTTCTCGCCGCCCCACGACTCGTTGTGGAACTGCACCAGCAGGCTCTGCGCGGCCCAGGCGCCCGAGCCGCCCCAGGGCGTGCTCGCGGCCGATTCGTCCAGCAGCGTGCACAGGATGTAGCGGCCGGCGATGACCTGCTCGTTGGGCAGGCCCTCCGCGCGCGCCTTCGCCTCGAAGGCCCGCACGCCCTCGGCCAGCGCTTCCTTCAGGCCAGCCGGGTTCGGGTGCTGTGCGCTGTGCCGGATGCGCGGCGCCGCCGACAGCAGCGGCATGGCCGCGGCGACCAGCGGGTTCAGGCTGGCGGTGGTGAGAGCGTCGAGCGCCATCGGCGCCTCCCGCCCGACCGGGCCGGCTGCCGGCAGGGCGCCCGGTGAGGCCGGAGCGGCGGGCCGTGCGGCGGCAGGCGGCGCGCCGTTGGCCGGGCGACCGGCACTCGGCTTGATGACGGTGCGGTCCTGCCCGAAGGCAGCGAAGGGGTCGTCGTGTTGAGGGTCGCTCATGGCTTCGCCGATCAGCTGCGGATGGCCCAGAACTCGAGTTCCAGGCCGGGGAAGTCACCCGCGATGTGCAGGGCCAGGCCGCCGGAGGTCTCGAGCTGCTTCCACAGCTCGTTGCCGCGCGTTTCCAGCTCGAAGTAGTTGTGCCCCGCGTGGTACGGGATCTGCCGCGGCGCCACCGGCAGCGGGCGCAGCGTGACGCCGGGCAGCTGCAGGTTGACGAGGTCGCGGATGCGCTCGACCGGGCCGATCTTGACCTGCGTCGGGAAGCGCGCCCGCAGCGCGTCGCCCGGCAGCTGGGCCGACACGGCGAGCACGAAGGTGGCGCTGCGCTGCAGGCCCACGTCCGGGATGAGCGCCACGCGCACGCCGTAGGCGCGGTCCTGCAGCTCGATCGGGATCGCGGTCTGCTCCATCACCATCGACAGCGACTGGCGCAGGTCGTCGATGACGGGCTTGAAGGTGGCGCTCAGGTCGTCGTGCGTGTAGGGCGCATGGGCCCCCGGGCGGCGGCTGTCGCGGAAGGTGGCCAGGTCGCCGGCCATCGCGAGGCATTCGGCATACAGCCGCTCCGGGTGCAGCAGCGACAGCGTGCGCAGGTGCTGGAAGCCGGCCTGCTGGCGGTTGACGGTCTGCAGCAGCAGGAAGTCGGCGATCTCGCCCACGCCGCCGCGACCGGGGGCGGCCAGGCGGGCGGCCAGGGCTTCGCCGCGCTGGGCCAGCAGCCCGCAGAGTTCGCGCAGGTAGCCGTCCAGCACGACGTGGGCCGGGGCGTGCAGCATCGGCGGCACGTAGGTCGGGTCGAGCACGACGCGGTTGTCCGCACGGCGCTCCACGACGCGGGCCACGCCGAGCGTCACATAGCCTTCGCCGGCGTCGCGCTGCAGCATCAGGCGCAGGTTCAGCCGGCCGACCTGCAGCGGTGCGTCGCGGTCGATCTGCGCGTTGCTGTCGGCGACGCTCACCTCGGCGGTCGTGAAGCGCGGGCCCATCGCGCTGGCGGCCTGCTCGGCATCCGTCTCGACGACACCAGGGCGCTGCATCGTCACGGCCAGCACCACGATCTCGTTGCGCACGTCGGCCGCGATGTCCAGCGCGGCCGGCGTGGCGTCGCTGCCGGGTGCGGAGAAGGCGGTGCCGTCGGCCAGCAGCCCCTGGGCGGCGGCCAGGCCCACCTTGCCCAGCGTCAGCGAGGCCTCGTCCAGCGTCAGCGCACTGAAGCCCCAGGCGTAGGCGACGGCCTGCTGCAGGCGCTGGCGCCACTGGTGTTCCCAGTGGCGGTCGTGCTGCTGGAAGTGCTGGGGCTGGAGGAACATGCCCTCCGTCCAGATCACGCGGTCACGCCAGGTCATGGATGGGTTTGCCTTGAAGCTGCGAAAGAGGAGGCGGCCGGTGGTCGGCGCCCTGCGATCCCCGGGTGAGTGACTGGGGCCGCGGCTTGGTTCCCGGCGCGTGCGGGAACCAACGGCGGCGCGGCGTCACTCACCGGGCGTCCTCTTTTGCCGACACGAGTGCCCGTCATGAAGACCTTGCCCTCCCTGCTGCTGGTTTCCCTCCTCGCTGCCGCCTGCGTGGCGCGTGCGCAGTCGCCCGATGCGCCACCACCGGCCGCCTCGGCGCCCGAGACGGTGGACCTCGGCAAGACCGTGCCCACGGCCGACGCGATCGCCGAGGGCCTGTTCCCCGACGACAAGTGCAAGGAGCTCGAAGCCAACGGCTTCAAGTGCATGGGCTTCAAGCCCGCCATCCGCTACTCGCTGCCGGCGACCTCGTTCAAGGTCGGCTCGGCCGAGCTGCCACCGCTGCTCAAGCGCCAGCTCGACGTCTTCGCCGAAGTGCTCAAGACCAAGAAGAACACCGACCGCCAGGTGCGCGTCATCGGCCATGCCGATGCCTCCGGCACGCCGGCGGCCAACCAGGTGCTGTCGGTCAAGCGCGCCGAGTCGGTGCGCAACTACCTCGTCAGCAAGGGGGCCGATCCGGCGCTGCTCGTCACCGAGGGTGTGGGCGCCAAGGACCTCAAGAACCCCGCGCGGCCGACGGCCGACGAGAACCGCCGCGTCGAGATCGGGCGCAAGCCCTGACCGCGGCTCATCTTCACTGCTTCATCAGGAGTCGACATGGGCAAGGCCATGCACAAGGACACCGTCATCTTCGGCGGCGACAAGACCTACAAGCTGAGCGGCTTCAGCAGCTGGGCGGATGCCAAGAAGGCCGTCATCGAGCAGATCGGCCCACGGCAGACGCCGATGTGGTCACAGGCGGAGAGCGCCCTGAAAACCTGGCAGAAGGAAGCCGCGTTGGAGGACGCCTACGTCAAGATCGGCGTCGTCGACGGCGCGCTGGTGCTGAGGGCCAAGTCCAAGCGCTTTCTTGGCGATGAGGAGCGCGATGCCGTGCTGCTCAAGGGCTACAAGATCGCGGCCGAGGCCTGGGCCAAGGAGCAGCAGGAGGGCACGACCCAGCATCGCTCGGGCCGCGAGATCATCGCGCTCGAACTGAAGGACGTGAAGAAGCGCGAGGACGGCTACAAGCTGCTGAAGTCCCTCGGCGTGAACGACACGCAACTGGCCTTGCTGCTGGATGATGCCGCCGTGACCAAGGTGCTCAAGGCGGTGCGGGTGCCGGAGGAGGATATCCCCGGCATCGTGCGCAGCAAGGTGCTGATCAACGATCCGCAGGTCACGCTCAATGCGCTGCTCGCCGCGATCGACAAGACCGACGACGGCAAGATGCTGTCCAAGCTCGTGCAGAAGCTCGGCATCTCCGCCGCCCTGCTCAACGGCCTGGCGCACGGCGTCTCCAACGAAGTGGTCGCCAAGGAACTGGTCAAGCTCGGTGTCAAAGCCCGTCGCGCCGAGGAGGTCAGCATGATCCTGCTGGACGCCGAGACGCCTGACGAGAAGACCAACCGCAAGCTGCGCGACGCGGCGGGTGTGGACGACATCATCAAGCGCCTCGTGAAGCTCGGCATCCCACAGGCCACAGCCCACGACTGGGGCTACGGCAGCGGCTACAGCGAGGACGTGATCGTCGACGCGGTCGTCGCCAAGGGCGTGGACCGCTCGGTCGCGAGGAAGATCGCGCAGAAGCTGCTGCCCTGAGCCCCGCTCTGCTGCGCAGACTCGCAGACGCCCCGCGGGGCGTCTTTGTCTTGGAGGCGCAGGGATTCAGGGCGTGGTTTCGGTCGTCTGGCCGGCGCTGACGATGCTGATCACGCCGCCGAAGGCGCAGTTGAGCTTCGAGGTGTTGTTCAGCACCGGCATGTTGGCCAGCATGACCGTCGCCGCACCGGGTGCCCACGGGGCAGGGAAGACCGGCGAGCAGGGCATCGGGGTCAGCGTGAACACGCCCTGCGCAGCGGCGGTGGCCGAGGCGGTGGCGGCCGCCACGGCCGGGTTGCCCATGCTCTTGCACGGGCCGAAGGGCTTGACGTTCACGCCGGGCTTGTTGTCCATGATGTTGGCCGCGGCCTGGTTGCTGGTCTTCATCTTGTTCTGCGGCAGCACGCCCAGCGCGCTCGGGTTGGTGCCGAAGTTGCAGGTGAGCTGGGCGCCGTTGCAGACATGCTGTGCCATGGTCGGTCTCCTGAAGCGGGTGGGATGAAGGGGCTCAGGCCTGCATCCACAGGGCCAGCGCCGTGAAGTTGTCGTGACCGGGCTTGTCGACCGCCGCGAGGCGAACGCGCTCGCCCAGGTCGTTGAGCCAGGCCTGCGGCCCCGGGGCGAGGGCCAGGGCCGTCGTGATCTCGTCGTCGTTCAGCCACTCCCACAGGCCGTCGGTGCAGAGCATCAGGGCCTGCTGCCCGTCCAGCGGCCAGGGGTCGGGGCGCACGCTCAGCTGCAGGTCGTCGCCGGTCGTGCCGAGGGCCGAGTAGAGCTCGCTGCGCTTGGGGTGGTGGCGGGCGCCGGCGTCGTCCAGCAGGCCGGCATCGATGAGCGACTGCACGAGGCTGTGGTCGCTCGTGCGCGTGGCCACGCGGCCGTCGCGGAAGGCGTACAGCCGCGAGTCGCCGCAGTGCGCCCACAGCGCCTGGCGTTCCTGCAGGTCGATGGACAGCACGACGATCGTCGAGTGCATGTGGCGCAGCTGCGCGCTGGCTTCGCGCTGGGCGAGCAGTTCGCGGTTGGTGTCCCGCAGCAGCGCCTCCAGCGCCTGCGGATGGTGGGCGGGCCGTGCGGCGTAGCCCTGCAGCACATGGCTCACGGCCAGCTTGGAGGCGACGTCGCCGCCGCCGTGCCCGCCGGCGCCATCGGCCAGCACGCAGCACAGGTAGCGGTCGGAATGCCAATGGCCACAGGCGTCCTCGTTGGCCTCGCGGCCCCCGGGGTCGGACATCAGTGCCAGCTCGATCTGCACGGGGTTCCTTCCGAAGGGGTCAGTGGTCCTGCTGCGCCAGCGCATCCAGCTGCGCCTCGTAGGCGCGCAGGAATTCGCGGCCGAAGACCTGGTGGAAGTCGTCGGCCAGCTCGCCGGCGATCTGCTGGTACTCCTGCTGGAAGACCGACCAGAGCTGCGCCTTGCGGGCCGCCGGCAGCAGGCTCGACAGCACCGACTTCTGCGTCAGGCGGCCTTCCAGCGAGGCGGGGTCGAAGCGCTGCAGCAGGCCTTCCAGCGCGGCGCGCATGCCGGCCAGGAAGGCGAGCTGGTGCGCACGCAGGTCGTCGAAGGCATCGCGCATCGCGCGCTGAGGCTCGATGAAGCCGCGCACCGTCGGGCCCAGCAGGTGGCCGAGGGCGACCTCGGCGCTGGGCGAGAACTTCAGCGGGTTGTTCTCCTTGGCCACGATCATCGTCGCCTCGGCGCGCACTTCGCGCTTGAGCGCCGCGCGGGCGACGAGCAGGTCCACCGTGCCGCGGGCCGATTCGTGGATGAGCTGGCCCAGCAGGCGCATGAACTCGGGCGTCAGCCCACCGGCCGGCAGGTGCGGCAGGCCCAGGCCGTCGCGGAAGGCCGCCAGCAGCGCGTCGGGCTCGGCAGCAGGCACCGCCACCGGCGCCGTCGCCGCGACCGGGGCGGGCGGGGGTGGCATCTGCGGCGCCGCCGCCGTGGGCGCGGCGGCGGCGGGCTTCTTGCCCGTCCGGATGATCGTGCGGCCTTCGCCGGCGCCTTCGTTCCACGACATCACCGCACCGGACAGGGTGCCGGACGGGTCGACGGCCGGCAGCCCGCTGGCCGGTGGCGCGGCGGGTGGCGTTGCGACCTGTGTGAGCGGCGCGCCCGGCGGGATGAAGGGGCGGTGGAGTTCGGACGTCGTGTCCGGCAAGGCCGGGCCGCCGGCCGCGGGCAGCATGCCCAGGGCCCGCATCGGGTCGGCGTGGCCGGCCATGTTCGGCTGCGCCACCGCTTCCCCGAGCAGCGAGCTGCCCAGCGGGTTGCCCGCGGGCACACCGCCCAGGCCGAACAGCGCATCCAGCGAATCGCCGCCCGCCGCCGATGCGCCCGGCAGGTCCGGGAGCAGGGGGGCCGGGGCGCCCGCGCCGAGATCCAGGCCGAGTGCGCGCGCACCGGCCGAGGGGGCCGGCGCCGGGCCGGCCTTGGGCGGCGGCGGGGCGAAGGGGTCCCAGTCGTCGGGAATGCCACCGGTCGCCGGTGCCGCTGCCGGCGGCGGCACGGGGGACGCGGCCAGCGGTGTCGGAATCGCGCGGGCGGCTGTGCCACCGTACAGCCCCAGCGGGTCGGCTGCGGCGAGGTTGCGGCGCAGGCTCGGCTGTGTGGCCGTGGCCGGTGCAAGGCCGAAGAAGTCGGCGAACGGGTCGCTCGGGGCGGCACCGGCCGCGGCCGCTTCCACGAGCAGCACGTAGCCGCCGATCTGGATGCGGTCGCCCGGCTGGATGGCCGCCTCGCGGCCCTTGCCGAGCGGGATGCCGTTGACGCTGATCGCGTTGCTGCCCTGGTCGACGATGCCGTAGCCGCCGTGCGCGCGGAACAGCACCCGGGCGTGGACCCGGGAGATGGTGCGTTCGGGGTCGGGCAGCACGAGGCGGTTGGTGTCGGCGCGACCGATCTCGCCGCCGAGTTCATCGAACGTGGCGGACAGCGGCTGGCTCGGCGGCAGTCCGTTGAAGGTGGAGACGGTGAGCCGGATCATGGTCGGGGGTGGCGATGCCGAGGGGTCAGCGGAGGACATAGGCCTTGCCTTCGATCAGGGTGAGCCGCAGGGGCCAGGCGACGTTGCCGAGCGCGACGCCGTCGTTCGCGGTGCCGAGCACGGGCGCGCCCAGCGGGTTCCGCGCGTCGAGCAGCCGGCCGTCGGCCACGCGTCGCAGCAGCAGGGTGTCGGCGGTGGGCGGCGCGAGGCTCGCCAGCGCGCCGGCCTCCCAGCACTGCTGCACCCGGGCACGCAGCGCAGCGGCGCCGTGGCCGGGCGCGCGCTGGTAGGCCAGGTCCAGTTCCTCCAGCTTGAGGCGGCAGGCGTCGACGAGGCTGTCAGCCTGGCCGCGGGCCAGGTCGAAGGCCAGGCGCTGCAGGGTGGCAAGCAGCTGATGGCGTTCGGCGGGGGCCGGCGTGAGCGGCGGGGCGTCCAGCCAGCGCCAGCGGGGGAAGGCGACGGGCAGTTGCAGTTCCTCGTGCAGCACGGTGGGCGCCTGGAAGGCGGCGCCCTCCTCGACGGCCCAGGCCACTTCGGCCAGCACCCGCACCGCGTCGTCGGCCAGGCTCTTGCCCTGCCGCAGCAGCACGAGCCGCGCGCGTGCGTGCGCGGCGCGGGCGGCCACGCGGGGCTGCGCGGGCGCGTCCGGCGCCACCGCGGCCTGCGCGATCGGCAGCGGTGCGATGACCAGGCTCAGCCGGTTGCTGCCGTTCTGCAGGAACTCGTGCACCGTCACCGCGCGGCTGCCACCGCCCGCGGGCAGGGCGAGCACCGGCAGGCCGTTGACGTGCACCTCGACCGGCTCGCCACTGCTTTGCACCTGCAGGCACATCAAGCGGTCCATCAGCCGGCACTCCAGTCGATGAGGGTGAGGGCGGGGATCAGCTCGCGGCGCTGGGCCTGCTCGCCGGCCAGCGGGTCCAGGCGCAGCAGCAGCACGTGCACCGGCTCCACCGCGAGGCGGAAGAACCACTGGTGGCCGCGCCCGTCCGGCCGCGGGCGCAGGCCGCAGCTGCCGACGAGGGCGCCGCGCAGGTCCTCCGCCAGCGGCCCGGCGGACAGCAGCGCCGGCTCGCCGGTGGCGATGGCGTCCAGCCTGAGCACGACGGGATGTCGCCAGCTGAGCTTGGCGTCCGCCAGACCCGCGGGGTCGTGCAGATCGAGCGCCGTGCGCCAGTCGACGCGGCCCTGCGCGCGCAGGCTCAGGCGTGCACGGCTGCCGGCCCAGTCCAGCTCGCCGCGCAGGTGCAGGTCGAGCACGAGCGCGGTGAAGTCGATGTCCAGCTGCACGCGCGGCGCCACGCCACCGTGGGCGTCGCGCTGCCAGCCCCAGGTGGCGCTGGCCTGGCCGACGAGCGGCGACAGCTCGGCGGTCAGCTGCGCCGACGTCCCGGCCATGGCGCGGCCTGCGGCATTGAAGAGCTGCTCCAGCCCGGCCTGCGCCTGCGGCTGCAGGCCGAGCCAGGCCGCGCGCCAGGCGTCGGCGGGTTGCGCCTGGCCGTCGGCCTCGAGATGGCAGGCCGTGGGGTTGGGGGCCGCGGGCGGCGGTGCGTCGGCGGCGGGCCAGTCGCGGGTCGGTGCCGCACCGTGGCGGATCTCTACGAGGCGCTGCGTGAGGTCATGCACGTGCAGCGCCAGGGTCAGCCCGCCGAAGGGTGCACCCGCATCCCGCACGCCGCAGCTGGCCACGCCGAGGGCCTGCACGTCGGGCGGCTCGACATGGCCGAGGCCGGCAGGCCCGAGCTTCGGGTCGACGGGCGGGGCGGGCGGGGCATGCAGCGCGAGGCTGAGCCGTGCGGTGTCGGCGCCGCGCCAGGCGAGGCGGCCGATGCGGCTTGTGTGCTGCACGGCGGGGTGGTCGCCGCCGCACCGGGCCTGGGCCGCGACGGCGACCTGCAGGCGGGCCGTCGCACCCGTGCCGGTGGCGCGGCTCAGCACGGCCAGCTCGCGCGGCTCGGTCGGCGGCGTGTTGAAGCTCTCGGGCGCAGCGGGTGCGGCCGGTCGTGCCACGCGCAGCCAGCGGCCGTCCTGGCGCTGGTAGACCTGCATGTCGGCCGGCTCGGCCAGCGCCAGGCTCACCTGCGCCAGGTCGCAGGCCCGGGGGCGCGGAGGGGGCGGCTGGTCCAGGAAGAGGGCGCGGCCGCGGGCGGCCTGCGCGAGGCCGGCTTCCAAGGCGGCGAGGGCCTGGTCGAAGCCGGCGGGCGTCAGGGCCTCGCCACCCGGCACGGCCTTGGCGGCGCGCCGCACCAGCTCCTCGCGCGAGCGGTGCGTGAGCTGGTGCAGCTTGAGCGAGGGTGGCAGGCCCGGGTCTGCCGCGAGGGCGGCCGCCCACTCGAAGCGCGGCCGCGTCTCGAAGCTCGCGCCCCACAGACAGCACAGGGAGGCATAACGCGCCAGATCAGCGACAGTCGCCAGCCCGAGGGCCCGGCCGCGCGCCAGCGCCACGTCGACGAAAGCGGGCCAGCGGGCCTGGAGCTGCTGCGCCACCGCCGGCCAGGCGTCGGACAGCACAGCCAGCAGCGACTGTGCGTCGCGGCGCAGCTGCAGGTCCTGGACCTGGGCGAGTTGGTCGGCCGTCAGGGTCAGCATGTGGCGTGCTTGTAGGCTTTCATCACGCCACCCGCTCTCGCGTTTGCGTGTCCAGCATGCCGTCGCGCCGCTGCCACCAGGTCCAGCGGCGGGCGGCGGGTGAGACGAGCTGCTGGTCGAGCGCGAAGACCGCATCGAGCTGCGATGGGGCGAGCGTGGGCAGCAGCAGTGCCAGCAGCTCGGCATCCCACCAGCGCCAGGGGCGGCGCCGGCCTTCGGGCGTGCGCATCTCGCTGAGCTGGCGGCTGTGTTCACGCATGGCCAGCAAGGGCCGCGTGCTGCTGGTGAGCACGCCCCAGCCCTCGAAGGCCGCGCAGGCCTCGCCGAGCAGCCAGGTGGTGAAGTCAGCCTCCGGCTGCAGCTCGACGATGTAGGCCGCCTGGGCGGCCGCGGCCGGCGTGAGCGCGCCGCGCTGCAGGCAGTCCCAGCCCACGCACCGTGCGGCGCGCAGCCGCTCGGGCAGGCCGGGCAGCACGCTGCCGTCGATGACGGCATGCACCCGCGCCGCGGGGCGGTTCCAGAGCGCCGCGCGGAGTTGGGCGGTCGCGAGTGGGGGCGACGTCACGCGCTGCCTCCGGCATCGTCCGGCGGCGGCGGGGGCGCGGCGGCATCAGCCGCGGCCTGGGCTTCGGCACGCTTGGCGGCCTGGTAGGCGGCTTCGGCTTCGGCCAGGGCAGCATCTCGTTCCGGGTTCGCCGGCTCGGTGGCCGGGGCGTCCTCCTCGTCCTCGCCACCGGCGCTGCCGGCAAAGGCCGCTGCGCCACCCACGGCCATCGCGCCCGCGGCAGCGGCGCCCAGCATCGAGGCGCCGGCAGCCAGCGCGCCCGCGCTCAGGCCCGAGGGCACCGATGGCGTCGACGGTGCGCTCACGGCCGGGGCGGCGGCCGGGGCTGCGGCCGCGCCACCGGCTTCCTCGGCCAGCGGGTCGGCGAAGAGCTTGTCGTAGTCCTCTTCCTTGGCGGGCGTCAGCAGCTCGGTGTTCTGGGCCTCTTCCGGCGCCTTGGGCTCGGCATCGGCCGCGCTTTCGGCCGCCGTGCCCGCGCCGCCGCCACCACCGCCGTTGATGCTGACCGTGCCGCCGTCGATCGTGATGCCGCTCGACGTGAGCGCAATGACCGAGCCGCCGCAGACGATCTTGATGCCGCCCGTGGCGTCGATGACCAGCTCGCCGCTGGTCTTGACGCTGAACTTGCCGCCTTCCATCAGCACGTCGCCCGACGCCTTCAGCGACAGCTTGGCGCCCGACTCGGCCACCAGGTTGCCGCCGGTCTTCAGGTGGGCGGCGCCGTCGGTCTTGAGGTTGATGTCGCCACCGGACTTGAGCGCCGTCTTGCCGGTGACGTCGAAGCTCAGGTCGGCGCCGACCTTGGCGCTGAGGTCGCTGCCGAGCTGCACCTGCCAGGTGGCGGCGCCAGTCGTGAAGATGTCACCGGCGACCTTGGTGTGCAGGTCCTTGCCCAGGTCGTGCTTCACGTCCTGGCCGACGTACATCAGCCAGTTCTCGCTGATGACCTCCTGGCGGGTCAGCTTGGTCTTGCGGTTCTCGTTCTGCTCGACCCAGTCGAAGGCATCGCCCTTCACGTGCCGGCGGAAGTCTTTCTGCGACTGCAGCCAGATGTACTCGGTGTCCTTCTTGTCGTCGAAGCGCAGCTCGTGGCGGGCGTCGTCGGCGGCCTCCTTGGACGAATGCGTGCGCCAGCCGCTGATCTCGGCATGCGCGGGCAGCGGGTAGATCGGCGTGTTGACGTCGTTGTGGACCGAACCGGTGATGAGCGGCCGGTCGGGGTCGCCGCCGAGGAAGCTCACGACCACCTCGTGGCCCACGCGCGGGATCATCCACAGGCCCATGCCCTTGCCGGCCCAGGGCTGGGACAGGCGGACGAAGCAGGAGCTGTTCTCGTCGTTCGCACCGTCGCGATCCCAGTGGAACTGCACCTTGATGCGCCCGAGCGCATCGGTCTCGATCTCGTTGCCGGAGGCGCCGACGACGGTCGCCGTCTGCGGGCCGTGCATGACGGGCCGCGGGGTGCGGCGCGGCGGTCGGAAGTCCTGCCCGTCGGTGCGGATGCACATGACGCTGGCCAGCACGCCGTCGCGGCGGCCCTGCGAGGCGGCGATCTCCTCGATGGCCTCGTGGTCGGCGAACTCGGCGCTGAAGTTCATGCTGACGACGAGGTAGGTCGACTCGTCGTCGCTGTGCGGCGCGTCGGCCAGGTCGAAGGTGTCGCCCACCTTCAGGTCATTGCAGTTGGTGGTGCCGGTGTAGACCTTCTGCAGCGCCTGCTGCTCCTCCAGCCGCACCTTGGCGACGCGCTCGGCCGCGCTCAGCGCATCGGCCGCGGTCGTCTCCAGCTGGTTCAGCACCGCGCGGGCCGGGTACTCGTAGACCTCGCCGGTGCCCAGGGCGGCGGCGTCACCCGCGGGGGTGCTCTTCTCGATGGCGGTGGCCGTGGCGAGGTAGTCGAAGTCGCGCACGGTCGCCTTGACGGCGGTGACTTCCTCGGCGAGGTGCCACTCGACCATGCAGGCCTTGTCGGCATCGAGCTTGTTGGCCCAGGTGATGGTGGCGTCGCCGCTCTTGGCTTCGTGGCCGCCCATGCCGTCGACCAGCACCATCGTGTGCGTGTCGCTGGTGTGCTCGAAGAAGTAGTAGATGCCGGCCTCTTCGAGCAGCCGGCTGACGAAGTCGAAGTCCGACTCGTTGTACTGCAGGCAGTACTCCAGCGTCGGGTAGTCGGTGTAGCTGAGGTCGAAGCGGTAGTCGGCGCAGTAGGTGTCGAGCACCGCGGAGACGATCTCCTGCACCGTCATCGACTGGAACACCTTGCAGTTGCGGCTGCGCGTGGCGAACCACGTCCAGGGCCGCAGCGTGAGCCGGTAGGCATTGAAGCGGCCGCGCCGCTCGCCGCGCTGGGCCTCGGTGATGTAGGCGTTGATGTGCCGCTCTTCGCCGTGGGCGATGGTGACGGTGGCGCGCTGGCCGAGCAGGTCGTCCAGCGAGATGCTTTCGCGCATGCCGAGGGCGTTGACGTTGCCGACGAGGTCGACATGCCACTCCGGCAGTGCCGCGAGCTGTTCCTTGCCTTCGAGCCGCAGCACCAGGAGCTTGTCGGCGCCCAGCGGCGTGGTGATGGACAGGGCCTGGGTCATGTCGGCTCCCGCTCAGTCGAAGGCGTAGCTGAAGTCGCCGTCCGCGACGCCCAGTGCCACGCGCTGCAGGGCCCGGCCCGAGGCGGTGCGCGACAGGTATTCGATCGAGACCTTGGGCAGCACCGTGTTCGTGAGGATGGCGTCGATGATGCGGCCGCCGCTCTCGGCGTTGTTGCAGCGCTTGACGATGAGGTCCACCGCGGCGTCGCTGTACTCGAACGGGATGCGGTGGTTCTCGGCCACGCGGCGCGCGATGCGGCCAAGCTGCAGGCGCACGATGCGCGCCAGCATGTCGTCGGACAGCGGGTAGTAGGGGATGGTCACGATGCGGCCGAGCAGCGCCGGCGGGAAGACCTTCTGCAGCGGTTCGGTCAGCGCGGTGGCCAGCGACTCGGGGTCGGGCAGCAGCTCCGGGTCGCGGCACATGGCCATGATCAGCTCGCTGCCGACATTGCTGGTCAGCAGGATGATCGTGTTCTTGAAGTCGATCAGGCGCCCCTCGCCGTCTTCCATCCAGCCCTTGTCGAAGACCTGGAAGAACAGCTCGTGCACGTCCGGGTGGGCCTTCTCGACCTCGTCGAGCAGCACGACGCTGTAGGGCCGGCGGCGCACCGCCTCGGTCAGCACGCCGCCTTCGCCGTAGCCCACGTACCCGGGCGGCGCGCCCTTGAGCGTGGAGACGGTGTGCGACTCCTGGTACTCGCTCATGTTGATGGTGATGACGTTCTGCTCGCCGCCGTACAGCGCCTCGGCCAGGGCCAGCGCGGTCTCAGTCTTGCCGACGCCGGACGTGCCGCAGAGCATGAACACGCCGATGGGCTTGTTCGGGTTGTCCAGCCGCGCGCGCGAGGTCTGGATGCGGCGGGCGATCATGTCCAGGCCGTGCTGCTGGCCGATGACGCGCTGGCCGAGCGTCTCGCCCAGCCGCAGCACGGCCTCCAGCTCGTTCTTGACCATGCGGCCGACGGGGATGCCGGTCCAGTCGGCGACGACGCTGGCCACGGCCTGGGCGTCCACCGACGGCAGGATCAGCGGCGACTCGCCCTGCAGGTCGGCCAGGCGCGCCTGGGCGTCGCGCATCTGGGCGAGCAGGGCGTCGCGGTCGGGCTGGGCCGAGCGGGCTTCGTCCACCGGCTGGTCCTCACCGCGCAGCTGGGCGCGCAGACCGAGGATCTGGGCGACGAGGTCCTTCTCCTGCGACCAACGGGCTTCCAGCGTGCTCAGGCGTTCGCGCTCGGCGGCGAGCTGCTCCTCGACGCGGCCGGCCCGGTCACCCACGGCCACGCCCACCTGGGCCTCGCGGCCGATGATGCCCTGCTCGACCTCCAGCGACTCGATGCGCCGGCGGCAGTCTTCCACCTCGGCCGGCATCGCGTGCTGGCTGACCGCGACGCGCGCGCAGGCGGTGTCGAGCAGGCTGACGGCCTTGTCGGGCAGCTGGCGGGCCGGGATGTAGCGATGCGACAGCTTCACGGCGGCCTCGATGGCCTCGTCCAGCAGCTGCACGCGGTGGTGCTTCTCCAGCACGGTGGCCACACCGCGCAGCATGAGGATCGCCTTCTTCTCGTCGGGCTCCTCGACCTGCACGGTCTGGAAGCGGCGGGTCAGCGCCGGGTCCTTCTCGATGTACTTCTTGTACTCGGCCCAGGTGGTGGCACCCACGGTGCGCAGGTTGCCGCGGGCCAGGGCGGGCTTGAGCAGGTTGGCCGCGTCCCCCGTGCCGGCCGCGCCGCCCGCGCCGACCAGCGTGTGGATCTCGTCGATGAACAGGATGATCGGTGTCGGGCTCTGCTGCACCTCGTCGATGACCTGGCGCAGGCGCTGCTCGAACTCGCCCTTCATTGAGGCGCCGGCCTGCAGCAGGCCGATGTCCAGCGACAGCAGCGTCACGCCCTGCATCGGCGGCGGCACGTCGCCCCGCGCCAGGCGCAGCGCGAAGCCTTCCACGACCGCCGTCTTGCCGACGCCGGCCTCGCCGGTCAGCAGCGGGTTGTTCTGGCGGCGGCGCATCAGGATGTCGACGATCTGGCGGATCTCGTCGTCCCGGCCGGTGACCGGGTCGATCTCGCCGTTGCGGGCCTTCTCGGTGAGGTCGACGGTGAACTTCTTCAGCGCCTCCTGGCGGCCCATCGCGGCGGGGGCCATCGCGCCCGAGGCTTCACCCGGCTGGCTGCCGCCCAGTGCGCTGCCGTCGGTGGCACCCAGGCCCGCCTCGCCGGTCTTGCCGACGATGCCTTGCAGTTGGTCGGCCAGGTCATCGGGCTTGATGCGCTCGAACTGCCGCGAGATGCCGACCAGCGCGTTGCGCAGCGACGGCGTGCTGAGCAGGGCCAGCAGCAGGTGGCCGCTGCGCACGTGCGCGTCGCCGTACATCAGCGTGGCGTAGACCCAGCCCTGCTGGATGGCGTGGGTGATGTGCTCGGAGAAGTCGCTGATCGACGTGGAGCCACGTGGCAGGCGGTCCAGCGCCGTGGTCACGTCGCGCGCCAGCGCGGCGGCATCCAGCCCGTAGTGCCGGACGATGGCCGCCACGTCGGAGGCGTTGTTCTCCAGCAGCTGCGTGATCCAGTGCACCAGCTCCACGTACGGGTTGCCCCGCAACTTGCAGAACACGGTCGCACCCTCGATGGACTTGTAGGCCAGCGGGTTGAGCTTGCCGAAAAGGGCTTGGCGGCTGATGTCGGTCATGTCCAGATCTCCTCGGTGCTGAGTGACCGGGGGAGCTGTTCGGTTCCTGCCTTGTGCTCAGAGTCGGTGGCCAGCGGGATCAAGGGCAGGCGCGCCCCGGCGTCCGCGGAAAGCAGGCATCACTGCTGATGCGCCGGCGCCAACGACCCGCCCAAGTGCGCCCGGCAAATGCTCTCCACATTCATCACCAGCTGATCCGCGCGCTTCCTCGGCCGCTGCATGTTCAGCCACGCGCTGCGCCCGAGCAGGCCCACACCCGGCTGCCGGCCGAGCGGCCACGGCGGCACCTGCGCCGGCTTGAGCTTCAGCCGCACATCCCAGGCGAATTCGTGCCCGACGTACTGCCGCACCATCGCCTGCAGGGCCTGGAGCTGGGCGCCTGACGGCAGAAAACCCTGGAAGGCCGGCCAGTCCAGCGGCCCGATCTCGATGCGGAACTTGTGCTGCACGTCCCAGACCTGGCGCCCGAGCATCGCGCCGCGGCCGAGGCCCACGCTGTCGTGGCGCACGAGACGGGTGCGCTCCCCGGGGTCGAGCGGCATCCAGTGGCCGCTGAACTGCACGACCTGGGCGGGCACCTTGAAGCGCAGCGTGATCCAGCTCTGCAGGCCGTCGGCGTCGCGCGCCGAGCGGGCGAGGCGTCCGGCGAAGTGCAGCTTGGCGAAGTCGCCCAGCGCATCCCGCCCGCGCAACGCCGGCTCCGCGAGGCCGACAAGCGCGCCCACCTGCCGCACGATGGGGGCGTCCTGCCCGCGGTCCAGGCCGACGACCGGGTGGCTGCGGGCCCAGGCGCGGTAGAACAGCAGGCCGAAGCGGTGCAGCAGCAGGTCGGCGAAGGCCGCGAAGGTGCGGTCGCCGTGGTGCATCGCGCGTTCGCGGGCGTACTCGGTCAGGTGTGTGGGCAGGGCGCCGTTCGGGCCGAACAGGCTCAGCACCCGCTGCACGAGGCGCGGCGGGCCGTGGTCATTGGGCTCCAGCCGCGTGATCGCGGTGGGCGCGAAGTTCAGTGCCGGCTCGCTGGCGAAGCGCACCGGTTCGTCGCCAGGCCGCAGCGATTCGCCCAGCCGCGGCTGCTGCGGGTGCGCGGCTTCGATGCGGCGCAGCGCCTGGAAGAGGTCGAAGCGCCCGGGGCGCGCGCGCAGCGCGCCGAAGACGTCGGCCTCGTCGCTCACAGCAGCGCCCGCGCGCCGGGCAGCGGCTGCCAGCGCTTGAGTTCGCCGCGCGTGCGCGAGATCAGCGCCGTCTGCACGAAGCTGTTCATCGACACATGCCGGCTGAAGTAGTGGTGCAGCACCGCGCCGAGCAGCGTGGCGCTGCCGCCCTGGAAGGCCAGCTCGTCCACCGTCACCTGCACCTCCAGCCCGCGGCCGAAGGCGATCGGGCCGGGGGCCGGGTGGCGGCGCACGACCGGACGCGTGGTGACCGAGCGCAAGCCCTCGATCTGCCGCAGCAGGCCGGCGTCACCGCTCTGGGCGAACAGGCGCACGAGTTCGCGCAGCGCCAGCGCCCCGCGTTCGGCGTCTTCGTCGACGAGCGACAGGTAGTTCAGCGACAGCAGCGACAGCAGCCGCCAGGCCAAGGGTCCCTCGCGCGCGGCGCTGACCGGGCGTGAGGGCCCGGCCACGATGCCGATGTGGTCGACCGGCGCGCGGGTTTCGAGCGTCATGCCGCCCTGCTCGCGGCCGGTCGGGATGAACAGCGGCAGGTCGCGGTTGGTGCAGCGCACCTTGGCGGCGAGCTGGCGCAGCTCGGTGCGGTAGGGCGCGCGCTGCAGGTCCACCAGCGACAGGAACACCTCATGGCCGACGTAGGCCGAGCGGGGCCCCTCGCGGCGGCCGCGGTCGCTGCTCAGGCGGGGCTCGCGTTGCAGGCTGAAGAAGCCGTCGGCGCCGCCGGGGTCGACGTGGGGCACGTCGAACAGCGGCAGGAACTGCAGCTCCTCGCTCGCCGTCGAGAAGCCCGTGACGGCCGCGACGTCGAACACCTCGTAGTCGGTCGTGGCGACCCGGTCCGGGATCACCTGGAAGGCGGTGGCGCTGTCGTCCACCGCGATGCGCTCGGCGCGGCGCTCGAACAGATTGATGGCCGGCACGCAGTTCAGGCTGAAGTTGGCGGGCTCGCCGCCGCCCTCCAGGCTCGACTCGTAGCGGTCGAACAGCAGCACCAGCTCGAAGCGGTTGCCGGCGCAGGCGGCGAAGTGCGGCCGCAGCCCGGCGATGTCCAGGAACAGGAAGCGCTGCGGGAAGGCGAAGTACTCCTGCATCAGCCGGGTGCCGGACAGGCCGCGCAGCGTGACCGGGAGCATGGCCTCGTCGTCCGCCAGGCCCACGTGGCGCACGCGGCTCGGCGGCAGGTAGCTGCGCTGCGTGGCAGCGTCCTTGCCGCCCGGGCCGGCGAGCACGCCGACGCAGCGGCTGGTGGCCAGTTCGTGCAGCTTGAGCGCCACGTCCTGCAGCCCGCCCATGAAGAAGCGCAGGCTGTCCAGCGGCAGCTTCGCGAAGCTCATGCCCGCCGGCAGCTCCAGCCGCAGGCGCACGCCGCTGCGGGGCCGCTCGCGCAAGGGCAGGCCGCTGACGTTGACGTCGGTGGCACTCAGGAAATAGTGCACCTCGGTCACCTGGACCGGTGTCAGCGTGACCGGCTGGGCGGTGCGGAACTCGCAGCGCGTCGGGCCGAGCGACGTGCGCGGTGCGAGCAGCGCCGTGCCGCGCGGCAGCGTGAAGCCGCTGAGCAGGTTGGGGTCGGCCGCGGGTTCGAGCTGCGCGACCAGCATCGACGGCACCGGTGCGCCGAGGTTGGGGCAGACCATGTCGAGCAGGGTCTGGGCGAGCTGGGGGAACTCGGCGTCCTGCTTGAGCTGCACGCGGGCGGCCAGGAAGGCGCTGCCTTCAAGCAGGCGCTCCACGTAGGGGTCGGCCACCTCCAGGCCTTCCAGCCCGAGGCGCCCGGCGATCTTCGGGAACTCGCGGGCGAACTCGCCGCCCATCTCGCGGAGGTAGCGGAGTTCCTGGTTGTAGTAGCGGAGCAGGCGGGGGTCCATGGGCGCGGTCGGGCGCGTGAGGCACCCGCCGGTGAGTGACGGCGGGGCGCGTCCGGTTCCCGCGGGCGGGTGTCAGCCGCGCAGGTCGCGCACGGCGGCCTGGCCGGTGTCCACGTCGACGTCGGCGCTCAGCAGCAGCTCCAGCGGCACGGGCTGGTTCCACAGCTGCCCCTTGATCGTCAGGCGCAGGCTTGTCGGGCGCAGGCCGGTGCTGAGGTCGTTGACGATGCGCACCTCCACCGAGTCGGCATCCAGGCGGGGCTCGAAGCGCAGGATGGCCTGGCGGATCTGCGCCTCGATGAGCGGAAAGTTGTGGACGCTCAGCGTCTGGCCGGTCAGCGGCAGGATGCCGAAGTTCAGCACCGAGTCGCGGGCGTGCGGCAGGCTCTTCCACAGCGCGGTGCGCGCCGGGTCATTGCGGTTGCCGAGGTCGGGTTCCTCGCAGACCGCATTGAACAGCCAGGACAGGTCGCGCAGCACCGCGTCGCGCAGCTGCCGGCGGCTCAGCACGCGGGCTTCCAGCGGCTCGACGCGGCTCGTGGGGTCGTGGTCGGTCAGGCGGTCCAGCAGCGAGGGCTGGAGGCGGTCCTGCGCGCCGGGAGTGGCCATGTCAGCCGCCCGGCGTGATGGGGTCGAAATCGATCTGGCGCACGGTCATCAGGTCGTGGTCGCCCAGGTCGCTCACGAGCACGCGCTGGCCGAGGCCCGCGTAGCGGTCGGCGCCGGGCAGGGGCTGCCATTCGGTCTTGCGGGCGAGGTTGACGAGGCCGTCGTCGCTGCGCTCGGAGCCCGGGTAACGCGTGGGCACGAGCGCCACGCTCTGGCCGCCGTTGGTGAAGGACAGTTGCGCAGGCATCCAGACGCAGTCGCGCAGGTCCTCCGGCGGGTCGAAGCGCACCTGCGTCAGGTGTTGGAAGGGCACCCAGGTGTAGTGGCCGTTCAGGCAGGTTTCCAGCACCGGGCCGAGGCGCGAGTCGGCGTCGGCGAGCCAGGCGAAGCGCTGGCCGTCGATCTGCCCGCCGCCGGCGGGGGCGGCCTCGAAGGCCTGCGCGGCGAGGTCGGCCGCGAGCGCCTCCTGGCCCTCCGCCTGCTGGCGCAGTGATTCGATCAGCTGCGCGACCCAGGCCGCCGGCTGCCCGAAGACGACCGGCGTGCGGCGTCCGGCGAACACCTGGGCCCGCAGCAGCTCGCAGCGGATGGCGTGGCCGACGGTCTCGCGCATCGGGATGGCCAGCTTGTCCAGCTCGGCGACGACGTTGAGCTGCGTGTGCGCCCGCTCCCACTGGCCGAGCACGCTCAGCAGTTGTGTCAGGAAGGTGCGCAGCTTGGCGTCCGCCGGCTTGGCACGCACGGCTTCCGTCAGGCGGGCCAGCGCGGTGCGCGGGTCGCCGGCGCGCAGGGCGGCTTCGGCGGCTTGTTGGGAACCTTCGAAGGCGGTCGACATCAGGGGCCTCGTGGGGTGGATGGGCTAGAACCCGTGGCCACAGTCCGTGCAGAAGCGCGCTTGGCGCGGGAGGGTGACGCCGCACGCCGGGCAGCTCTTGTGCGTGCTGGCCATGTCGAAGCCGCATTCATGGCAGAAGCGGCCGCCGGCGGTGGGCGTCTGGCAGTTCGGGCAGGTCGCCCCGCCTGCGGCGGCGGGGGCGTCGTCGGCTGCGGCTCGCGCGGTGCAGTCGCGGCAGCGGCCCGTGCCGGCGTCCCAGCATTCGCGGCCGATCCACTTGCGGCAGCCCGGGCATTTCTCGTAGAGCGGTGCAGCCTGTGTCATCGCCTCGGCGAGGGCTTCGGCCTTGGCGCCGCCAGCGCCGGCTTCGGCGAAGGCGCCCGTCGCGCGGCTGGCCTTGTTCAGGTCGTAGAACATGAAGGCGAAGCGGCTCAGCCAGCCGGTCACCTGGCCCTTGCGGTAAGGGCGGAAGGCCGAGCGCGAACTCTCGCCGCACTTCTCGCAGAAGAACTCGAACTGGAAGCCGGCCGACACGTCGCTGATCGACGTGCTGACATCGCGGTAGTTGGTCAGCGCCATGGCCTCAGATCGGCGAGCCGATGTTGCGCATCGTGAACGCGCGAGACGTGCCCTGCGACAAGGTCTTGGCCGCGGCCTGGCCGGCGTTGGCATGCGAGTAGTGCGACGGCGGATTCTGGTAGACGTAGGCCAGCGAGGCGAACTCGCAGGTCCACGCCTCGATCAGCTCGGTCATCGTGTCGGTCACGGCCACCTCCAGCCGGTAGTCGGTCAGGCGGATCTTCTGGATCGTGAACACCAGCGAGGTACCGTCCGTGACGGTCGCGGAGCGCTTGTGGATGGTCAGCGTGCCGGACGGGAAGATGTCGCCTGCCTTCATCGAGTTCAGCATCTGCGTCGTGGCGATGTCCACGCGCTTGGTGAACGTGAACTCGAAGTTCGGGTTGCGGTCGCCGGCCGTCTCGGTGCGGCCGGACGGCTTGTCCTTCTTGCCTTCGTTCAGGCTCACGGCCTGTTCGATCTTGCGCTGGGCGTCGTCCAGCGACTTGGCGATGGCCTTGTCGTGCTTGTCCTGCAGCGCGCTGCGCTCGGCATCGGTCCTGGCCCGGCCCAGCTCGCGCTTGAACGAGGCCTGCGACTGGCCGATCTGCTCCTTCAGGCTGCGGGCCAGGTCGGCCGGGTCGTCGCCCTTGATCAGCCGCTCGCGGCTGTCCTGACCGCTCTCGGCGCTCTGCTGTTTCTCGTCCTCGTTGTGGAGGCTCCAGCTGAGGCTTTCGAGCAGCACCTGGCCCTGGAAGAGATGTGACACCGCCTCGCCCGCGATCGGCACCCGCGTGGGGCGCAGCAGGATGAGGTAGATGTCGGCGCCGTGGTTGGAGGAGGCCATCAGAGGGCTGCCGGATGAAAGAAGGGGGCGGTGGGCAGGTTGTCCTTGCCCAGCGTCTTCAGGTACATCATCTTGATGTTCTTGAAGTTGAGGGTCCAGGTCTCGGTCACTTCCTTGGACATGCCGCTGTCGCTCACGTCCAGGGCGCACTCGGCAAAGTAGCCCGAGGTGCAGGCCAGCACGAAGCCGGGCTGGTGGATCGCGCGGCCCTTCTGCTTGATGTGCAGCACGGTGATCGTCGCGCTGACCACGGGCAGGTGGTTGTCCAGGCAGAAGTGCATCTGGGAAGAGCCCACGTCGAAGCGCTTCTTGAACGTGAGCGGCTCCATCTGCACCGTGACCGGCGTGCTCAGGCCCACCATCGAGCCGGCTGCGGAAGCCAGGCGCCCGAGGCCGCTGGCGCGGGCCTTGGGGTCCTTGAGCGCGGTCATGCCCCAGGCGAATTCCTGCAGCTCGACCGAGCCTTCCCAGCCTTCGAGCAGGCCCTCGCCCACCACCGGGCCAGCGCCGGTGACGAGTTGCATGAAGATGTTGGAGCGGCTCATGGGCGCTTCGCGGGGAGCCGCCGATCAGGACGGAGACGCCGTGCCGGCCGGGATGTCCCAGTTGTAGGTCTTGGGCGCGCCGAGCTTGCCGGTCTTGTTGTCCTGCGGCTTGTATTCGATCTTGACGGTCTTGAAGACCATCTCGACCTTCTGCGTGACGCTGCCTTCCTCGGTGCCGTTTTGGGCCACCTTGGTGATGTAGCAGCCCTCCATCGTCATCGTGAAGTAGGTCTCGGGCGTGGCCGAGCCGGTGGTCTTCATCATCTGCAGCTCGACCTTGGGGAAGGCCTTGCCGGTGCAGATGTAGCCCATGATGACGGTGGACGAGGTGTCGAAGTAGTGCTCCCAGTTCATCTTGCCGGGGTTGGGCTTGCCGACCGAGGCGCCACCGCCCTTGGTCCAGCTGGTCTCGGCTTCGATCTCCCAGTCCCAGCCCTGGATCTCGATCCACTTCTCCTTGCCTTTCTGGATGGACTCGCCGTCGGCCTTGTCGAAGAAGGTGACGAATGCATTCACTGCCATGTTGCTATCTCCTGTGGGGGTTCATGGTGCGCGGGTTGATGTCGGGTGAGACGGCTGCCGTGCGCCCGCGCCGGGCAGCCTCTCCGTGGTCTTGAAGCGTCAGGCCGCCTTCTCGGACGGCAGCTTGGAGACGAGCCGCAGGGACACGGTCAGCCCTTCGAGCTGGTAGTGCGGCTTCAGGTAGAACTTGGACTGGTAGTAGCCGGGGGCGCCTTCCACCTCGGACACCTCGACCTGCGCGGCGGCGAGCGGGCGGCGGGCCTTGGTCTCCTCGGAGGAATTGACCGGGTCGCCGTCGACGTAGTTCAGGATCCAGCTGTTGAGCCAGTCCTCCATCGCGTCGCGCGACTTGAAGGAGCCCACCTTGTCGCGCACGATGCACTTCAGGTAGTGGGCGAAGCGGTTGCAGGCGAACAGGTAGGGCAGGCGCGCGGCGAGGGCGGCGTTGGCGGTCGCGTCGGCGTCGTCGTACTCGGCGGGCTTCTGCAGCGACTGCCCGCTGATGAAGGCGGCGAAGTCGCTGTTCTTGCGGTGGACCATCGACAGGAAGCCGTTCTTGGAGAGCTCGGCCTCGCGGCGGTCGGAGATGGCGATCTCGGTCGGGCACTTCATGTCCACGCCGCCGTCGTCGGTCGGGAAGGTGTGCGTGGGCAGGTTGGCCACCGCGCCGCCCGACTCGATGCCGCGGATGCGCGAGCACCAGCCGTACTGCTTGAAGCTGCTGTTGATGTTCACGGCCATCGCGTAGGCGGCGTTGGACCAGGTGTACTTGCTGTGGTCCGCGCCCTCGGTGTCTTCCTCGAAGGCGAACTCGTCGACCGGGTTGGTCTTGGCGCCGTAGGGCAGGCGCGACAGGAAGCGCGGCATGCACAGCGCGAGGTAGCGCGCGTCATCGCTCTCGCGCAGGGACCGCCAGGCGGCGTACTCGGGCGTCGTGAAGATCTTGGTCAGGTCACGCGGGTTGGCGAGTTCCTGCCAGCTCTCCATCTGCATGACGCTGGGCGCGGCGCCGGCAATGAACGGCGCGTGGGCCGCCGCGGCGATCTTGCTCATCTCGCCGAGCAGCTCCACGTCCGGCGGGGTGTGGTCGAAGTGGTAGTCACCCACCAGGCAGCCGTAGGGCTCGCCGCCGAACTGGCCGTACTCTTCCTCGTACAGGCGCTTGAACAGCGGCGACTGGTCCCAGGCCGTGCCCTTGTAGCGCTTGAGCGTCTTGCCCAGGTCGGTCTTGGAGACGTTGAGCACGCGGATCTTCAGCTGCTCGTCGGTCTCCGTGTTGTTGACCAGGTAGTGCAGGCCGCGCCAGGCGGACTCCAGCTTCTGGAAATCCTCGTGGTGCATGATCCGGTTGACCTGCTCGGTGAGCTTCTGGTCGATCGCCGCGATCATGGCTTCGATGGTCTTGACGGCGTCGTCGCTGAGCAGCTGCGTGTTGGACAGCGCCTGCTGCGCCAGCGTCTGCACGGCCTGCGCGACGGCGCCGCGCGCCTCGTCGGTCTTGGGCTTGAATTCCTTGTTCAGCAGGGCCGCGAAGTCGTTGCCTTCGAAAGTCACGCCGGCCAGGGCTGCTGCTGACTGTTCCGCTTGGGTCATGGTGGAAGCTCCGGTGGTTCCAGGGGTTCGTGGGGCCTTACTCGCCCTTGGGCGTGTCGGTCAGCGTCTTGAGCAGGGCCGGGTCGGCCAGCACCTTGGCGATCAGGTCGCCTGCGCCGGCCTTGCCGTCCATGTAGGTGATCAGGTTGGAGAGCTGCTGGCGCGCTTCGAGCAGCTTGTTCAGGCCGTCGACCTTGCGCGCCACGGCGGCGGGCGAGAAGTCGTCCATGCTCTCGAAGGTGATGTCCACCGGCAGGCTGCCCTCGCCGGTCAGCGTGTTCTCGACGTTGAAGGCCACGCGCGGCTTCATCGACTTCATGCGGGAGTCGAAGTTGTCCACGTCGATCTCCAGGAACTTGCGGTCCGACACCGGCGGCAGCGGGTCCTCGGGCTTGCCGGAGAGGTCGGACAGCACGCCCATCACGAAGGGCAGCTGCACCTTCTTCTCGGCGCCGTAGAGCTCCACGTCGTACTCGATCTGCACGCGAGGGGCCCGGTTGCGGGCGATGAATTTTTGGCTGCTGGTGCTCATCTCAATGCTCCTTGCGGACGGGATTCGTGGAAGGGAAGAGGTCGGCGCTTGTGTGAGAAGACGACATCGGGGTGGGGGTTACGACATCGGCACGGAATCGGGGTCGACGCCGAGCATCCGGGCGACTTCGCCGACGGCTTCGGGCGCGAACTCGCGCACGAGCTGCAGGAAGTTGCGGTCGATCAGCCGCTGCGCGCGGCGCAGCAGGTCGGCCGCGGGGTTGGTGGGTTCGTGCTTGTCGAGGTAGGCGCAGATGGCGTCGATCGCGCGCACCGCGTCGGCGCGGCTCTCGATGGCACCCAGGCCGCCGCCACCGCCCGAGCGGCTGCGGCGCGTGGGCGCGGCGGCCGGGGCGTCGTCGCCGTCGCCGTCGTCCTGGCCGATGCCCAGGTCATTGAGCAGGCCGGCGAGGTCGTCCGCATCGGCGGACAGCGTGACCGGCTGGGGCGACACCGCCAGCACGCTGTCGATCATCGTGCTCAGGGCCGAGAAGTCGGGCCGTTCGCCGTAGCCCAGGCGGTCGGCGAGGCAGGTGTTCAGCGCCGCCAGGGCCTGCTGCGCATCACGGGCCTGCGTGGCCAGGTGCGGGTAGCCGGCGACCGCGTCGGCCAGCATGCTTTCGATCTGGCCGCGCGAGGGCACCGATTCATCGTCCCGCGCGCTGAGGTCGCCCATCGCGATCTCGATGTCGCGCACCGTGATCTGGCCGATGCCGCGGTCGCTCAGCACGAGGCTGGCGCGCACGTCGCCGAGCGTGCTCTCCAGGCTCGTCAGTTCGTTCAGCACGTTGACGCGGGCGAAGGCGTCGCCGTCTTCGGGCTGCGGGTGCAGTTCGGCCCACCAGGTGTTCAGCAGTTGCTCGAACAGGCGCAGGCCCGGTGCGAGCGTCGCAAAGCCTTCCAGGCGCAGCCGGGCGCGCAACAGCAGGTTGGCCACGCGCAGGTCGCGGGTGCGGCCGTTGAGGTCGTCGGCCAGCGACTTGACTGCGCGCCAGTCCGGCGGCTCGGCGGGCGCGAACTGCGTCTCCGGCTTGCCGGCGGCGGCCTGGGTCAGCGCGAGGAAGTCGTTGTCGTACTCCAGGTCCGGGCCGCAGGGCGCGTCGTCGGACACGGGCAGCAGCCAGGGCGCGAGCACGGGGTCGCTGGCAAGCGACGGCGTGTCATCGGGCGGCGTGTCGAAGGGGTGGCTGTCCATGGGGTTTCCGAAGCGGGGCCGGCGATCACCGTCGGCGGGAGTTCGGGCGGTAAGTAACCCGCCCCGGCGCTTAGTTCCCGGCTGGCCCCGGCGCGACCCCCCGGCTTGAGCGAGCGCCGCCCGGCGTCGGGAACGGAACGCGGCTTTCCGTCACTCACCCGGCTGGACGCCTGCACGATGACCCACTCCAGCGACCCGGACGACGACGACGCGACCCTGATCCGGCCGCTGCCTTCGGCCGTGCCGGCCGAGCCCGCCGCCGCGCCGCCGCCCCGGCATGACGGTGGCAACGCGCTGCCCGTGGGCAGCCGCCAGGCCGAGTTCGAGGTCACGCGCGTGCTGGGCGAGGGCGGCTTCGGCATCGTCTACCTGGCGCGCGACCATGCGCTGGAGCGGCTGGTGGCGCTGAAGGAATACATGCCCGCGGCACTCGCGATGCGTGGCGACGCCAGCCAGGTGCGCGTGCGCTCCGAGCGCCATCGAGACACCTTCGAGGCAGGGCTGAAGAGCTTCATCAACGAGGCCCGGCTGCTCGCGCAGTTCGACCATCCGTCCCTGGTCAAGGTCTACCGCTTCTGGGAGGCCAATGGCACGGCCTTCATGGTGATGCCGTTCGTCGAGGGCCGCACCTTGAAGGAGACGCTGAAGGACCGCACCGAGCCGCCCGACGAAGGCGCGCTGATGGGTCTGCTCGCGCCGCTCACCGAGGCCCTGCAGGTGCTCCACGGCGAACACTGCTACCACCGCGACATCGCACCGGACAACATCATCCTGGTGGCCGCGACCGGACGGCCGCTGCTGCTGGACTTCGGCGCCGCGCGGCGCGTCATCGGTGACATGACGCAGGCGCTGACCGTCATCCTCAAGCCCGGCTATGCGCCCATCGAGCAGTACGCGGAAGTGCCCGGCATGAAGCAGGGGCCGTGGACCGACGTCTACGCGCTGGCCGCCGTCGTCTACTGGGCCATCACCGGCCGCACACCGCCGCCGAGTGTGGGCCGGCTGGTGAAGGACGAGCACGTGCCCCTGGCGCAGCTCACGTCGCTCGTGCAGGGCCGTTACAGCGCGCGCCTGATCCAAGCCGTGGACCGGGCGCTGCAGGTGCTGCCCGACGACCGCACGCCGTCGATGGCGGCCTTCCGCGAGGACCTGGGCCTGGCCGGCGAGTTCACGCCCACGCCGAGCCAGATGGCCACGCAGATCCAGCCCGCGCCCGCTCCGGTGCCTGGTGCTGCCCCGGCCGCGGTGGTGCGCAGCCGCACGCCGCTGTTCGCCGGCCTGGCGGTGGCAGGTCTGGCCATCTCGGGCGCAGCGACCTTGTGGGCCACGCGCTCCCCGCCGCCGCTGCCCGCTGCCCCGGCCCCCTCGACCGCGCTGCCTGCCCCGGCGCCGGCCCCGGTGCCCGCTGCGCCGCTTGCCGCCGCCGCCGTGCCCGAAGCCGGCGACCTGCCGGCGCAGTTCCACCGCCTGGTCGCGCGCCAGACGGCCGGCTTCGACGTGCAGGCGCAGGCCGAGCGCAGCCGCTTGCGGATCGACCGTGACGAGCTCCGCTTCAGCCTCACGTCGGCGCGCGAAGGCTATGTGTACGTGCTGCTGGCGGGGCCGGACGGCAGCCTGGTGCAGCTCTTCCCGAACGACCGCGCGCGCAACAACCACATCGGTGCCGGCGCCACGCTGCGCCTGCCCGGTGCCGCCTGGCCGCTGAAGGCGAGCGACCCGCCGGGGCTGGAACACTTCCTCGTGCTCGTGACCGCCGAGCCGCGCAGCCACGCCGCCTGGGCGACCGAGAAGGAGCCGACCTACGGCTTCCTGACGCTGCCCTCGCGCGGCCCCGCGGGGCAGGCCGACTGGCTGCTCGGCCAGCCCGACTGCGGGCATGCCGACTGCGCGTCGGCGTATGGCGCGGCGGTGTTCACCGTCGAGGCGGTGCGGTAGCCTGGATACATCGCGCCTGCTCGCGAACTATTCAGGCCAGGTCGGCCAGGGCTCCCGTCAGCGTCGGGTGGCGGAAGCGGTACCCGGCCGCCAGGGCCGCGGCAGGCACGGCGCGCTGCCCGTCGAGCAGGATCGTCGACATCTCCCCGGCGAGTTGCCGCAGCGGCCAGGCCGGCGCGCTCAGCCATGCGCGGCGGCCGAAGGACTGCGCGAGCGCCCGGGCGAAGTCCGCCTGGCACGGTACGTCGGGGGCGACGGCATTCACGGCACCGGCGAGCTGCGGTTGCTCCAGCGCGAACCGGACCAGGCCGACGGCATCGTCACGGTGCAGCCACGGCGTGGGCTGCTGCCCGGTGCCGAGCCGTGCGCCCAGGCCCAGGCGAGCCGCCAGCGCCTGCATCGGGTAGGCGCCGCCCTCGCGACCGAGTACGACCCCGAAGCGCAGGCGCACCACGCGCACGCCAAGGGCTTCGGCGCGGCGCGCCTCGTGCTCGATGGCGGCACACAGGTCCGACTGGAATTCACCGGCCTGCGGTGCGCGGGCCTCGGTGCAGGGGCTGCCATCATTGACCGCGCCGTAGAAGCCGACGGCCGAGGCGCTGACGAACACCCGGGGCCGCTCGTCCAGGCGACGCATCAGTGCCACCAGCCGCTGCGTGATGCCCACGCGGCTGTCCAGCAGCTCGCGGCGACGTGCGGCGGTCCAGGGCAGGCCGAGCACGCGGGCGCCGGCAAGGTGCACGATGGCGTCGATGCGCGTCTCGGACGGGATGGCCTCCAGGTCGTCCACCACCCACACGCCGGGGCCGAATTGCGCACGGGCCTGGCGCCGGTCGCGCGACAGCGCAATCACGCGGCGCCCGTCACGGCACAGCTCGGCGACCAGCGCCTGGCCGACGAAGCCCGTGGCGCCGGTGACCAGCACGGCGGGCTGGCGCCGCATCGACGCCAGCTGTGCCGCGGCCGGCACCGGCACGCGGCCAAGCTGGCGCCAGGCGACGAGGTTGCGCGCGCTCCAGGCCAGCACGCCGACGCCAAACAGCGTGAGCAGCGGCGCCCACACGCCGTGGTCGACCGGCAGCAGCTGCGTCGGCGCCTGGACCCAACGCCACAGCAGCGGGGCCATCAGCGCCAGGAACAGGCCGTAGCTGATCGTCAGCAGCGTGTGCAGGACGCGCTCGAAGGGCGGCAGCGTGCGGCTGCGGTCTTCTTCCAGGAAGTCGGCCAGCGTGACCACCACCTCCGTGGCCAGCAGGCCGGCCAGCAGCACGGCCCACGCGCCCTGCCACTGCCACCAGGCCAGGCCGATGAAGACGATGCCGTAGATCGCTTCGCGCACCAGGTGCAGCCCCAGCTCGCGACGGGCCGAGGCGCGCTGCGGCAACTGGGCCTGCAGCTCGTGGTGCCACAGGTTGTCGAAGGCGCCCATGACGGCCTGGACGCTCAGCAGGATGAAGAGGGAGTTCATGGCGGGATCTCTCGGTGAGGGGATGAGGGTCAGCGGGCAGCGCCCGGTGCGGGGTCGGCGAACACGCCGGTCTGGTGGAAGGTCTCGCCCCACAGGGGGTGGGTCATCGACAGCGTGAAACGGAACAGCCCGTGGCCCAGGTCGCGGTGCTCGACGCGGCAGGTGCCGGGGCTGAAGAGGCGCGGCACCACCAGGCGCAGGCCGAAGCGCTCCAGGAAGTAGCGGCGGCTCTCGAACACCAGCGCGCCGTCCTGCTCGAAGACTTCCAGCGCCATGCCCAGGCCGCCCTGGGTGCGTTCCTGCAGGCGGCCGGTGGCGTCCAGTGCCTTCGTCGAGCAGACGCTGCCGACGCCGTGCTCGAAGCGGCGCTCCCACACCACGCCCGCGCCGACCGTGCGGACCTTGACGGTGGTGGGCACGCGGCGCGCATTCGCGGCGACCAGCGGGCTGTTGAGCGGCTTGACCAGCCAGGCCAGCACGCGGCCCAGGCGCGAGCAGCGCAGGTCCATCGAGCCGCGGTAGGTGACGTCACGATGCCCGGCGGCAAAACGGTGCTGGACGGCCAGCGGCAGGCGCGACCAGGCGGCGGGCCCGAGCAGGGCCGGGAGGTCAAGGTGTTGGGAGGCGTTCATGCCCCCCTCTTCGCGACAAGCGTGCCAGCCGGTGTTTTGCGTTTAAGTGATTGATTTCATTGGCGCCGCCGCCGCGGCATGACTACCTCGGATACAGTGCCGAGGCCCCAACTGTCAACGTCGTTAACACCCCATGCTGCTGATCCGCTTCGCGATGGGCTTCTCGCTGTTCGAGACCCTGGTGCTGGCCGGCGTGCTGCTCTGGTGGGCCGACCGGGTGGCGGGCGCGCGGCTGCTGGCGGCCTTCCTGGTGGGGTTTGGGCTGTGGGTCGTGGGCAATGAGCTGCCCAACTGGTGGGGCCCGGCCGCCGAGCCGGTGGCCATGAAGCTGGTGTCGCTGGCCCCGTTCATCTCGACCTTCTTCTTCCACTTCTGCGTGGTGTTCTGCCGCGTGCCGCTGGGTCGCCTGGGCATCGCGGCGGCGTATGCGCTAGGGGCGGTGGCGTCGCTTGCGGCGCTGGCCGGGCAGCCGGGGCACCTGGTCTGGCGCGACCCGGTCGGCTGGATCTTCATCGCGGGCCGCCTGGGCTGGCTGGCCAGCATCGCCTGGATCGTGCTCGGCATCGCGGGCGTGGTGGTGCTGCTGCGCGGGCTCGCCCAGGCCCGGCCGCCGGCGCGGCAGCAGATCGCCGCCGTCACCGCGTCCTGCGTCTGGGGGCTGCTGTGCCTCAGCGGCTACGGCCTCGTGCTGCTGGCGCTGCCGGTCTTTCCGTTCCCGCTGCTGCTGCTGCCGCTGTACCCGGTCCTCCTGGTCTACGGCATCCTGCGCTGGGGCGTGTTCGTGGCCAATGCCTGGGCCGGGCGTGCGCTGGTGTGGACGCTGCTGCTGGCCGTGGGCCTGGGCATCGTCGGCCTGATGCCGTTGCTGCTGCCCTTCGAATCCCGCTGGCTCAGCGGCCTGGCCGTGGCGGCGGGCTGCCTCGCGCTGAGCGGCCCGGTGCGGCGCTTCGTGCAGCGCCTGATCTACCCCGGCGGCTCGGCGTCGGCCGCCGACCTGCAGGCCTGGCGTGAAGCGCTGCTGCCGGCGGAATCGCTGCCCGAGCTGGGCACGCTGGCCGGGCAGTTGCTGGGCCGCCGGCTGGGCACGCCGGTGGAGGTGGTGTTCGACGCGAGCACCGACGCGACCCTGCCCCGGCTCAACTGCCGCCCGGCGCCGTGGCGGGTGGAGCTGCAAGGCTGGTCGGCCGCGCCGCCGGGTCAACGGCATGTGGCCGAGCTGTTCGGCGCGCTCGTGCTGGAGGCAGCGATGCGGGTCGAGCAGGCCCAGCAGCTCGCCTCGCGCGAGCGTGAGCGCCAGTTGCAGGCCCGGCTGGCCGAGCTGGGTGCCCTGGCGGCGACCGTGGCCCACGACATCCGCAACCCGCTCAACATCATCTCGATGGCCGTGGCGACCGCGCCGGGCGACACCCGCCGCGAGGTGGCCGAGCAGGTCGACCGCATCGCCCACCTCACCCGCGACCTGCTGGACTACGCCAAGCCCTGGAAGCTGAATGCGGCGCCGGCCGATGTGGCGGCGCTGGCGCAGGCCGTCGCGCGGCGCCAGCCCGACGTGGCGCTCGGCCCCGGGCTGCAGCAGGCCCTGACCGCCGAGCTGGATGCCCGCCGCGTGGAACAGGCCCTGACCAACCTCGTCGAGAACGCCCGCACCGCGAGCGGCGGCGCCGTGCTCATCGACGCCGACGCCGACGCCACCAACCTGCGCCTGCATGTCTGCGACAACGGCCCCGGCGTGCCGGAGAGCCTGCGCGAGCGGCTGTTCGAGCCTTTTGCGTCCCGCAGCCCGGGCGGCACCGGCCTGGGCCTGGCCATCGTCGCGCGGGTCATGACGGCGCATGGCGGCACCGCCGCGCTGACCGAGCGCCCGGGCTGGCGCACCTGTTTCACGCTGAGCTTCCCCCATGCACAACACCCCGCCTGAGACCGGCCGCGTCCTGCTCGTCGACGACGAGGCTGCCTTCCAGCGCCTGGGCGGCAATTTCCTGCGCAGCCTCGGTCACGAGGTGCAGGTGGCCGGCGACGGCGACAGCGCGCTGGCCAGCTTCGCCGAGCAGCGCCCGGAGCTGGTGCTGCTCGACCTCGCCATGCCGCCGCACATGGACCCGGAGCGCGGGCTGGAACTCATCCCGCGCCTGGCGGGCGTGCCGGTCATCGTGCTGACGGGGCACGGCGAGCACGAACTCGCGCTGCGGGCCGCCGAGCTGGGTGCGTGGGACTTCATCACCAAGCCGATCGACCCCGACCTGCTGCGCTTCGTGGTGGCCCGGGCACTGCGCAAGTCGCGGCTGGAGGCCGAGCTGGCCCGGCTGCGCACGGACCCCGGCGCCGATGAACTCGGTCTGGTCGGCCAGACGCCGCCGATGCAGCAGTTGCGATTGATGGTGCGCCGCGTGGCGCCCACGCGCGTCAGCGTGCTGGTGCTCGGCCCCACGGGCACCGGCAAGGAGCTCGTGGCGCGCGCGCTGCACGAGGGCAGCCCGCGGCGCGACGGGCCCTTCGTCGTCGTGCATTGCGGGGCCTTGTCGGCCGAACTGCTGGAGAGCGAGCTGTTCGGGCACATGAAGGGCAGCTTCACCGGCGCCTACCGCGACCAGCCCGGCCTGGTGGAGGCCGCCCACGGGGGCACGCTCTTCCTCGACGAGGTGGGCGAGATGCCGCCGGCCATGCAGGTCAAGCTGCTGCGCTTCCTGCAGGAAGGCACGTTCGTGCCGGTCGGCGGGCGCACGCAGCGCCAGGCCGATGCGCGCGTGCTGGCCGCCACCCATCGCGACCTGGAAGCCATGGTGCGCGAAGGCAGCTTCCGCGAGGACCTGTTCTACCGCCTCAAGGGCGTGGTGCTGCGCACGCCGGCCCTGGCCGAGCGCATGGCCGACGTGCCGCTGCTGGCCGCGCGCTTCCTGAAGGGCGTCGCCCCCCAGGCGCGCTTCTCGGCGGGTGCGCTGGCCTGGGTCACCGCGCGGGACTGGCCGGGCAATGTGCGCGAGCTCAAGGCCATCGTCGAGTCGGCCGGTGCGCTGCTGCTGCCCGACCAGCAGGAGGTGGACACCGAGCTGCTGCGCCTGGCGGCCGGCGACAGCGCGGAGCCCCGGCGCAGCCCGGAGCCGGCGCCCGGCACCGGCGTGCTCGACGCCGCGCTCAGCGAGCTGGAACGCCGGCTGATCCAGGATGCGATGACCGCCGCCGGCGGCAACCAGTCCGAGGCAGCCCGCCAGCTGGGCGTGTCGCGGGTCGGCCTGATCAAGAAGCTGACCCGGCTGGGCCTGCGTTAGCCGGCGCCCCGTTCCGGCGGGAACCGCACCGGGATCGCCGTTACCTACCCAGGGACCTGGCGGCGACCCCGCAGTCTCCCGCCGCCGGCCCCCGATGATCTCCGGACCCCGATCCTGAACCTCCACCTCATGCCCACTGACGCTGCCGAGGCTGCGCCGCCCGCCGACCCGCTGGCCGCGTTCGTCAGCGCCGCCGAAGCCGGGCCCCTGCTGTGGGCCTGCTGGCAGGACGGGCACCTGCAGGTCTGCGGGGGCAGCGTGCCGCCCCGGCCGATCACGAGCGACATCGGGCGGCTCTTCGTGGCGGCGCTGCGGGCGCACTTCGGCGAGGCCGCCAGCGGCGTGGCCGAGCGCGAATGGCGCCTGGGTGAGCAGCCCCGCCGGCTGCTGCCCGCACGCACCGTGCGGCGCGCGGTGGCCAGCGCCGAGTCCGCCCTGAGCCTGTTGCAGGCGCAAGCCCAGGTGCTGCAGTTCGACTTCTCCGCCGTGATGGGCGGATGGCGCTTCCGGCGCGTGCTGGACGAACTGGGCATCGACCCGGCCAGCCTCGCGCCGCAGCGGCGCCAGGCGCTCGATCAACTGCTGGCGCCCGCCTTCCTGGCGCTGGAGCCTGCCACGCCCGAGGCGCTCGCCGAGCGGCTGCGGGCCCTGCTGACCGCCGGGCTGCACTGAGGCGCCGGCACCGCCGCCGCGCCGCCGCGGGTTAACCCGTGCCACCCCCCTCGCCTAAGGGGGTGCTGGACGCAACGCTGTCGCAGCCCCCTCGCCGGTGGCGTCTGTGCAGACAAGGCGGCCACGTCGGCCGCATCACCAGCGCGGAGCCTTCCATGCAGCCCCAGTGCCCTTCGATCCCCCATGCCGCCGTGGCCGACCCCAACGTCGTCTTCTCGACCCTGTTCGGCGAGCACCGTGACCGCCTGTACCGCTTCGTGCTGCGCCACATCGGCGACAGCACGGAGGCCGAGGAACTGGCGCAGCAGGCCTTCGTCGAGGCCGCGCGCACCTACGAGCAGTTCCGTGGCGAGTCGCAGCTCTCCACCTGGCTCTACGGCATCGCGATGAACCTGGTGCGCAATCACCTGTCGCGCGCACCGTCGCGGCTGTACCGCTTCGAGGACGAGACCGCGCTCGACGCCACGCCCTGCCTGCAGGCCAACCCCGAGCAGCAGTGCCACATGAAGCAGCTCATGGGCCTGCTGCAGGACGAACTCGACGGCCTCATGCCCGAGATGCGCGAAGTGCTGCTGCTCGTGGCCATGGACGACATGAGCTACGAAGAGGCGGCCGCGCTGCTGTCCGTGCCCATCGGCACCGTGCGCAGCCGCGTGTCGCGCGCCCGCACGCACCTGCGCACCCGGCTGCAGGCGCGTGGCGCACAACTGCCGTTCTGACCGGCCCTCTCGGCGCCAGCGTGCCAGGCCCGGTTCAGGGCAGGCGCAGCAGCACTTGCACCGGCAGGTGATCCGACGGGTAGCGGCCCTGGAACGAATCGGTGAGCGCGCCCCAGCTCAGCACCTCGATGCCGCGGGTGTGGAAGATGTGGTCGATGCGCTCCTCCACCGGCAGCGGTGCATCGATGTGAAAGCCGTTGAACGTGCCCTCCGGCCCGTACGGCGGCGTGCGGCTGGTGGTGCGCGCATCCAGCAGCTCGCCCAGCAGGATCTGCACCGGTTCGCTGCCCGGGCTGCTGTTGAAGTCCCCGATCACCAGCGTCGGCGCATCGCCCGCAATGCGCGCGCGGCGGGCCAGCAGCAGCTTCGCCGACTCCCGCCGGGCCACCACACCCTCGTGGTCGAAGTGCGTGTTGAACACGTAGAACGGCCCCGCCTGCGGCGCCCGCCGATCGCGCAGCGCCACCCAGGTCACGATGCGGTGGCAGCAGCGCGCGTCCCAACCCTTGGACGGCTTCTCCGGCGTCTCGCTGAGCCAGAACGTGCCGCTGCGCAGCACCTCGAAACGCTCGCGCCGCACGAAGATCGCCGCATGCTCCCCGCGCAAGGCACCGTCATCCCGGCCCACGCCGATGCGCTCGAAGCCGACCAACTGCTCCAGGTCGGCGATCTGGTCCGGCAGGCCTTCCTGCGTGCCGAACACATCCCAGCCGTGATAGCGGATCAAGGCCAGCACCTCCGCACGCCGCTGCGGCCAGGCATTCACGCCATCGCTGGCCAGATTCAGCCGCAGGTTGTAGGTGGCCAAACGCCACGGCTCACCGGCATGAGCCGGTCGCGGCGCCGCGAGGCAGCAAAGACACAGGAGCAAGGCAAGCAGGCGGTGCATGGTGGCGTGAGGGCATCGATGTCGAACCGCCCGCAGCCTACGCCACGCGCCGTGACCCACGCTTGAAGCGCGCCGGAATTTGTCTGACCCGCAAAACTCGTGCTATAGTCTTAGCTTCAGTCGCGGGGTGGAGCAGTCTGGTAGCTCGTTGGGCTCATAACCCAAAGGTCGTCGGTTCAAATCCGGCCCCCGCAACCAAGAAATTTGTAGCCTGATCAACGATTTGGCTGCACAGCGAAAGCCACCCAACCGGGTGGCTTTTTGCTTTGTGCCCATCCTGTGCCCAGTTGGTGCCCGTACAGTGCCCAACCGTTCCGGGCGCCGCAGCAAAATGACCGTTGGGCCTTGTGCCCGTCTCCGACTGTTTCGGAGAGCGACTCTCGCGCCCTACGGATACCGCACACACGGCAAGTGGTGTCCGAAGTATCCAATCAAGACAGTCGCGCCCTGAGCAGCGTGGAGGGCGCGGAAGTACATGCGCGCGCCGGCACCGCCAGTCAGCTTGGTGTGGAAACTCCAGCGTTCCTGTGCAAATCCCTCCGGCGACGGGAAGTCGCGCATTGGTCCGAACCGTCCGTGTGACAAGGTTTGGTCCGACTCCGGGCTGTAGGTGATCCCCTGCGGCTGATACGGCGCCCCCGCGGCCCAAGCTTCTGCAGCGGAGTTCAAGGCTCGCAAGTGCCTTACCAATTGTTGGAAAACAGGTTCCGCACCTGACAGCGCAGCCAATGCCTCAGTTGCCCGCGGGCCGAAACGCACGCGGGGGAATGCCTCTGAAGCTCTGTTGAGCAAAACCTCGCCGCTGGATATGGATGCATCGACTAAGCCATGGAGGCGGTTGGCGTCTGCCGCTACCTCATCACCGCACGAGTAGGTAAACACCGCGGCCTGTGTGACGGTTAGCCAGAGATGTCGATGCCCTTGGGCAGGTACTGCCTGAGCAGGCCGTTGGTGTTCTCGTTGCTGCCCCGCTGCCAAGGGCTTTGCGGGTCGCAGAAGTAAACCTGGATGTCGGTGGCCATCGTGAATCGCTTGTGCCCATGCATCTCTGTGCCTCGGTCCCAGGTGAGCGATTTGTAGAGCTCCTGCGGCAGTTTTGATCGTTCGGATAAGTATGCTTGAGCCAACCAGCGATCTGCTCGGGCGACCACAGCATCCGAAGCATGTCCGACACGACACGAGCCAGCGCTCGGTTCTTGGCCAGCTTGCAGAGCTTCGGCCGCAGGGCGCGCTCCCATGCGGCCTGGTCTGCCAAGGCTGCTCGATAGCCGTGCTGGCCACCGTTGCGACCAATCTCCCGGCTGATGGTCGACGGCGCACGGCGCAGCGCGTCTTCGCTGATCACGCGCTGCATGCCCAGCGCCTGCGCCGCCACCGCGTCGCCGCGCAGCGCTGTCACGTGCGCATAGCGCTTGTGCCCGGCCAAGATCGCCAGCACCAGCGTGCCCAGCACGTCGCGCTTGTCCGGCGCGTTCGGGCTGCTGTGCTCCAGCGGGCTTGCCTCGACCCAGCGATCGAACACGCCGGCCGTCGCGAGGAACTCGGCGAAGAACACCAACTGACCATTCGGTGTGGTCTTCGTCCCAGCGCACATGCATGCGCCCGCCCAGCGTGTCCACCACCACCGCCTCGTCGCCACCCACGGCGCTCGACAGGACACGTTCCCGCTTGCGTCGTGCTTCACCCATCGGGTGAGTGTCACCGATCTATCGCAGCCCGCATCAGCATTAGCTCTCAGCTCGACGCGGGGACATCAACTGCCGTTTTTAGGGTGAGTCGGCTGGAGCGACAGGCCAGGTGGCACGACTCCACCGCAATCGCGGCGCCCCAGGATACGAGGCGCCGCTGCGTCCATGACGCCCCTAACGCGGTTGGATCGGGTGCCAGTTCACGCTGACAAAAAGAGTCCAGATGGACTATGCCCGGCGGCGAGCCCGCACCTGCGTGTCATGGCGTTGTGCCAACGTTCCACAGTGCGCACGTTGCCAGTCAGAGTGCCGCAATCGGGACTGTCGACTGCAAGACTTATCCTAGTCAAAATATTAGCATGCATAATATATGCACAGCAAATGTATTTATGGATTCATAGTTTCCGGATTCATGGCATGCAATGCACTTGCTGCCCCGCCGGCAAATGACAACTTTGCTTCGAGAACCTTGCTCAGCGGAACTCAAGGAATCTGCGGAACGACTGTTGACGCGACCTTGGAATCCGGAGAACCGACACCTCACAATCTCGGTAATGAGCGAAGTATTTGGTACGGCTATAACGCCAATGCGGCTGGCGTTGTGACCATTGCGAAAGATCGGAGTTCCGATTCTTCCCAGGAAATCGCCGTTTACAGAGGCACCAGTCTGGCGACGCTCGCAAATATCGCCAATACAGTCGCCTCCAACGGGTCTTCACAAGGTGATTTCCAAGTGCTGAGCGGCGAGCAATATAAAGTACAGCTCATCACAGGGTTGGCTGGAACAGCAGGGTCGTTTTGCCTGACCATTGCCTTCGCACCTTCGCCGGCAAATGATCTTTTCGCAAATCGGACAACCCTTTCCGGTGCAGCGGGCACAATTCAAGGAACGCTCACAGGCGCAGGCCGCGAGATAGGCGAGCCGGTTCATCAGTGGTCCTCTGAATCCACCATCTGGTATGAATGGACGGCCCCGTTCACTGGAAATGCAAGACTCGACGTTATTTCGAACGTCATTATTGGCGGGAACGCGAAGCTCTATCGTGGCTCAGCCTTGACTAGCCTGACCCCCGTTGCCACGCAGCGGAGTAGCCTTGGCGGTGAAAGTTCGCGTCATGTCTTTCCTGTGCAGTCCGGTGACCGCTTTGTCATCGCGGTCTACGGCCCATACGCTTACACGACAAGTGTTCCGATGGGCTTGCGCTGGGGACAGCAACAATCGTCCGATGAGGATATTCCGACCCTGCCGGAGTGGGGCATCATTGTATTGATTGGCATATTAGCTGGCTACATTTTCAAAAAACAAGCGACACACCCGAGAATTTCCTAGAACCATCATCTACGGTTCAGTACCTATGAAAGCTATGCGAATGCAAGAAGTGGATTTGATCCCAGAAAGCATTGTTCGGCATCGCTCGACACACATCGCACTCGCGATGAGCATCCTCCTGCTGACTGGTTTTAACGTACATGCCGCAAGCATAGCCGCCGGTACCAACCACGCCCTGCAGCTTCGCTCAGGCCAGCTTTATAGCTGGGGCGCAAATGTCGTTGGAACTCTTGGCAACGGAAGTGCCAATAATTCCAGATACGACACTCCGGTGCTTGTTTCAGGATTGCCGGGCGGCGTCACAATCGTGGATATTGCCGCTGGGAATGGCATCAGCCTCGCCAAGGGCTCAAACGGTACGGTGTACTTTTGGGGCAGGGACTTTGGCCAGTCGATAGGCGCGCCTTTCAGCGAAGCCAACGTCCCGGGCTTGGTCACGAATCAGGTTCTTCCAAAGCCATGGAGTATCCCGAGCGGCGTTACGCCACTGGCATTCGCCGCAGGCAACTTCGTGGCGATGCTTTCCACGTCCGATGGAACGATTTACAAGGCTGGGTATGGCTGGCTGACGGGCGCAGGCTCGCAATACACCACACTTCGACTGCCTGGCGGTGTGAAGGCTTCAGCAATATCGGTTGAGTCCGATTACGCATTGCTGCTAGGAGACGATGGGCGTGTTTATTCTGTCGGCTCCAATACGTACGGACAACTCGGCAGCGGATCGGTAGGCGGCTCGAAGGCTGAGACTCCTGTATTGGTTTCCATGCCTGGCGGCGTTGTAGTCGTCGCTATAGCGACCGCTGCAGGTGGCAGTTATGCATTGACAGCCGATGGGAGTGTTTACCAATGGGGTTTGCAAATCGGTACTGACTGCGCTCCCTGCGTGATACCGACGAGTGGCACGCCGTCAAGGGTAGATCTGCCAGCCGGCACCAAGGCCGTTGCGATTTCGACTGCCGGCAACGGTCATGTGATGGTGCTGGCAGACAACGGCCGGGTGTATGCATGGGGCGGTAATGTATATGGTCAGTTAGGGGACGGTACCGTGGTCAGCCGTACTGCTCCAGTCCAAGTGTCCATTCCCAACGATTCGCTGGTGAGGGAGATTGCCGGCGGCGGCCATTTCAGCGCAGCGATCACCGTTGACGGCAAGCTGTATACCTGGGGCTACAACCAATATGGGCAGTTGGGTGATGGCCTGAGGCTTACCCCAGTGCCGCAGTCGATCACAGTGCAAGGACCGGGCACATTGCAAGTGGGCGGCGCAGGCGCCTCGATCTCGGCCACGAGTTCATCGGGTTTGCCTGTTTCTCTCGCGGCCACATCGCCGGCCATCTGCAGGATCGATGCCGGTACTGTGGCTCCCGTGGCCGCAGGCGTCTGCGAGGTGGTTGCCAGCCAAGACGGCAATCCGGACATCGGCACCGCGCCGCAAACCACTCGCAAGACACTCAACGTGACACCTGCGGCGACTCCCCCGGCTCCAACGCCATCCCCACCGCCCCCACCCGCGCCTGCCCCATCGCCCTCACCGTCACCCGCTCCTGCGCCCGACACGGCCGGTGCAAGCGGCGGCGGTGGCGGCGGCGCTTTCGGTTTGGAGTGGGTGTTGGGCCTGGGCGTTCTCGTTGCTGGCGTTGGGGGGCGAACTCGTTCCGTCCCGTGTCCGAATCCGGTCCCGTCTCCTACGCCCGATGATCGCCACTGATGGCGCGTTCGACTGCCCCTTCGACAAGCCCTGGTGAAGGGCCTGCAAAAGCCCCCAGATGGCTGAAGGTGGCAATCTTCTTGCTGCTCTACGCCGTCTACCAGTGGGGCTACCAGGGGCTCAGAGACAGCCGATTTGACGACTGGTTTATCCACACTCTGACGGTGGTCCCGGCGTCTTCGCTTATCGATTTGATCTTTCCGGCTGCAGCCGTTCAGCCAGTCAATGACAAGCTGATTTGGCCGGACGGCAGTTTGACCTTGCGTGCTGGCTGCGACGGGTTCGAGGTCATTGGCATCTTCATCGCCGCCGTGCTTTCGACGGATGTTGGGTGGCGACGCGGACTTCTTGCCTTGTTGGCCGGATGCCTGGCCATCTGGATGCTCAATCAGATTCGAATCGCCGTGCTGTTTGCCGTGCTGCAGCGCGACCGGGGCTGGTTCGACCTGGTGCACACCGTCTTGGGGCCGCTGGGGCTGATTGCTGCCGTGGCGGCAATCTACGTGTGGATGGTGCGACGCCCACCCGAACCCTTGATGAGCTGATGCCGCCGATCAGCCCCGCAGCCTTGTCACCCATCGCGGCTTGGACGCTGCGCCTTGCATGCATTGCACTGACGCTGTGGGCAAGCTTGGGGCCACCGTCGCGCCCATTGCTGCAGGCCTTGATGCCCGCACAGGCGGCCGTTTATCAGGCCTTGATGCCACAGCACAAGCTCCTAAGCTTCGAGGTCAGGCAACAGGGCGCGCAACTCAGTCTGGCGGTGCACAGCCAGACTGCCAGCTACATCGTCGTTCGCGGAAAGGCGTTCCCGCCAGGCGTGGACTTTGAGGCCAGCACCCCAGCACGCACGGCTCTGCTGGTGTTCATCGTGGTGGTGCTGGGGGGCTCACTCGTGATTCATGGCCGCCTTGGAGGCGCGTCAGCCCGCGCAGCCCTCTGCCTTGTCGCAGCCGTTTTTCTAGCCATCGTCACGCCGCCGGTCGTGCTGGCCGGCGCACAGTGGGGCATCGCCTACGCTGCGTTCGAGGAGCTTTCTGCGCCGGCCTGCCTGGTCGCGGCGTCAGACTTCCTGCTGCACGGCGGCAGCCTTGCTATCGGCGCTGCCGTCGTGTGGCTGCTCCGCGCGCGACCAGTGTTGGCGAACGGCCCCCGCTGACGCGCTATCCCTTGACGGGGGCGCGCGGCGGCCATTTGCCGGATGCGTCAGCTGCGCCGATCATGGGCGCAGTGCGGCTCAATGACGAGTTCCAAGAGGCTTGCTCCGCGCTAGGGCTGCGCGCAAAGCATGGTTCCAGCGCTGAGATCGCCGGCCCAAGCGCTTCATTGAAGTCGGCTGATCTCGGCGTGGCTAGGCACCCAGGCCCAGGTCGCGAACGATTGAGCTCAGCCCAAGTCGCCCATCGTCAGCGTGCACGGACAGTGAGACCGTACTCTGCGCTATTGGAGTTGGATCACATCTGTGACCCCGCCAATCACTCTCGTCCGGAATAGACGGCCTCCAGCATGAACTCGTAAGCCCAACGAGCAGGCGCTTCAAGTGCCGCGTGGCAGCCCGCGTGAGCGATTGCGCACGTTGAGGGAGGATGTGCTGCGGTGGCGTGCCCCTCGGGCAACGGGTGACGACCTGGTTGGGCGTGAGCAGCCAGTTCGGTGCCACGAGCGCGCAACTTAGTGCCTGTGACCGCCGAGTCCTGCCAGCGAGTGAGAAGGGATCGGTAGTCAGCTTGCCAGCGATAGCGGTCAGCCGAGCTGTGGTGGTAGGGTGACGGCTATCGGCCAGGAGCGGTCGTCGGCGTCCGCGGCACCATTGACTGAATTAGGCTGTTTGCTGCCATAGCGCCCCATCAGTCACCAGCTGCATCATGGCTGCCCCTGCTCCGTTTGTTCCAGTAGGCGAGCAGGCACCACACTTGGACCAAGACCGCGCAGAACAGCCCCAATGGATAGGCGGCCTCGATCCTAAGCACCGCCGCAGAGACCGAGCCAACGATGTAGCCAACTGCGAGGAATGGTGCAGTGAGGAACAGACAAACTGTTGAAGCAGCGCCGCCGACGATCTGTGAGAGCGGAAAGGCACCGGCGTATGCAACAGCGGCCATGGCTTGCCAGGGTGACACGCCGAGGTAGTGTTTGCCAAGAGTCATGCAGAGCGAAGTGGCGGTGATGGCGGTAGGGGAGCTTAAAGCCCGCAAACTAGTGTCCGCTCTCTTGGGCACTGCTGTCATGCCGTTCTATTGGCTGCCTGACCGCTCCGTCGGTAGCGGTCGCCCAAGCACCGTCGGCCAAAGGACCGCAACCAGCCTGAAGCGGCCATCTGCTAGGTAAGGCCGGACGGCGCCGCCGCCCGCCCCGCCGTGCCACCTCGATGCCGGCCCGCCCCCTTCATCCTCAACCCGTGTTGGACAAGCCGCGCGCGCCTCGCAGAAACTCGTTGCCTTTCTTGCGGAGGGATCGCCATGGCCGTGCGTCCGGTGTTGATTGACGGTGCGACCCTGTGGGTCGAGGTGGATGACGAAGCGGTGCCGCTGGCCGCGCCTCAGGGCGGCGGTGGGCTGGTGGAGCGTGGGGCGGTGGCCGACCGCGTGCGCAACATGGGCGACGACATCCGCGGCATGCTGGCGAGCGTCACGCGGCCGGTGAAGGATGCGCTCGAGGCGACCAAGCCCGAGGAGTGGAGCATCGAGCTGAACCTGGGCTTCAAGGGCGAAGCCGGCATCCCGTGCCTCACCAAGGGCGAGGCGAACGGGTCGGTGAAGATCAGCGTGAAGTGGAAGCCGGCGAAGGGGTAGGCTCGGGCGACTCGACTGGCTTGATGTCCTTGCAGCCGTAGGTGGGTGCAGGGATCCTGGTGCACATGCCGCGTTGCACCCACTTCATGACGACTTTCGGTATGCGGTCAATTAACCGCGTCCTTGCCTCTCCCGAGGCAATCAGGCAAGTGAGGTTCAGACCTTGCTAAGGTCGATGGCCCAGGGCAGCAGCGCGGCGTAGTCGTCGACGGTCTGGGCGTTGGGCAGCGCAGCGAACAACGCTCGCAGGTAGCGGTAGCCATCGATGCCGTTGACCCGGCAGGTCTGCAGCAGCGAGTACAGGTTGGCGCTGGCGTTGGCGCCATGCACCGTGTCGGCGAACAGCCAGTTGCGGCGACCGACACAGAACGGCCGGATGGCGTTCTCCTGCACGTTGTTGTCGATGCTGTAGCGGCCGTCCTCGACGTAGCGCTTGAGCTTGCACCACTGCGAAGAGAGGTAGTGCAGTGCCTGCCCCAGCAGGCTCTTGGGCAGCACGCCGTGCAGGTGGGCCAGCAGCAGCGCCTCGATGTCGGCCAACACGGGGACGCTGTCCTGCTGGCGCCGACGCTTGAGCTCATCCGTGTCGACGCCGTCGCGCTTGGCCTGCGCCTCGACGTGGTACAGCTGGCCGATGAGCGCGATGAAGCGCGCCGCGAGCTGGTTCGGCCCGCGCTGGTCCTTGGGCAAGCCCTGCAGCGCTTCGAAGAAGTACCTCCGGCAGTGCGTCCAGCAGGCCAGGTGCACGAGTTGGTGCGTCGCGGCCACGGTGTCGTAGACCTCGTAGCCGTCAGTCATCAGTACGGCCCCGGGGCGGATGCCGGCATACAGCTCCATCGCCGCCTTCGTCGAGCGACTCGGCGAGTAGGCGAACAGCCGGATCGGTGGCCCCGTGCCATCACGGCCGCTGCCATCGGTCATCTGCGCCCAGATGTAGCTCTTGGCCTGCGCCGCTCGCCCGGGCTCCTTGAGCACCTGCAGTTCGGTCTCGTCGCCGAACACCAGCGGTGCGTCCAGCAACAAGTCGCGTAGCAGGTTGATCACCGGCTGGACGGAGATTCCTGCGCGCACCATGCTGCCAGCCACGGTGTTGCGCGCGATGTCGGTGCCGCCGAAGCGCCCAAGCAGCACCGCTTGGCGGTACAGCGGCAGGCCGTCCAAGTACTTGGAGGTGGCGATCCAGGCCAAGGCGCTCTCGGTGAAGAGACCTCTGGGGATGATCTGCGCAGGGCGCGGGGCCAGGCGCATGCCGCCGTCGCAGCAGGGGCAGGCGTACTTGACGCGCTCGTGCCGGATGACGCGCACCTGCTGCGGGATGATGTCCAGCTGCTCGCTGGACTCCACGCCGATCTCGCGAAGCGCCGCGCCGTCGTGCGGGCACACGCGCTGGTCTTCGGGCAGCTCATGGCGGATCACCTCGCGCGGCAGCGCCGGGTCCAGCGGCTTGCGGCCACGCTTGACGCGCTTGTGGGCGGGCACGTCGATCTTGTCGTCGTCAAGCTCCTCAACCGCGGGCTCGGCCTGCGCGCCGAGGGTCTCGGCCTCGTTGAAGAACATGTCCTTCTGCAGCGCCACAGCCTCGCTGCTGGCAGCGAACAGCTGCCGCGTGAACTTGGACAGCTTCTCTTTGAGCAGGTCTCGCTCGGCGCGTACGACGCGCAACTCGCCTGTGGTCGAGCGCAGCTCGCCGGCCAACGACTCATTGCGCTTGAGCGCTTGGGCCAGCGCCTGCTGCAATGCGATGACTTCGTCGGACGTGGGCATGTGGACCATCTGCCGCCAGTGTCCCCGCCCCATCTGCGCGGCACCATTCGGATCTGCAGCAATGGCGCGTGCCGGCGCTGGTGTTCTCAGCCGGCGTGCTGGTACATGCGGTGGGGATGACGCTGCACGACACCGATGTCGATGCCCTCCAGCAGCCAGTGCAGTTGCTCCACCGTCAGTGTCGGCACCGCCGTCTCGCTGGGCCAGATGAAGCGGTCTTCCTCCAGCCGCTTGAGCAGCAGCCAGAAGCCGTTACGGTCCCAGCCGAGGACCTTCACGCGGTTGCGACGCCGGTTGCTGAAGACGTACACGCAGGCGGCGAACGGGTCCAGGCCGAGGGCTTGCTGCACCAGCGCCGCCAGGCCGTTGATGCTCAACCGGAAGTCCACCGGCGCGCGGTGCAGGTAGACCTTCAGATGGTCGTCGAAGCGGAACACTGCATCCTCCCCAGCATCTGGACCACGTCTGCCAGCTGACGCAGGCCAACGCCGCGCAGTTCGACCGTCACGCCGTTGGGCAACCTGGCCTGCAGGCTCATGTCGTTCGTGTCATCGACTTCGCGCACGACGCGCTCAGCCGGCGCGCTCAGGACCGGCACGGCCACGAAGGGCGACGCCACCGGCACCGCGGCTGCGACAGATGCACGCTTGCGCAGCTGACCGTGATCGCGTATCCATCGCGAGACCTGGTTGGCATTGATGCCGAACTCGCGCGCAAGGCGAGCCACCGACACGCCAGGCTGCAAGCACAGCTCCACGAACTCGCCCTTGGCCGTCTTGTCATACACGCAGCGCCCACCCGGCTTGTGACGCAAGACGAGGCGCCGCTTCAGGCCCTCCAGATCGACCGACATACGTTCCCACTTCACTTGTTAAGTGGGAACGAAGACTGTCAGCTCAACCGTGGCGGCTCAAGGACGCAGGTAATTGACCGCA